>CAZSDT010000059.1:0-1921 GCA_964605745.1 uncultured archaeon | reverse complement strand
ATTTTTCTATAAATTCATCAATATCTTCCTTGTTATGGATAAAAATCCAAATCCAATAGGATTTCTACAGAGCCTGATTAATTGTAAAGTATATAAAGGTCCTACTTGCTAATATTGTGTATAATTATCAAATGATGGTGTTTATTTTGGCCAGCAAGAACTTTAGATACATTATTTTCTTTATTTTAATTGTACTAGCAGTTTTTCTAATTTCTACCGCAATTCAATATTCTGATTTGTTGCTTGCAAATTTGTTTTGGCTTGCATTACTTGGAATTGTGGCTTTAATTGTTTGGAAATATGATATGATTTTACAATTAGTTGATTATCAAAGGGCAATAATTTATAGGTTTGGAAAAGTTCATAGGGTTGGTGGGCCAGGATGGGCTTTTGTTTGGCCAATTATTGAAGAAGTGGATTTAGTTGATCTTAGAACTAAAACAATAGATGTGCCAAAACAAGATGTGGTTACAAAAGATGGAATTGAAGTTTCAATTGACGCAATTATTTACTTAAAAATAAAAAAGGATAATCAAAGTGTAGTTAACTCTGTTATTGAAGTGGAAGATTATGTGGGGGCATCACAATTACTTGTAGTGTCTACTCTTCGTGATGTTATTGGGTCAATGAATTTAGGAGAAGTAATTTCAAGTATTGAACTTGTTAATGCTCAACTAAAAGAAACTCTTGAAAAAACCTCAAAAAATTGGGGAGTAATGGTTGATTCGGTAGAAATTAAAGATATTCAAATTCCTGAAACTGTTCTTAATGCGATGCACGAAGAAAAAGCTGCAGTTCAACAAAAGCTTGCAAGAATGGAAAGAGCTTTAGCACATAAAGCAGAAATTGAAGCAGTAAAAGAAGCAGCAAAAGGTCTTGATGAGAACGCGCTTGCATATTATTATATTCGTGCAATTGAAAATATGTCAAAAACAAAGGGGAGTAAAGTTTTTTTCCCTGCTGAATTTTCAAATCTTGCACAATCAATATCAAATTCAGGAATGCTTTCAAATAAGGAAAAAAGTTCTTTAGTACAAAAAAATGAATATTATAAAGAATTACTAAAAAAATATGTTGATACTGCTGCAAAAAAAGCAAAATCAAAAGAAAAAAGTAAAAAGAAAAAATTAAAAAAATAATTAATAAACTAATTAATAAAATTAACTATAAAAGCGTTTTTTAAATAGGGAATAAAAAATAAAATTAATTTTATACAAAAAATTAATTTTATTTTTTTAAGATTAATAGTTATTCTATTTCATTTTGTCAAATGCTTTTTTAAATTCTTCAAGTTCTTCTTTAATTTCCTTAATTGCTTCTTCAAGTACTTTTTTAGGGTTTTTTCCATTTGTTTTTAAAATAAATCTTGATTTGTCTTCAAGAGGGTGATCTAATTTATACGCACAAAATTCAACATCTCCATTTTTCACTAATTTTTCTTTTAACAAGTTAGATATTGTGTGTCTTTCGTTTAGTAAATAAAACTCCAAAGTATTTTTCTCATTTTGTATTATTTCCATTTTCATTTTTTATTCCTCCAAAAAATCAAATTAATATAACTAACTTTTATTATTAAATTTTAATTAAAATCGTTTATTAAATTTTTTGTTAAAGCTTTTTTGACCAAAACCTCTATTATTTCCACTATACCCATCATTTTGTTCATCTGAATTATTGTTTCTCCTAAAATCTCTTTTTGGTCCATTAAATCTGTGGTTTCCTCCACTTCTAAAATCTCTTCTTGGCCCATTTTGTCTAAATCCCCTATTCCCGCTAAATCCTCTGTTGCCACTAAATTCTCTTCTTGGTTGGAATTCTCTTGGTTTTTGTTCATCACTAAACCATTTTCTTTCTTCTTGACTTCCACAATTAAAACAAAGTAATTTTTCATTTGAGTGACTTAATTCACTTCTACATTCTT
>CAZSDT010000058.1:0-3637 GCA_964605745.1 uncultured archaeon | reverse complement strand
TATCAACCTGAGTTATAACCAAACCAACAACAATCAAAGACAAAACAACAACAACCGCAATAATAACCAAATACTCAATCGTACCCTGAGCTGATGCACAAGACAACCCCCGCCCCTTAAAATTAGAAACTAACTTACTACTCTCTCTCTCTCTCTGCGAACTTCATCAAAACCACACCCAAATTTATTAAACATACAAAACAATAAACACTAACTCATATATAAAACCAACTAAACCACAATCAAAAAAAATATTTTTAGAGGAATTAATTAGAAAACAACCATTTCCACACTGGCTTTAATACAATTTTTCCAGCCCCTAGTTCAAGAACATCTTCTTGATTATTTGTTAGCAATAATCCTTCTTTTAATTTATATATTTCCATCGCCTCTAATAAACCGTCAATTTCCCTTTGTTTATTTTCATCATTCAACAAATAACACACTTGTATTGCTTGGATTATACCCATTCCTTCTTTTATTACAAAATCACATTCTTTTTTTTCAAAATGATAAAAAACATCTTTTTGACGTTTTCTTAATTCTAAAAAAACTAAGTTCTCTAAAAGTCGACCACTATCAGAAGAAACCGAAAAAGAATTAAGTTTTAACAAAGCATTATCAATACAATAAAGTTTTTTCGAATTAGTTAATTGCTTTTTTACAGAGTAATCAAATTTATTTACTGTAAAAAACAAATAAGCATTTTCACAAGCACTAATAAATTGTTTTACAGTATGCACAGATTTTATTCCAAGAGAATCCCTCAATTTATTATAAGAAAAATTTTTTCCAATATTAGAAGACAAATACGCCAAAAGACTTTTTAAATCAGCTTCGTTACGAATATTATTTCTAACAATTATATCCCTATAAAAAATGTCCTGAAACAAATTACGCAAAACATCCTTATCATTCGTTTTTAAATACTCAGGAAATCCCCCTAACTCAAGATACTCTTCAAATGATTCTATTGAAGCACTTTTCTTCTTAAATCTCAAAAATTCATTAAAAGAAAAAGGAAATAACTCATATTTTAAATTTCTTCCAGTAAGTCTAGTACCAAGTTCTTTACTCAACATCGAAGCATTTGACCCAGTTATCAAAACTTTTTCATTCCTATCAACTAATTGTCTAACAAATACTTCCCAACCAACCACATTTTGTATTTCATCAAAAAAATAAATCCCCCCAGATCCCAAAACCTCATGAAAAACTTCATCAAGCCTAACAAAATCTTTTACCCTAAATTCTGCTAAACTAACATCTTCAAAATACAAATAATACACTGGTTTTTTTAATTTCAAAAATTGCCGTGCAAGAGTAGATTTCCCACAACGACGAATACCAGAAATTATTGTTGCAAATTTTTTCAACAACTTTACCGAAGAATCCCTATCCACACCAAGATTCTTATCAAGCTCAGATTGATTCTTTATAACAAGATCCTTTAACTCTTCACGCGTAAGCATACTAACAAATAATAAACAACAATATATAAATATATGCATTACCAATGCACAAAATCATGCATTAACAATACAAAGAATTTCAAAGCAATAAACACTAACTCATATATAAAACCAACTCAACCAAAATCAAAAAAAAATTACCTAAAATAATTTTTTGAATCAACCAAATTTTAATCTTTCACTAAATTTTAACAAAGTTGCATTTATATACTTCTAACTCTTTAATTAAAAAATGGAACCAAAAATTATTTGCACAATTGGACCCGCTTCACAAAAACCCGCAACCCTTAAAGCAATGGCTAAAGCCGGAATGGATATTGCAAGGTTAAATACTAAGTATGGAACAGAAGAAGAGTTTGATAAAATAGCTCATGAATTAAGAAAATTGGGTGTTGAAATTTTGTTTGATGTTAAAAGTGCAAAAGCCCTAAGTTGGGTAAAAAATAAGCACTTTAGTTATTTAGCAATTTCTTTTGCCGAAACTTCTTCGCAAATTAATAAAATCAAAAAAGAGTTAAACAATCCAAGAATTAAACTTATTTCAAAAATTGAAACAAAGAAAGGGATAAGAAATATTGAACAATTAATTCAAGCGAGTAATGGCATAATGGTTGCTAGAGGAGATTTAGGAAAGAATATGATTTTAGAAGAATTGCCCATTTTTCAAAAAGTTATAATAAAAAAGTGTAACCAAAAACAGAAATTTGTAGTAACCGCTACCGAAATGCTTCTTTCAATGACTAAATCAAAAATTCCTTCAAGAGCCGAAGTAAGTGATGTAGCAAATGCGATTTTGGATGGCTCAAATGCTTTAATGCTTTCAGAAGAAACAGCTATTGGAAAGCACCCTGTACAAGCAGTTAAAACAATGAAAAAAATTATAAACAAAACTGAGAAGAACAAAAATCTAATTTTGTTATGTTAAAATTCAAAGTGGTTTAGAACACTTAACATACCAATCCCATGGAGGATTTTCTTTTGGAAAATAAGTTTGCCCGGCTTTTCTCCACTCTTTCCAATCGTAAAGCACTTTACCGATTTTCAAATTAACAAAACCCGCTTTTTTGAATCTATAATTTATTTCAAATTCATAAAACGCTTTTTGAAAAGCTGAGTCCTCGAACCTAATTCTTCCAACTGAATAATCAAAATTTTTCTCATTCAGTTCCTTTTTCATTTTCTTTTCAATAATTTTTTCTTTTTTAGAGTTAGTAGTTTTCTTATCCACATACAACATGCTTTGGTACAAATAAGATTCCATAGAAGGAAGTACCCCTAAAAACACTCCCCCTTTTTTCAAAGAAGAGTAAAACACTTTAATAATTTTAGTTATGTTTAAGACGCTTGGATCAAGAAGAGAATTAACACTAATTAACACATCGTATTTATCTTTCTCATTATAACTTTTTTTCAAATCCCCAACAAAGCAATTTACATTAGCCAAATTTTTAGTAACCTTTTTGGATTCATTAATCATTTCTTTAGAAAAATCTTTTCCGTAAACGTAATGAAATTTTTTGGATAAAGTAGGTAAAAGCCTTCCCGCCCCGCACCCCGCATCAAGCACAATTTTATCCTGCCAAGAATTAAAATCAAGTTCACTATAAATGGGATTACTTATACAATCCTTAAGCGGACTAATAACTTCTTTGTAATAATCCTTAGCAATTAAATCCCAATCACTTGCCTTCATAGGCAAAGAAAGGTTTAGAAATATAAAAGGTTTTTGTTTTTGAATAAAAAAATATTAAAACAGCAAAAAATAATTTAATCATTGCCAAGCAAGAGTAGGCAAAGATTCTCCTTCATTAATCTGCCAAACATTATCAAAATCCCAAGGGGTTGAACCAACATAAACATTTTGATCTGAATTATAAAATTCATTTATGTCCCCTACTTCTCCACAAATTACATTAATTTCCCCACACGCAAGTGCATCATCATCTAAATGATCAAACCACCAAACATTCGTTGGACTTCCACTTAGTGACCATAAATCAATTATTCCATTTGCATCCCCATAAACTTTTCCAACATTAAAAGAATTTTGTAACTTTGCTGGCGAAGTTTGTATATTTGAAGTTATCCCTCCACCATATTTTATACCTGAGATATTTCCTGCATTATAACAATTTGTTATTTCAGATCTGCTTACAATTCCTACA
>CAZSDT010000057.1:0-3850 GCA_964605745.1 uncultured archaeon | reverse complement strand
AAATAGGTATAGTCAGGGTTCTTTGCTTAAATTAATGGAAGATAATAATTTGGGTACAAAATCCACTCGTCCTTCAATTATTCAAAAATTGTATGCGAGAAAATATATTAGTGGGATTAAAAGTATTGAACCTAGTAAAGTTGCTTTTGCGGTAATTGATTCATTAGAAAAAAATTGTGATATTGTAACTAAACCCGAAATGACTGCAAGTATTGAAAAAGAAATGGACGAAATTGCTGCTGGGCAAAAAAAACAAATTGAAGTTGTAACAAAATCTTGTTCTGATTTAAAACAAGTAATGGATTTGTTATTCAAAAATAAAGATAGTGTTAGTTTGGGTTTGAGAAGCGCATTAAAATCCAGCGAAGTAATAGGGGTGTGCAAATGCGGTGCGAATTTGATTCAAAGAAAAGGAAAAACCGGCAAACGATTTGTTGGTTGTTCTGCCTATCCGAATTGTACAGTAACATTTCCCCTTCCCCAAAATGGTTCAATTACTCCTCTTAATACTTTTTGTCCTGATTGCAGTGCTCCAATAATTTCTGTAAAATCAAAGCGCTTTTCTTACAAAATGTGTTTGAATATGACTTGTGTGTCAAAAAAAGATTGGGGTAAAAAAGAGTCCAAAGAAGAAGTGCAAGTAAGTTCTACTTCAACTAATACTTCTGCCCCCTCTCCTTCTTCCCCTAAAACTGATGGCATAGTAAAGTCAAAAGCAAAAAAGGTAAGTTCAAAAACTGCTTAGAACTAAACTAAATGGAGTAAAGTGATTAATTTTGCATACTAAAAAAGATTTATCTCTTAATTTATTTTTTGTGCTTGTTTCTGATTCAATTAAATTATTATTAAAAAATCCAATTTTATTTTTACCAAAATTAATAATTGCTTTTTTGTACGGGCTTGGTGCATTTTATGCAGTTGATTTATCAAAATCTCTTTTTTCTCTTCAATCCTTAACTTATGAACAAATGGTAGGATTTGATTTTAATTACTTTTTTACTGCATTAATTTTATTGTTAGGATTAACTATTTTTACTTTTTTCGTAGATTTACTCTTTTCTGGATTTTATCCCATTATTATTTCTTTGTCAGAAAAGAAAAAACTTTCTTTCAAAGAAGCACTTAAATTGTTTAAACCAAAAATAGTTAGAATTTTATTAATTGGAGTAATTCTTTGGGCAATAGTTACAGTTATTTCTCTAATTGAAGCAACTATAATTTTATATTTTAATTTATCAAACACAGGATTTATTTTATCTTTTGTAATAACTTTTGTTTTTATTTTTGTTTTTTATTTTATTTACCCCAAAACTATTTTTGAGAATTTGAACTTATCCAAAACTTTTTCTCAGTCTTTATTTAATTCATTGAGTAATAAAAAATTAGTTTTTGCTTTATCTTTAATCCCTTTTTTAGTTTCAATAATGAAATTTGTTCTTGCTTATTTTTCAGATTCAATTATATCAATTCTTATTTTTTGGGTTTTGGTTGTATTAACAGGTTTAATTTATTCAGTTCATGTTGTAGTAAATCAACTAGCTTATGAAAAATTATTAAATAATAAAAAATAATTTTTTTAAAATATGTGTCTTTTTAATTTTTTTTTAAATATTTTTTCATTTAAACTTTTTGTAGAATTGCAGGATTGGAATAAGAATCAGTATTTTATTTCCAAATTAAAGCCTGGTGAGCCTAACCTGCAACTCTATTCCTAAACTTTTTTTTTCACAACTTTTTATCACATCCCTCCTTTCACTATACTACACTTCATTCTCTTCCCTTATTAAGTATTAACAACAGTTTAGTGTAACAAAAAATACATTTATATACTTATTTATGTTTCTTTCTGATAGACAGGTGCATTTTTGTTGCAATTGTCGAAGGTGATGTAATTGGCTCAAAAAATGAAGGTTGATGATGAAATTAGGCTAAATATCCTAAAAGCTTTGCTTGAGAAGGGGTGCACTCAATCTAATGTTAGAAGAATTAAAACCAGGACCGATTATCACTTAGCAACAATTAAGAGTTCTTTGGATTTTTTGCAGAAAGAGGGTATATTGACTGGATTTGGTCCAAAAATTGCTTTTTGGAAATTAGGTTACAAGCTTGAGTGTATTGAATTTTTGCAACTTGATTTTTCAAAAAAAGATTTGGTTGAAAAATATTTGGATATAGCAAAAAAAGATCCTCATGTTTTTTCATTAAACTCTTTAATGGGTTCAGGTAATTTTAATGTTGCAAGCTTTCAATTTTATGAAGATGTAGAATCTTATCATAAGAATTTGCAGGAAAATTACGTAAAAAAGATTCCAAATTATTATGATGTAGTAAAAGATAGACAGGTTTTTTACATGACTGAACCAACTTTTAAGAGAGGTTCAAGAACAGATTCAATAATTGAGATTTTAAGAAAGAAAGCCGCTCTTGATTAATTAATCTTGAGCAGTTTTATTTTTTTAATTATATTATTGAATTAAAAAATAATTTTGCATAAGTAATAAAATTTTGTGTGATAAAAAATGGATATTGAAATAGATTTATCAAAATCAATTGATGAGAATGCTTCTTTGTATTTTGAAAAATCAAAAGAAGCTAAAAGAAAAATTGAAGGGCTAAAGAAAGCTCTTTTTTTGGCTGAACAAAAAGCTCTTCAAAGAGATGAACTTAATGCTAAAAAAGAAATTATTAAACAACAGAAAAAAGAAAAAGAAAAAATTTCAAAGAAATGGTTCTACCCTTTTAGATGGTTTTTTACAAGTGATAATTTGCTTGTAGTTGGTGGTAGAGATGCTATAGGAAATGAGCAAATTGTAAAAAATAAAATGAAGAAGAATGATATTTATTTTCACGCAGAGGTTTTTGGTGCTCCGCATTGTTTTATTCAAGCTCCTGAAAAGTTTGAGGGTGAAGTATTTACTGCTCCAGAAAATTCAATGAAAGAAGCTGCTTGTTTTGCTGCAACTTTTTCAAAAGCTTGGGAGGAAGTTCGCCCAATAGCAGACGTTTATTCAGTGAAGCCCGAACAAGTTTCAAAATCAGCAAAATCTGGTGAATCAATGGGCACTGGAGCGTTTATGATTTATGGTGAGCGTAATTGGTTTCGTAAAACCCCTCTTTCTTGTGCAATTGGTTATTTTCCTCGTGAAAGAAAATTAATGTGTGCTCCCCTGAGTGCAATTAAGTTTCATTGCAAAAACTTTTATGAATTAAAACAAGGTACTAAATCAAAAGAAATAATTGCTCGCGAATTAAAATTATTGTTTGAAAAAAAAGGTTTGTTTTTCGAAGTTGATGAATTTGTTTCTGCTCTCCCTAATGGTTCTTTTGAACTAAAGTAATCTAAATTTATCTATTTTAACTTAGTTTAGTTTATTTGAAACTTTTTTCGCTATACCTTTTTAATCCTTTTTAGCTGGAAGTATAGTAGAGAGTTATAGTATGCCTGAAGATAAAAAGAACGAATTAATTTTGCAGGTACAGGATCCTGACCCAACTCACGTTGGAAGAAATATTGTTACCCTTGATAGGGAAACAAAAACTATTTTGAATATTACTTCAGGAGATATTGTTCAAATTGAGGGTTCTAAAAAAACCGCTGCAATTGTTTGGCCAGCAAGAGTTGATGATGAGGGCAAGAAAATAATTAGAGCTGATTCTTTTATTCGTCACAATGCAGGAGTAGCATTGAATGAAAAAGTTAAAGTGAGTAAAGTAGTTCCTCAAGAAGGAAAAAAAGTTATTTTAGCTCCAGTTGAAGAAGTTAGAATAATTGCTTCTGGGTACGATAGAATTTTAAAAAAGAGTTTTTTAGGAAGACCTTTAACAGTAGGAGATAATGTTTGGATTAGTG
>CAZSDT010000056.1:0-3937 GCA_964605745.1 uncultured archaeon | reverse complement strand
ATGGCTGGCTATGAAGATTTTGTTGAATTAGGGTACAAACCGAATAATAAAGATGTTCTAGCTTCATTTAAAGTAAAAGTCCCACAATGGGAAACTCCTGAGAGAGCATTTGGTGCAGTTGCCAGTGAATCAAGTGTTGGTACTTGGTCTGATTTAGATGTGTGGGGGAAATATCCTAATGTAAGAAAAGTTGCAGCAAAAGTTTATAGCATTGAAAATCATGGAGATTATTTTTGGATAAAAATTGCTTACCCTCAAGATCATTTTGAAGCAGCAAATCCATCTCAAATTTTAGCTTCAATTGCAGGAAATGTTTTTGGAATGAAAGCAGTTGATTCACTTAAGTTACAGGATATTCAATTTACAAAAGATATAATCAAAGAATACCGCGGACCAAAATTTGGAATAGCTGGTGTAAGAAAAATTTTTAATGCAGAAAAAAGACCAATTATGCTAAGCGTAGCAAAACCGAAAGTAGGAATGACTACCGAAGAACACGCGCAAGTCGGTTATGATATTTGGACGGGCGGACTTGATTTATTAAAAGATGATGAAAATTTAACTAGTCAAAAATTTAATCCATTCAAAAAAAGAGTGGAAAAAACTTTAAAGTTAAGAGAAAAAGCAGAAAAAATAACTGGTGAAAAAAAATCTTATTTAATTAATGTCAGCGCACCCACAGTGCAAGAAATGATAGAACGCGCAAAATATGTTAAACAACAAGGCGGAGAATATGTAATGATTGATATTGTTACATCCGGCTGGACTGCAACTAATTCATTAAGAGAAGAATGCGAGGATTTGGGTTTAGCAATACATGCACATAGAGCAATGCACGCATCATTTACTAGATCTTTAGATCATGGGTTTTCAATGAATTGTGTTTCAAAATTATCTAGATTAATTGGAGTAGATCAATTACATATTGGGACAGCTTACGGAAAATTAGTTAGTCCTAAAGAAGAAGTACTTCAGTGCCAAAGCGAATTAACTTTAAGCAAAACAAAAGCAAATGTAATTGAGCATTGTTTTGAGCAGGATTGGTCAAAATTAAAACCAGTATTCCCTGTTTCTAGCGGAGGATTACACCCTGGAATAGTTGATAAAATATTTAATTTATTAGGAACAAATATTATGATTCAACTTGGAGGAGGCGTGCATGGTCACCCACAAGGAAGTCACGCAGGGGCAATTGCAATGAGAGCTGCCGTAGAAGCATATATTGACAAAATAAGTGTAGAAGAAAAAGCAAAAACTTGTCCAGAACTAAAAGTTGCACTAAAGTTGTGGGGGCACTCGCTTCCAAAATAAAATTTTAAGCAAATTTTTTAATTAATTTTTTAAAAAATTTTGTTTTATTGGTTAATTTTTTGCTGTAAAAAAGTTTATTAAGTGAAAAGAAGTTCTAGTTGCTTGGAGTTTGTTTTTAAAAAAGAAATTAATAAATGGGTGATTTTTATGAGTTTAAATTCTTTGACATTCGGGAGTGAAAATAGTACTAATGCTGGCGAGCATGTGCGGGGAAAAGTAAAAGTAATAAAAGCAGAAAAATTTGTCGGAATAGATGCTGTTTGCGTAATATCTAGATTAGTTGAAGGTGCAGTTGCAAAAAAAATGCGAGTTGCTGGAAAAAATAAGTCTGTTGTAGTTAGCGTTGAATCTAAATCTGGAGACAATCTTTGTACAAAAATAGGTGCACAAGTAGTGCTAATGGTTGAGGGAATAAATAAAGAAGATTATCCAACAGGTTCAGAAATAATTTTTGAAAAATGTGCTGGTGAAGCTTGTAAACCAAAAGGAAGAATAATTATTGCTTAATTACTTAATTATTTTTTTAATTTTTTAAATTTGATTTTTTTTTACAGTTAGTTTTTTTAATTAATTTTTTGTTTTTCAAATATTTAATTCTATTTTTAATAAATTTTTTAATTTTAATAAATAAATTTATTTTTAGCTTTTTTTAAAAACTTTTTTATTCAATTTAGATTCATAATCGCCAACCATTTTATGTATTTTTTCCAAAGCTTTTTCGCTTGGGCGAATATGTGAATTATTCAATGCTTCACTTAAAGTTGAACTTGCTCCTCCATAGTTGTGTCCTGGCCAGAGAATAATATTTTTATTTAAATTAAAAAGAAAATTTAGTGATTTTTTTAATTCTTCAACATTTCCTCCGTATGCAGTTGTTCCAACACCTTTGCAAAAAATGGTGTCCCCTGAAAAAAGATTATTATTAATTAAATAAATTACACTATCTTTTGTGTGGCCGGGCAAATGAATTAAATTAATATTCAATCCTGCGAGTTTGATTAATTCTGCTTCTCCAATTTTTCCTTCTTTTGGAAAAAACACTTTTGCATTTTTTGAAAAATGTTCTACTAATTCACAGTGGTCTGGGTGAGCGTGCGTAAGAAGAATTCCAATTATTTTAGCTTTATTTTTTTTAATTTCCTCTTCTATTTTAGTTAGTTCTCCAGTGGGATCAATTAATATTGATTCGTTGTTTTTTCCAATTAAAAGGTAAGAAAAGTTGTTGCTAAATCCTCCGACCATAATTTGAATTATTTTCATAAAAAAAACACTAAAAAAAACCTTATTAACTGATGCAAACAAGGTTTTATTTGTGATTTATAATGGCTAAAAAACAAGTACAGAAGAAAAATGTAAAGAAAGCAACAAAGTCTAGAAAAGTTGAGGTTGCAAAGAAAGCTAAAACTTTTACTAGATCCACTAACAAAGTGTTAACTGGAGTGTTAGCTGGAATTGCAGAATACTTTAATTACGATCCAACACTTGTAAGATTGTTGTTTGTGTTATTGGTGTTAGTAACTGGAATAATTCCGGGTGTATTAGTTTACATACTAGCTGCATTAGTAATGCCAAAAAAGGTTTATTAGTTTTTTTGAGCGAAACTCAAAACTTTTAAAGCCTTGCCATAGAAAATATTTTTATTAAAGGAGCTAAGCTTCTTTAGTAAAGACTGCCTTGTTCGTCCAGTGGTCTAGGATTCACCCCTGTCACGGGTGAGACCCGGGTTCGAATCCCGGACAAGGCGTCAATTTTTTTATTTTTTAAAAACGTAAAATAACTAAACCTTATTTCTTGGGCCTAAAAAACCAATGTTTTTTGGTCCAGAAAAGCTCTGCTTTTCTAGGACAAATTTAATTTTTGCTCAAAAACTTAATTTTATTTGGTATATTATTTAATTAATAATTTGTTTAATTGGCGTTTTATAAAATTATTTTTTAAAAAAAAATAAATTAAAGTAAAAGTTTATGCTTCAATCATTTTCTTCATATCAACTTTTCTTACAATTATTTGCAAAGAACCAGCTACTTTTCCGTTTAATAATTCTCCAGAGATTGGAGTGAATCCAGAGCTTGACACAAGCGCATTCATCTTTAGTCTTATTTCTCCGCCTTTAATATCAATTTTTCCGCTCAAAGCATTAACTTCAAATTCTTTTCTGTAATTCATTTTCTCCACAGTTCCTCTTTGCCCATGAGAGATAATATCAAAGTGCTTAATTGCACCTTTAGCAGAAACAATCATTCCGTAAGTAATTTCATTTTCTTTGGCAAATTTTTCAAGAGCAGGAAAGATTTCTTCATCTTCTTCAAGTATTACAGTATAATTAGTACCCATTTTATCACTATAATCTAATATACCAAACAACCATTTAAATAACTTAACTTTTACAGCTTTTTTGACCAAAAATCGATTAAGTTTAATTAATATATTAAACTTAAAATGAACTTATTTTGTTAAGCGCGCTTAGGTTAAGTCGTATTTAATTTAATTAATTTTCCCAAGGTGCTTTTTCATTTGTATCAGAAATTATTCTTGCTCTTGCGTGCTCTGATTCTCTTTTTCTGTATCTATTTCGTAAGTTTCTAATAACATTATCAATGTCAGCAATATCTCCTTTGAGATTTTC
>CAZSDT010000055.1:0-4532 GCA_964605745.1 uncultured archaeon | reverse complement strand
CGAATAATTAAAACATTTCCACCAGTTAAATCAACACCGGGTTTTATTCCTGGAAAAAATAAAATAAAAAAAAGCATTAGCAAGGCAACAACAAGCGGAATAACCATCATTTTTTTGAAATTGTTTTGGTAAAAGTCCTGCATATCAAAAACCTTTGACTAAATAATTAAATTCAAAACAATTAAAAACCAACTTCTTAAAGATAAAAATCAATTTTTAATGAATCAAAACTTTTAAGTGCCAGGACAAAGCAATACAACTTTTTATCAAAAAACCTTCTTTTTTTATACAAATGCGCTGGATTATAAACCCCAATATTTCTATCTAATATATAGAGTTTGACTCTAGAAAATGAAAAAAAGTGATTTTATATGGATGTTCCTTTCATGCAAAAACCTGATGGTTTACTTGATTCAGCCATGAATAGAGGAAGAAAAGATGCTGGGTTGTACCCAAAGCAAAAAACTGAATTTTATTCCGTTAAAGGTAAAGAGATTGCAAAAATTGATGCTTCAGGAACTTATATTGAAGAAACTTTGTTTAGATCAGTAAAAGCTTTTCCTAGTTTTGAAAGCTTGGAACCTTTTTACAAAGATTTGTATGAATGTATTTTGGATACGGATGAACTAAAAAAAAGTTTGTCAAGTATTTCTTCGGTTGGAAGATTAGTAAAAAATATTAGAAGAGATTATATTGTTCGTTTAAAGGAAATGCGTTATGGTGAGGGAGCACAAAAGCAATCTTATGCAATAACTAAAGCGTATGTTGGAAGAATTGCTTCGCTTTTGAAAGGATTGACTAAACAAATTGAATTTTACAATGAATCAGCACGAAAGTTAAGAGAATTGCCTAGTATTAGAACAAATGAAGATTGTATTATTTTGGCTGGATATCCTAATGCAGGTAAAAGTACTTTATTATCAAGACTAACTGAATCAAAACCAGAAATAGCTGCGTATCCATTCACAACAAAGGGGCTTAATGTTGGAGTATTCATAAAAAAGTTTATTCCTATTCAAATAATTGATACCCCTGGACTTCTTGATAGACCTCTTCTTGATAGAAACAAAATTGAATTAAAAGCGGTTACTGCATTACAACATTTAAGCGGAATGATTATTTTTGTAGTTGATCCTACTCAGGAAATGAAAAAGCAAAAAAATCTTTTCTTAGAAGCAAAGAAACTTTTCACGCACCACAAATTTATGGTTGTAATTAACAAAACTGATGCAGCAAACGAAGCACAAATGCTTGATGCTAACGAAACATTCAAAGGCGAAAAAATAATTCTTGAAGGAAAAGGACTTAATAACTTAAAAGAATGGCTAATGGATAAGGAAAATAAAATATTTTAAATTAACTTTTTTTAAAAGAATTTAGCACCCCCTTAAAAAGCTTTAGCAGTTATAGTTTTTCTATTAAACGAAGCGAATCTTAATTTTATTCGCGCGGAAAAGAATTTTGTAAAAGGTGTGGAATAATGAGTGCAGAAATGATTCAAATGATGGAAGAAATTCTTTCAGACAGAGCTGTGCCAAGAAACATCCGAGCAAAAGTAGAAGAAGCAATTTTCAAAGTAAAACAAAATAACGCTACTTCAATGAGCGAAGCAATTTATTTGCTGGATGATATCAGTAATGATGTCAATATGCCGGATCACACAAGAACAGATATTTGGCATTTAATCTCTCGAATTGAAGAAGCTAAAGAAAAAATGAAATAAAAAATCATTCAATGCTTTTTTTCGCGCATAGAAAAAAGATTTGCCTAAAAGTAATATCAAAAAAAAAAAAAATAGCAATAAATCAATAATTTAAATAATAGTTAAAATGGCAAGTTGATTTTATGCAAGAACAATCACCAAATGAAACCGTTCAAAAAATTCTAAACTATGCAGAGCGATTAGGACTAATTTTAGATAAAGATTCAACCCAACTACTTGAACAAAATGAAAATTGGGAAGATATACTTAATCAACTTGCTAAAGAAGGAAATTTTTTAATAAATCCAAATCTTTTAGAAAAAAAATTGAATAGAACTAAATTAAGTTCGGTTATTGAAACTGTTGAAGTACGAAAAGCTTCTTTTATTGCACAGGCAAAAGATAGAGCACCAAACTTTAGAGTAATGGAAGAGTATGATGTTACTGGAAAAAGTAATTCAAATGGAAAAGTGGATGATTTTTTAAAATTGTTTAGGAGTAAGTATGAACTTCTTTCTAATATGCTTAAAGCTCGGCACAACTTAAATCCAATTCCACTAAAAAATTTGGCAGGGACTGCAGATAAAGAAAAAGTTGATGTAATTGGAATGGTTAATAAAAAATGGATTACAAAAAAAGGACACACTGCTTTTGAATTGGAAGATTTGGATTCAAAGTGCATTGCTCTTGTAATGGAGAAAGAAAAAGTTTTGATAGAAAAAGCAGAGAGAGTAATTGAGGATAATGTTATTGGAGTAAAAGGAACAAAATGGGGAAAAGATTTTATTATTATTAAAGAATTTTTTTGGCCAGATATGCCAATTAATGCAGCTAAAACAATTAATGAAGAAGTGTATATTGGAGGAATCAGCGACCTTCACATTGGTTCAAATTTATTTTTTGAAGAACAATTTTGTAAATTACTTGATTATTTGAATGGAAAAGATTTAACTTTAAAGCAACAAGAAAGAGTTGGAAAAATACAATACCTTTTTGTAACAGGGGATAATGTTGCAGGAATTGGAGTTTATCCAAATCAATTTGATGAATTAATAATAAAAGATGTTTATGGCCAGTATGAAAAATTTGAAGATTTAATGCTTCAAATCCCTGAATACATTAATGTATTTATTTGTCCGGGTCAGCATGATGCAGTTCGAAGAGCAGAACCCCAGCCAGCAATAGATAAAGAATTTGTTCCGCGTCTTTCAAAATTAAGAAACTTTCATTTTATTTCTTCTCCTTCATGGGTTGAAACTGAAGGATTGAAGAATTTAATTTACCACGGACCGAGTGTTCACGATTTAATTAGTTCAGTAAGTTTTCTTTCAATGACTAAACCAGAAGAAGCAATGATTGACCTTTTGAAAAAAAGAGATTTAATGCCAAAATATGGTGGAAAAAATCCTTATGTTCCTGAAGGAAAAGCTTACATGGTGATTAAGGAAGAACCGGATCTTATTTGGTTCGGAGATATGCACCATAAAGGATATGCAACTTATCGTGGAACATCAATAATTAATTCTGGGTGCTGGGAAGGTCAAACCGATTTTCAAAAAAAGATGGGGCACGTTCCAACAGTATGCACTTTCCCAATGATTAATTTAAAAAATCGGCAAATAACTGAAATACACTTTTCAAAAGAAACAGTTGAAAGAGATATTGAGGATAATGATAAAAAATAAAATAATTAGAATTAATGAAGAATAAAATAATTGAAATTAATAATTAATAAAAAATAATTAAAAAAAAGAAAATAAAAAATAAAAAAATTAAATAAAATTAATAAAAAATAATGAAGGGAAATAAAAATGGTTGAAGGGGTAACAGAAATCCATGCGGGAGAAAATGATTCTAAAATCAAAAAGCTGACTCCTATTGAAATGATTACTCAAGAAATTACTTTCCCAGCTGCTCCTCAAATACAAAATTATTTTAAAATGCTTCAAACCCAAACAAAAGAGGTGTTTGAAATTGCACAAAGTGCAAAAGCAACTGGAAAAGATTTAAGCGATTTTGTTGAAGTTGTTCCTGCTGTGGATTTAGCGGATCGTGCAGAAACAATTATTGGTTTACCTGGACTCGCAAAAATCTTTAGAGATATTTTTGAAGAAGTTAAGGACAGAAGAAAAGCTTACTTTAGATTGTTTCAAGAAATTTTAGAACAAAAGTGGTGGCTTATTCCTGATGATCAAAAGAGAGTTGAAATTGGAATCAAAACTTGTCTGTTAATTGAAACTGAAGGAGTTGTTGTAGCTCCGCTTGATGGAGTTCCAAAAGTAGAAATCAATACTAATCCTGATGGTTCAAAATATATTGATATTTATTTTGCAGGACCAATTCGTGCTGCTGGAGGAAGTTCAACAGTAATTCCTCTTATCTTAGGAGATTATGCACGTCAATTCATGCACCTTGATAGGTATAAACCAACTCAAGATGAAATGGAGCGTTACGTTGAAGAAATTGGAATTTATCAAACTGAAATAATTTCAAGACAATACACAATGAAGGATGAAGAAATTAGAATTATTATTAATGGGTGTCCGGTTTGTATTAATGGTACTCCTACTGAAGAAGTAGAAGTTTCAGCACACAGAGATTTACCAAGAATTCCAACAAATCAAATCAGAGGAGGAATGGGTTTAGTTGTTGCTGAAGGATTAGCACTAAAAGCATTATGGGTAATGAAGACTGCAAAAGATTTGGGTTTGAATTGGGATTTTTTAGAAAAAATCGTTAAGGTTGAAAAAACTCAAACCAAAATTGAAGTTAAACCAAATAAATCTTATTTGGATAGATTAGCAGCAGGCAGACCAATTATTGCTTACCC
>CAZSDT010000054.1:0-4878 GCA_964605745.1 uncultured archaeon | reverse complement strand
CCAAGAAGAAATAGTTAATTCACCCAAACCAATTTCTAATAAATTATTATCAAGAACATTAACATAATCATTTGACCCATCACAAAACAAAGCATTTGAATCCCACAAACCATTCCCATCAATTAATGCACCATTAACGAGTGTTCCATCATAACTTCCTGCACTATCAAAAATAGTTGTTCCGCTTGATTCATTAAATTTGTAATAAGCAACTAAATTCTCATCAAGCCAATCTCCTTTTTGTTGATTATAAATATAGTTTATTTCAGATGAGTTTAGTGCTCTATTCCAAACAGATAATTCTTCAATTTTACCAGATGCAAATTGTTTGTAAGTTGCATTCCCCAAAAAATATGCTCCAATTTTTGGAACATTAGAAGTTATTTCCATTGCAGTATAACTAACTCCTTTTGTATTTGTATTAATATCCATTTCTTTTCCATCATAATAAAATTTAGTTGAATCCAAATTTGAATCATAAACAACTGTTACAAATGACCAATTATTTCTAATTCCAACAATAGGATTAGTTCTTGTGTGATATTGGTAATTAGCACCTAAACTTGGAGCATTATCATAACGCGTAATTCCAAGTGAATCATCATTTCGAACTGAAAATATATACTCCGCCCTTACTGAAATGGAGTCATTAGTTTTTGTTAAAATTGGAAAAGTTACTCCTGATGTATTTGGAAAAACCCATGCTGAAATTGAAAAACTATTATCTGCAGAATTATTAGTAAAACTAAACTCTCCAGAATTTGGTAAATCAATATAACTACTCGTTCCATCAAATTCACCTGCATTAGTACCCCATAAACCACTCGCACTTAAATCAACATTAGTATTAGACCCATCAAAACCATTTCCACTCGAGTCAATCGCATCCCCATCCAAGTGCCATAACCCCACAACATCTTCTTTAAAATTTTCATTTTCACTACTATACAAACTCAAAACTTCATCTTCACTTAATGCTCTATCCCAAATTGCAACTTCTTCAACTCCACCCTTAAAATAATGTGAACTTCCGTCTGCAGGAGACCTCCCAAAAGTTAATTTTGCTGTTGAATTATAAACTAAAGTAACATCACCTGATTGTGATGGTACTGAAGTTAAAGAATTACCATCAACATAAATTTTTTGTTCACCTGCAACACCAGTGTTAACATAAACTATGTGATTCCAACCCAGACTTATTGGAGCACTAACTTGCCACCATTTACTTGTTCCAGGATAACCTCCAATTAATCCTCTTATTGAATTTGTAACTTGTACTATTGCCCAACCAGCAAAACTAACATTTAATGCTTTTCTATTAGTAACAACATAACCATTAGTTCTACTTAAATCATCAATTCTAACCCATGTTGAAATTGTAAATGGATCCGTTTGTTGAAAATCAAAATCAGAATTATAGGGAAAATCAGCATATGTTGTTCCAGAAAAATAAGCTGAATTTGTACCCCAAAAACCATTATCCCCTAAATCAACAGTATAATTTGTCCCAGCAATATTATTTCCACTTGAATCAACTAAATCATTATTCAAGTGCCAAAGTCCAATTAAATTTTCATCAAACAAATAATTATTTGAATTTAATTCACCCCCATAATAAATTTTATTATTATCAACTAAAGATTCTACCGTATCGTTTCTGGCTAAATTATTCCAATCCAATTCACCAGTTGGAGCAAAATAATTTGTATTATCACTTTGTTTTACAAAATTACTTAAAAAATAATTTGCATAAAGAGTATCGTTTGCTGTTGAGAAAAACAATGAATAAGGCAGAGGGACATAATCTATATTTATAAAAAAATAAGCGGGAGAAATATTCCCATCATTGTAAGTCACTACAATGTTTGCATCATAATTATTAGGCAATGCAGAAACAGGAATAGTGAAGTTTAAATCAAAATAAGTGCAATCCCCTTGAGCAATTGACTCAATTGCATCCCCATTAGAATCTACTATTGGCCAAGTAAACCACTCCAACATATTAGCATCCCCATTTGAATTTCTTTGCCAAGAAACTGAGATGTCAGAATTAGTTGAATTGCATAGGGAAAAACTTTTTATCGAAGAAGTACCCGCTACTCCGCTAAAAGTAGTGCTCTTTGGAAAAATCATTACTGCTTCAATGCTCAAAAAAGATTCTACTGAAATAATAACTTGCTTAGTAATATTAGTATCAGTTACGCCATTACTAATCTTTCCAATAACATCAATTGAACCCGCATAGTTTCCGCTTGAAAAATTGCTTAACTCGACAGCGAAATTAATTACTCTTGATTCGTTGGGAGAAAGAGTAAAGTAAGTATCTTCAGAGTCAATGCTCAACACAGCAAAAGAAGGATAAGAAAAAGTTGAATCCAGCCAGAAAGTTGCGTCACTCGCAGAATTATTTCTTATGGTAAAAAACTTTTGAACAGTTGTACCTTGCTTTGCTGAAACAAAAATCCCGTTTGTGTTCAATTCAAAATCATCATAAGAGAGAATAACTTTTTGCCCATCAAAAGTCAAAGTTACATAATACCCTTCATTAACAAAAACTCCATTGATTTTTTTAAATTCACCAACTATATTCACATCACTATAACCAAAAATTTCTCCCCCATTTGAGAGTTTAAAATAAATCACTTTTCCACTAATACTAGAAGCATTTACATCAACTCCAGAAGGAACTTCTATTAAAATTTTTTGAGTAGAACCAAACCCAGAAAGAGAAAGAGAATTAGCAGAATTAACTATTTTATTTATTGTTGATTTTGCAATAGAACTCTCTTTTGAAGAATTTGTTAAATCAATTTGAGAAGCGTATAAAGAATAAATTATAGATAAAGCAAAAATAGAAATTGAAAGCAAAAGAAGCAATTCAACAACCGTTTGACCCCTTTTATTCATATAAATAAACTAACTTTTTTTAGTATTTATAACTACCCATAAGGAAAAGAGAATAAAGAAGCTTAATTAGAAAAATGGGAAAACAAAGATTTTTATTAAAGAAAAAGAACCTTTGTTGTATGCAAAACACTTTCTTTTTAAAAGAAGTAATAACAAATGCCTCAAAAAAAGTATCATTTTTAATGCTTTCAAGCAAGCAAATCAAAGATACTCTTTTTGGATTAATAAAAGAATACTCTATAAAAAATAAAGTAATTATTATTGTTTCATTTTTTACTCCAATAAGCGAAATAAAAAATAATTTTGGCGGAAAAAACATTTACTTTATTGATTGCACTCAAACAAATGAAAAGGAAGATGAAAACACAATTCTTGCAACAAACCCCTCTGATTTAACAGGAATAATGGTTTCTATTGATTCAGTTGACAAAAAAGTTCCTGGAGAAAAAATAATTTTAATAGATTCACTAAATATGATGGAAGTTTACATTGAACAAAAAAAACTTGGGAGATTCATGCATGCCATAAGCAATAAAATCAGATTAAAAGAAAATACATTAATATTACTTACAATAAAAGAATCAACTGAAAACAAAACAATTGAATTACTCAAACAATTCTCTGACAAATCATACGATTACTCAAGCTTGTACATTTCAGCAATTGCATCAGTTGAAACAAAATAAAAAAAATGAAACTTATTTAATTTTCTATTAAAATATTTCAACATCAGGATAAACTGTTATCCCTTCTTTTTCAAAATTAATTGCACAAACTTTATTAGTGTGTTTTGTCCCACGCATCTTTAAAACTTCAAGGGAATGAATTCTAATTCCTTTTTCTTTATCATGCTCGTAATAAAGTGAAACAACTGCATCGCTGATAAATCCAATTCCTCCTTCTTCTTTCTCAACAACTTCTGGATTATCTTCACAAATAACTAATGAAGTTACACCCCACTTTCTTAACATATTAAAAAATTCTAAAATCTTTTCGCGTCTTTTGTATTCATCACGAAATAATAAACCATAAGCAGTAATAGAATCAACTACAATTCTTTTTGCTTTAATTTCGATTAACGCATCCTTAATTTGTCCACCACCCTCCTCAAGAATTTTTGTTATTTGGTGAGGCTTAAAAGTAAGGAGTCTAAATTTATCTTCTTTTTCTAATTTTGCAAAATCCCAACCGAATTGCGTAGCCTGCCTGTACAACTGATCTCTATCCTCTTCAAAAGAAAGAAAAACCCCTGGTTCATTAAACAAAGCTGCTCCGGAATATAAAAATTGCATTGAAAGAATTGTCTTACCAGTACCGCTTGCACCAACAATTAAAACAATTGATTCTCTTTCAAACCCGCCTTGGATCAATTCATCAAAACCATTTATACCACTCTTTACTCTTGAAGAATCATTACCATCATTAACTCTTTGAATATCAAGCTCTTTATCATCATACTCTTCACTTGATTCACCACTAATTGAATCGCCCATTTTTTTTATTTGAATGCCAGAATCATTGGATTTAATTGAAAACCCACTCTCGGTTTTATTTGAAGGAATAAAAACATTATCTTCGGGCATACAAACCAACACTACTCTTTTGAAAATAATATGAGTTAAAAGTATTTAAAACTACTATTTGCTTAAAAAAAACAGCTTTTCTTAACATTACAAAAATACTAATTTCTATAAACCACATTAATATCAGTTAATTTTGGATTGGAATTAACAAAATACTTGTAAGTTAATTCTGTACTCGGAGTGTAAGTACAATTGTAAATTGAGGTACAAGAAGATTCACCATAATTTAATTGATCTTCACAATAAAGGGGATTACTACCCCAATTAGAATTATCGCAAGAATAATACGTATTCCAATAACACATCCCTTCGGTGTAATAATCAATTGCTTCGGACCCATGTGCATAATAGTAAGGATAATAATATTCAGAATAATTCCAATTATAAT
>CAZSDT010000053.1:0-4923 GCA_964605745.1 uncultured archaeon | reverse complement strand
TTGATTTAGCCATTTTGTTTAATCCTTCAACATCAATTTCAATATCAAAGTGACCAGAGTTAGCCATTATTGCTCCGTTCTTCATATTCTTCATATGTTCAGTTGAGATTACGTGCTTGTCTCCAGTTACTGTAATAAAAATATCTCCTAATTTACAAGCATCTTCCATTTTCATTAATCTATTACCATCAGCGTGTGCTTGAAGTGCTTTAACTGAATCAACTTCAGTTACAATTACATTAGCACCTAAACCTTTTGCTCTTAATGCAACCCCTTTACCGCAAGAACCATAACCAACTATTACAAGCGTTTTTCCTGCGAATAAAATATTAGTTGCTCTTAATATTCCATCAAGAGTAATTTGTCCAGTTCCATAATAATTATCAAATAAGTGCTTTGTTTTATTATCATTAACTGCAATTACAGGATACTTTAATGCATTATCTTTTTCCATTGCTCGAACTCTAATAACTCCAGTTGTTGTTTCTTCAGTTCCAACAATTAAATCTTTTATTAATTCAGTTCTCTTAGTGTGAATTTCGCTAATCAAATCACAACCATCATCAATAGTTGCATTTGGTTTAAGGTTTAAAATTTATTATATGATTTAAGTATTTGTAATAATCTTCTTTAGTTTCTCCCTTGTAAGCATATACTTTTACTCCTTCTTTAGCCAAAGCTGCAGCTACATCATCTTGGGTACTTAGTGGATTACAACCAGTGATTGCAACTTCTGCCCCACCAGCAATTAATGTTCTAACCAAAACAGCAGTTTCTTTAGTAACGTGAAGAGCCATTCCTACTCTAACACCCTTAAGTGGAAGTTCTTTCGCAAATCTTTTTCTAACTTCTAAAAGAGCACCCATTTGACTCTCAGCATACTCAATATTCATTGCACCTTGATCAGCTAAACTAATATCCTTAACTTCATAATCCATTTTTACACACCTTTACTAAAAGAAACTTTATTACAAACCTTTAAAATAATGTCTTTAAGAAGAAAAATTAAAAAAACAAAATTAAAATTTTACAAATTCCTTAAACTCTTTTACTCTATTCATTACATCTTTTTTTGAAATTTCTGCTAATTTGTAAAACGAAAATGATTCTGCATTAAATGAAGCAACTGCACTTGCTACAACAATCGCTTTACGCATATTTTTCTCTGAAAAATCTTCGCTACTTGCTAAATATCCAATTAAGGAACCAGCAAAACTATCCCCGCAACCAGTTGGATCTTTTACATTCTCTAAAGGATATCCTGGACAAGAGAAATAATTTTTTTCAGAAAATAATACACAACCATTCTCTCCTTTTTTTATTATTGCATATTTTGAATCCAATTTTAAAATCTCTTTTGCAGCTACAACTAAATTAGGAGTGTTAAATAACTGCCTAGCTTCTGCATCATTCATTAAAGCAATATCAGCGTACTTCACCATATCAAGAACATTATTTTTTTCTGAACTAATGTAATAATTCATTGTATCAGATACAGCAAGAAGAGGTTTTTTTTCAAATGAATTTAAAATTGATTTTTGTTTACTTGGGGAGAAATTTCCTAAAAAAGCATACTTTATATTTTTTAAATTTTGAGGAACTACTCCACTCAAATCGTCTAAAGAATTTGAAGCAAATGAATCCGTGTGAGCAATATTAATATCCAAATCATAATGAGCAACCCAACGCATATTAGGTTTAGAACTTTTTTGCACTGCACTTAAATCAATTTTTTTATTTTCTAAAATCTTTAACTTCTCTTGCGGAAAATCATTTCCAACTATACCCATTAAAGCAGTTTTTGAAAAAATAGAACAAGCTAAGGAAGCAAAAATACCCGAACCACCAATTTCATCCTTTACTTCCCCAAAAGGAGTTTTAACACTATCAAGTCCAATACTACCAGCAACTAAAACTTTAGGATTCATAACAAAACTACACAATAAAAGAGTATTAATACTTTTCATTTTTTAGAAAAAAAGAAATTTATTGTATTATTATCAAAAAAACATTAAGTTAGGTCTTTTTATGACTATTAAAGGACAAAAAAACTCATTAATTTTTGTTCTTTAATATTGGTATTTATTCCTAACGGATAAGTTAATTTCTCGTATGCACGAAGAATGCGGAATCTGCGGAGTACATTTAAAAAAAAACGCACAAATTGAATTATACAAAATGCTAATCCAAATGCAGCACCGAGGACAACTCTCTGCAGGAATCACTACTTATCACCCTAATGAAAATATAATCCTAAAAACCCACAAAGATATTGGACTTGTTAATAATGTTTTTAGAGCAGAGCACAATGCAAAATTTAATTCAATAATGCAGAAAATGCAATCAACTAAAGGAATTGGACATGTTAGATATGCTACTTGCGGAGGAGATGACCAAACTTACGCCCAACCATTTGAACACTTGCATGGAAAAAAAAATAGATGGTTCTCCCTTGTCTTTAATGGAAACATTGCAAATTATGAACACATAAAAACAGAACTTGAAAAAAACAACTACCACTTAATGAGAAAAACTGATACAGAAGCAATTTTGCTTTTAATTGCAAAAGAACTAAAAGATAATCATACTATTACTGATGCATTAAAAAAAATCAGTGAAAAACTTGACGGAGCATACAATTTAGCAATAATAAATGCAGAAGGAACTATAGTTGCTGCAAGAGATCCCTTGGGAATCAAACCCTTGTGTTATGCAATAAAGGATGGAGAAATTGCATTTGCTTCTGAAAGCGTGGCGTTAGAAAATATTGGATTTGAAAATCCAATTGATATTAAGGCAGGAGAAGCAATTGTAATTGAAAATAATTCTCACAAATTAGTTCAATATGCAAATTCACCAAAAAGAGCACATTGTTTTTTTGAATGGGTTTATTTTGCACACCCCGCAAGTACAATTGAAAAAAAATTAGTTTATGATGTTAGATACAATTTAGGAAAAGAACTTGCAAAAAATGAAAAAGAAGAAATTACTCAAGATAGTGTTGTTGTAGCAGTACCTGATTCAAGTACTCCCGCAGGACATGGATTTGGAGAAGAGTTAAATGTTCAATTCAAAGAAGGACTAATCAGAAACCGTTACGTTGGAAGAACATTTATCCAATCAAGTGACAGGAGTGCAAAAGTAAAAGAAAAATTTATGCTAATACGACAAATCTTTGAAGGAAAAAAAGTATTTTTAATTGAAGATAGCATTGTAAGAGGAACAACTCTAAAAAACATTGTAAATTACATACAAAAATATGGCAAACCAAAAGAAATACATGTTAGAGTATCCTGCCCGAAAATAATTTCTCCCTGCTACTACGGAATTGATATGAGCACTAGAAAAGAATTAATTGGAGCGAACAAAAATGAAGAAGAAATTGCTAAAGAAATTGGAGCAAATAGTGTTCGATACCAAACAATGGAAGGCCTTCTCAAAGCAATTGGAATTGATAAAACTGAATTGTGTTTGGCTTGTATAAATGGGGAATACCCAACTAAATGGGGAACTAAAAATTCTAAAGAAGATAAAAAAGTTTGTATGCTTTAAAAAACACAAACAAAAAATAAAAAAATTAATTTAAAAAAATTATTTCTTTTCAACTTTCTTTTCGGCAGCAATTTTATTTTTTCTAATCCTTTCCTGACTTCTAATAAAAAGCATCAAAAGAATTACTCCCCAAAGAAAAATTGATTTAACTGGTTCTGCAACTATTGCTGAAATCCATAAATTTATTGAAACAGTAACCATTACAAAAACTGTTATACCCCAATTCCACTTAACTACATATTTAGTTGCTAAAATATAAGCAACAATCATACCCAAACCAACTATCATTGAAGGAAATAGCATAAAATCCATTAACAATCCAGCACCAAAAGTATAACCCATTACCCGCATTGCATCCTCAAGAGGTTTATCGCTAGCTCCCCTTGCACTCAAATAAGCAAAAAGGGTCCAAATAATAAAATTCATTATTAACCCTTGTGCACCCCAGTAAAAAGGATCCCAATAAACAAAATATTCAAATCCCCAAGCCATTTACACACCAATTAAATATAACAAGCCCTAATGCAATATAAAAGATTAATTACTCTATTATAAATTAATAGAAATATAAAATATTAATTAAAAGAAAGTGAAAAAATGCTTTTTAGAATAGTAGCAGAATACTTTGACAAAATCGAGAATTCCTCTTCAAGGTTAGTGATGACGGATTATTTGGCTGAGTTATTTTATAAAACTCCAATTGAAGACGCAAAAAAAGTTGTTTATTTAATTCAAGGAAGAGTTGCTCCACAATTTGAAGGAAAAGAAATTGGTTTTGGAGAAAAATTAATTACAGAAGGAATTGCAAAAGCGAGTGGATTTAATAGAGAAGAAGTGGATAGAGCTTTTAATAAATTAGGTGATTTGGGAAGTGTTGCTGAAGAATTTATTAAAAATAAAAAACAATTATCATTACAAACCCAAGAACTTAACGTGGAAAAAGTTTTTGCGAATTTAAAAAAAATGTCAGCAAGCGAAGGGGCAGGCAGTCAGGAACTAAAAATTAAAATTTTGGCAGAATTATTTAATTATGCAACACCCATTGAAGCAAGATATATTGCAAGAATCCCATTAGGAAATATAAGATTAGGAGTTGGAGATCCAACTATAATGGATGCTTATGCAATGATGTTTACTAAAGAAGAGCAAGATGAATTGAAAACAAAAAAAGAAAATGCTTCAAATAAAAAAGAAGAAAAAGAAATTGAAGATGAAGGAAGAAAACTAAAAGTTGAATTAAGAGAAAAAATTGAAAGTGCTTACAATGTTGATTCTGATTTAGGAGAAATTGCACAAATACTAAAAACAAAAGGAATGAAAGGATTAATAGAAATAAAAATTAAACCAGGAACGCCAATTCGACCAACTGCT
>CAZSDT010000052.1:0-5240 GCA_964605745.1 uncultured archaeon | reverse complement strand
CGTTAGAATGAGTTAATATAGAAAAGGCATATATTGGCTAAAAATGGGCGAAACAAAAAAAGTTAGTTGAGGGAATATTTATGGTAGAAATACAAAAAACACTAGATGCATACTTTACAAAACTCCAAAAAAAAGCTGTTGATACACTACCGCACTTTGTAGCATTCCTATTCTTTATTTTAGCAATAGGGGCATTTATTGGAATGGCTGTTGTACAACACTACCCAAACCAAGCAATGCTTGCAATAATACTACCCGCACTAGCAGGGGCTTTAGCTTATTACAATAGGGCATTTGCAACAGCTGTGTTTTTGTTAATGGTACTATTTGTATTCATATTGTAAAACAAATATTTACAATTTGTACTTTGCAAATAAATAAAAATCCAAACTTTTTTAGTCAACAATTGACGAAAAAAACTAAAAGCTTTTAACCAAACTCAAAAAAAGTTATTAAATGAATAAAAAAGGATTCGTTGGATTTGCACTAATGCTTGCAATGAGTGTTCTACTTTTATTTTTTACAATCCAATTAAACCAAAACAATGAAACTATGGAAAAAACAAAAAATGAATTAATTAAAGCGGAAACCGCAAATAAAGAAAGAACCTTGATTGAAAACAATGTGGACAAAATAATTAATGTAAAATTAAATGAACAAATAATTTTACAAAACTTTAACACATCAACTGCCAAAAAATCAATTAACTCTGCACTTTTTGATTATTTAAATAAAAAAACAAAAGTGTATTTATTTAACGGATCAACAAACGAATTAAGCACAGCTTTTTTGAATCAAAATAGTTCAGTTCAATTACTCAAAAGCGAATATTTTATTTATGCAGAATATGTTTATGCACAAAATATACCCACAACACAACTAAAACAAATTTTTAAAAACAAATTAATTAGCGAATTTATTTTTCCTACAAATTATACAAAAACTATTATGAAAGTGGTGTAAAATGAATTCAATTGAAGCATTAATTGCAATAATTGCACTAACTGCAAGTTTTGGAATTTTATTGCAAACAATTAACCTACAAAAAGAAAATTTTCAAAACACAACTAACATATTACTCGCAAAAACTAATTCACTCAATTGTGCATTTATTATTGATTCAATAATAAGCAACTCTGCAAAAGAATACACTGACAAACTAAACTGCACCGCGAATGAAAACATAGTAAATTCTAAAGTAAATAATGCGGACAGAAATTCAATAATTATTACAAAAGCAAATAGCGGATTAACTTTGAGCGTGGATACATTTGAACATTACAAATAAAATAAAACAAAAAGAAAAAAGATTCTTTTACTCAAATGAGAAAGGAATTATTTTTTCAACTGATGCACTAATTGCATTTATTATTGCATTAGTTACAACCTTAATTTTTGTTTCATATATGTCAAATATTTCTTTAAACGAAGAAAGAAAAATTGAACAAATTGAATTAGATGAGAAAGCAATTTTTATAATTGATTCGATGGTGAAAAACCAAAACGAAGAAAATGCTTTACTTGGAGCATGCAACTATGACACTAGCAAAAAAAGGGTTCTAACTAATAACTTAAATTATTTACAAATCAAAACAAACTCTAAACCATTATCTTTAGGAAATTTTTTTGTTAAAAATATTGCAATTACTTTTTCAAGCACAAATCAAAAAGAAATTATTATTCTAAGTGAAGAATTCGCAAAAAATTGTACTAACATAAAACGATTTGCACTTATTGATGGAGTTAAAGCAATTATTGAGGTGAAAACTTGCAAAACAGAAGAGAATTGAACAAAGGATTTGTTTTTACTTTTGAATCAACACTAACTCTTTTGCTATTTGCACTAATGTTATTTGCAATACCTGAACAAAAAAATACAAATTTAGAAGAATTACTCATACTTCAGCAATCAAATGATTTATTGAGGGTTTGGAGCCAAAGTTACCCAACAGAAATTGAAATGATTAATGATACAAAACTAATTTTTCAAGAAAAAGCAATTGTAAAACTTAATGATATAGAGCTTAATCAGCAAAAATGCAGTGGAAAAAATAAAATTGCAACCCAAGGAATTATTTTAAATGATTTTCTTATTGAAAACAAAATAACAATAATTGTTTGTTATGATTGAACAAAAAATAGAATAAAAAAAAAATTAATTTTCAAATGAAACAATAATTCCTTTATTTGTTTTTGATAAAGTAATTAAAAACTTTTTTTCAAAATTTATTTTTGGAATAACTTGAACATAATTTGTTTCTACTTCAAAAGATTTTGAATTTGTTGTAATATTTAATTTTGTTCCTGATGAAGAAAATGAAATACTTTTTACTGGAAAATATTCAAAAGTTTTTTCTGAACCCTCACCCAGAAAAGACATTAAGGAAATATTTTCAATTAATTCAGTCGCAATTGATTTTGCGAGTAAATCATCACTTGCACCTAAAAAAGATTCCATTGTATTAAAAGCAACTGGAAGAGTTACACCTAAAATTGAAAAAAACGCAGTTAATATCAATAGGTACTCTAGTGAAGATTGACCGCATTGATTTAAAGAAAAAAAATTTGTTTTTGAGTAACTCACAAAAAATCACCCTCAAAAACAAAAATTACTTTATATCATCAATCTTTTTGAAAATACTATCAGAAGTTTCTCCAAGCTTTTTACTTCCTTCTTCACTCGTTGCTTGAAGCTGTGAAACCAAAATCAATACTACTGCAACAACTGCAGCTAATACTATTATTAGTTCCACTGAAATCTGTGCTTTATTTTCAAAAAATATTTTTTTAGAACTCATCAAATCACAAAAAGAACTCGTTTTCGAGTGAATAAAAAGCTTTACACGATTTCGTTAAATGACGAAGCGAGACAAATTGGTAGTTATTTAAAGATTCTCATTGATTAAGATAATTATGAGTACTGAAAAAAAAGGATTACTTTATTTTTCACCACAAGAAAAAAAAGATTTGGTCATCTCTTGGCTTACACTTAGTTTAGCATTTGCTATAATGATTAACCCAGTGTTTTTTAATATTTCAAATTTATTAATTTCATTTCCTATTGCATTAATTGCTGTTGGGACAGGATTTGTATTGCATGAATTAGCACACAGAGAAGCTGCTAAGTACTACGGATTTCATTCTGAATACAGAGCATGGTACCAAGGATTAGTAATTGCGGTAGCACTTGCAATAATTACACAAGGAAGTTTTATTTTTGCTGCACCAGGAGCAACATACTTTTTTGCTGAAAAAGTTTCTGTAAAACAAAACGGAATAATTTCACTATCTGGGCCAATAACTAATTTGGTTCTTGGGTTATTATTAATGCTTATTGCAAACATGTTCAAAGGAGATTTTCTTAACACTGTATTTTCACTTGCTGGACAAATAAATTTCTTTTTTGCTTTATTCAATTTACTCCCAATCTTAATGCTTGATGGATCAAAAGTATTTGCTTGGAATAAATTAATTTGGGCAGTATTCTTTGGAATAAGCGCAATATTTGTATTCTTGCCAGGATTGTTTTTTTAGAAATTTAAAACTAGTTTTTTATAAAATTAATTTTTTTAGAATAATTTTTTATAATATTTTTTAGAATAATTTTTATAAAACATTTTATCCAACGTAACTTGGCTTAAAATCTCTTGCCTTTTCTTTAAATTCTTCGTAAGCTTTCTCACTTTCTTCCTTAATTGTAGGATTCATTTTCTTTAATATTTCATCAAAATCTTTCATTCTAATCAAATCTGGTTTCATATTATTATTTTGCAATACTAACAAAGCAGCTTCTCTAACTAAACCTTCTAAATCAGCTCCTGAAAATCCTTTTGTTTTTTCTGCAATTTCTTTTAATGAAACACTTTTATCAATCTTCATATTCTTTGTATGAACTTTCAAAATTGCTTCCCTTGCTTCTTCATCAGGAGCAGGAACTATAATTAACTTATCAATTCTTCCTGGTCTAAGCAAAGCTGGGTCAATTAAATCTGGTCGATTTGTTGCTGCAATAAACACAACATCATTTAGAACTTCCACACCATCAAGTTCAGTAAGCAATTGATTCACCATTCTTTCTCCTGAATTATTTCCTATTTCATTTCCACGTCTAGGAGCAATTGCATCAAACTCATCAAAAAATACTACACAAGGAGCAACTTGTCGGGCTTTCTTGAAAATCTTTCTAACTCCTCTTTCTCCTTCACCAACCCACATACTCATTAATTCAGGACCTTTAATAGAAATAAAATTTGCTTCTGATTCTGTTGCAACTGCTTTTGCAAGTAAAGTTTTTCCAGTACCAGGTGGGCCATATAATAAAATTCCTTTAGGGGGTCTGATCCCCATTTCTTTAAACACGCCTGGATTTTTAATTGGCCACTCAACTGCTTGCTTTAATTCTTGCTTTACACTTTCAAGAGCACCAATCTGACTCCATTTAATATTTGGAACTTCAATTGCAACTTCACGCAATGCACTTGGTTGAACATCTTTTAACCCTTCAACAAAATCAGCTTGAGTAATTTTTAATTTTTCCAAAATTTCAGGAGGAATTGTTTCATCCTCTAAATCAATTTGTGGCAAATATCTTCTCAAAGCTTTCATCGCAGCTTCTTTTGAAAGTGCTTGTAAATCTGCTCCAACAAAACCGTGAGTAAGTGAAGCAAAATAATTCAAATCAACTTTTCCTTCACTTTCAACTTCAAGTGGCATTCCTCTTGTGTGAATGTTAAGTATTTGCTCTCTTGCTTTTTTGTCAGGAACTGTAAATTCTATTTCTCTATCAAATCTTCCTGGTCTTCTTAGTGCTTCATCAATTGAATTTACTCTGTTTGTTGCAGCCATTACTATTACTTCGCCTCTTCCTTCAAGTCCATCCATTAGTGAAAGTATTTGCGCTACAACTCTTCTTTCAACTTCTCCAACAACTTCATCACGCTTAGGTGCAATCGAATCAATTTCATCAATAAAAATAATTGAAGGAGCATTTTCTTGCGCATCTTTAAATAAATTTCTTACTCTCTCTTCTGCTTCTCCAACAAATTTACCCATTATTTCAGGAGCAGAAACATAAATGAAATGAACTTGAGCTTCATTAGCAACTGCTTTTGCTAAAAGAGTTTTTCCAGTACCAGGAGGACCATACAACAAAATTCCTTTAGGAGGAACGATTCCTAATTTTTGAAATAATTCAGGGTGCTTCATTGGAAGTTCAACCATTTCTCTAACTTTTTTTACTT
>CAZSDT010000051.1:0-5404 GCA_964605745.1 uncultured archaeon | reverse complement strand
ACCCGGGTTACAAGCTTGAAAGGCTCATGTGCTTGACCGCTGCACTATCGGGGCATTTAGTATTCTTTTACTAAAGACCTTAATTTTTCTGCTTTGCAGAGTTGTTTTTTGATGCTTAGCAAAACATAATTTTGCGAAGCTTGTTCGCTATAGGGGCAAATTGTTAAATTTGCCTTATTGTTAAAATTCGCTTTGCGATTTTAACTACTCATTTATAACAAAAAAGTCCTTAAAATCTTTTTTAAAGGTTTGGATTAGAAAATTTTTCTAAAATTAGAAGTAATTGCAAAAATATTTTTTTTAATTAAATTTAATTTGCATGAACAAAAAATATTTTTTTACCCCAAAAATAACACTTATAAAGGTTCTCTTATTCTCTTTTGTTATTAAGGTGTGTTAAAAATGGCTGAATTTAAAGAATCAATGGCAAGAAGATTCAATAACGTTTTTGTTTGTCAAAGATGTAACGCTACAATAAGATCTGGCTCAGGAAAACCTGCAAAATGTAGAAAATGCGGTTCTCAAAGACTAAGATTAAAGAAAAAGAAAAGAAAAGCAGCAGCTTAACATTAGGGCTAAAGTTCTACTTTTATTTTGGAGAAGGTTTTTCCTTTTCCAAAAAATATTTTTATAAATTTTTAATTAAATTCTTTTTCTGCTTAGCCCATATTACTTTTTATACTTGTTAATAGTAAGTCTAATTAGAAAAAATGTTGTGAGTGCTATGGTTAAAAAAAATGTTAAACAGAAAAAAATTAAAAAAGCCACTTTAATTGCATTTAAGAAAAAAAGTAGATTCTTGGAAGAATTTCCTTTAAATGAAAAATTTCCTGCGTTTATTGAATTAATGAGAGTAAATAATTGTGTAATGGCTTTAATTGCAATTTTAATTGGATTTGCTTTGTCAAATGGAACAAATTATTCAATAGCATTAACTGCTGCAATAAGTGGTTTTTTGATTTGTGCTGGCGGACAAGCAATTAATGATTATTTTGATTACAAAATTGATTCAAAAATTTCAAAAAACAAACCAATTCCTTCAGGAAGAGTAACAAGAAAAGAAGCTTTGTGGTTTGCAATTGATTTATTTATTATAGGAAACTTTTTAGCATATTCAATAAATCCCCTTTCAATGAATATTGCAATGGCATTCACTTTCCTTTTAGTAATATACCCTGCGTTATTAAACAAAGTTAAATATTTAGGAAACTTTATAGTAGCAGGAGGAACTGCAATTACATTTGTATTTGGTTCCGTTGCCACTGGTGGACTCTCTCCACTAGTATTAGCACTAGCAATAAGTGCTTTTTTTGCAAATATGGCTAGAGAAATTACTAAAGATATACAAGACACTAAAAAGGATGAAGATACTAAAAGAACTTTGCCAATGATTGTTGGAACAGCTATTTCCAAATTATTTGTTATAGCATATTATTTACTAGCAATACTAGCTTCAATCGCTACCTACATATTATTTTTACTAAATGCATTTTATTTTGTATTTGTGCTACTCTCAAGTGCAATATTCATATACTCTGTTTTCTTATTATACAAAAACAAATCAAAAGAGAGTCAATCAATGTCTAAAATTGGAATGATTTCTTCAATGATTGGATTTATTTTAATTTTAGTTAAGTGATTTAATGAAAATAAAAACAATTTTTTTAGATTTTGAAGGTGTAATAAGCCATAATGGACTATTCATACACACAGATGTTTATGATTTAATAAAAGATAAAATTAGTTATGAAGAGGCTAAAGAACGTTATTCAAAAGCAAGAACTGCAGAAATATCTTTTGAAGAATTTGAAAAAGATTATCCAAAAGATTGGATGACAAAAGCCTTAGACAAAGTTATTTTCCACAAAGGAGCGGAAGAATTTTTAAAATGGGCAAAAGGAAAATATCCTTTGTTCCTTGCTTCAAATAATGTTGCTGTTTTATGTGAAAAAGAAATTGATAAACTAAAAATTAGAAATTATTTTGATAAATTATTTATTAGTTGTTATATGAAAAAAAGAAAAGCAAATGATGATTTTTTTGAACACATTATTAAAGATTGTAAAAATCCCCTGCCAGCAATTTTTGTAGATGATGCTAAAAAAAATCTTATAACTGCAAAAAAATTTGGATTTATTACAATATGGGTGAATAACTCAAAAACTGAACTCTCTTTAGATCAACGCAATTTAGTTGATTACAAACCCGATTATGAGATAACTGATTTGATGGAAATAAAAGATATTTTAGAAAAAATAAATTAGTTTGCTTCAATTAGTTTACTTCAATTAGTTTGCTTCAATTAGTTTACTTCAATTAATTTGATTGATTAACATTTACTAAAACCACTGGTTAATGCTTTTTTGTTTAGTTAATTCATCTTTCTTTTTTATAAATGCATTTAGAGTTGATTCAACTCTTTCCTTTGAAAAATCGTGTTTCTCAACCAAAAATTCAATTAATTTTTCTTTATTTACATCAGTTTGTTCTAATTGCTTAGAAGGAACTGTACAACTCACAGGATTAGTAAATAAATCCTCAATTTCTTTATAATCAAAATCAATTTCGTGTTTTGTTTCCTTTAAAATATCTTCAAATGAATTATTGTTTTGAACTAATTTTAGTGCAGTTTTGGGGCCAATTTTTGGAAACTTTTCATTAAAATCAGTTCCAACTAAAATACCAAGCCAAATTAGTTTTTGTCTATTTATTTTCAATTCACTTAAAACACTTTCAAGTTCAATGTTTTGGGGTTTTACTTCAACGTAAAAATTCTTTCCAGCAACTTTTCTTTTTCCAGTTACTCCTATATTTCTAAATAAATTAGTTGCACCGAATAATAAACAATCAAAATCCTGACTAACTGCACCATATAATTGACCATTTGCAACCATTACACTTGCTTGCGCTTCACCTTCCTCTGGTGCTTCCACAACTGGAATCCCTAAATGCAAAAGCATTTCTTTTGCTTCAATTACCATATCAGGAGTTAGTCTTAAAGCACGAGAACCAAACTTTTGTGCTTCTTCCATATTACCTTCTTTTAATGCTAAAGAAGATTTTTTTTCAGCATCCGTTCGAACTTCTCTTCGTTTTCTTAAAGTTTCAGATTTTAATTTAGAAGGAGCTCCATCAAAAACATAAATTGGTTTTACACCAAGATCAACTAAATTAATTGTTCTATAAAATAATCCTGTTAAGTGGCTCGTTACATTCCCATGCGAATCTGCTAAAGGCAAACCATCGGCACCCCTAATACTTGCCAAGAATTGGTAAAGCATATTGTAAGAATCAATTCCAACTTTCTTTCCTGCTAAATAATCTAATGCAATTTCTTTTTTTGTAACTAATTCAGAAATATTTACTCCCATAAAAATCAATACTTTATCTAGTATAAAAATTAATTTCCTTTATTTACTTAAACTTATTGCCAACTAGAAAAACAAAGTTAAGTAAGGAATCAGGTTCAGTAATATTGAAATCAATAGCAACCAAATAAATATTCTTCCAATAAACTTTTGGTTTTCTTTCTTTGTTTTAAATTTCATAAAACTTGCATAAGGACCCATCATTATCTTACCCATTCTTCCACCATCAAATGGTTCTGCAGGGAAATAATTAAATGACCCAGCAGCAAAAGCTATTATAATTAATAAAAGCAAAGCCATGTTTGTATTTCCAATTAAAAATACTCCAGCTTGTGCAGATAGAGGCATATTATAATCAGTTGGAATCGCACCAAAATCTGCTCCAATCTTTTTTACATTCATATCAACGAAAAGATTTGGAGTAATATTTACAAAAACATCAGAGTAGATGTTTGTATCAATATTTTTTCTGCTAACCAAAAAATTAATATCCCCAGTTGATAAAAGCGTTGCAGCCCTTAACGCAGTAAGTGAATTAACATCCATTCCATTGGTTTGTTTTATTATATCACCAACAAATAGTTTCCCTTTAGCTGGAGCATTAACATCAATTCCGCACATAGAAATTTTATCCTCTACTTTCTCCACCCTAACACCAAAGTAGGCTTTATTTTGTTCTTCAGAAATTCCCGGGACAAAAGGAGCAGAGATTAAACTAAATGCTAAAAGCAAAATAATTCCAATTGGAATTAATAATAAATTACTTGCTGAACCAGCACTTAAAACCAAAAGAGATTTTTTGTCATCCAATTTATCAAAAGTTTTATCCTCTTGTTCAACAAATGCTCCAATGGGAAACAATCCTGCTAAAACTAATCCGACTGAATTAATTTTTTGCTTATAATAAGACATTAATATTCCGTGACTCATTTCATGAACTACTAGAACAATGAAAAGAGAAATCCACCCAACAAAAGGAATTACTACGCCTAAACCAGGAACAGGAATACCGGGAAGAACTGGAGCAAGTGCTGGACACAATTGTTTATCTGCAAATAAACCTAAAAGAGAAAGTATCCCATAACCAAATAACATTACTAAAGACATCCCTCCAAAACCTAAAAACACAAAACCAATTAAACAAGGGATAAATAATGGAGCAAGAGCAGGAACCATAAACAAAATTCCGCAACCGTAATAAAACAAAACACCCAAAACTATTGCTGAAATTAATAGTACTGCAACTCTTTTCACCCCCCCTAATTTTCTAGCATACCAATAATCAATCGCAACTAAGCCAAAACCAAAAATAGACCCAATTATACTAATTATTTCTAAAACTTTTGAAAATTTGATTGCAATAAAGTGAATAATATCAATAAATTTTTTTGTTCTAATCATTGTAAATAAATATGGAATCAAATATGGTTGAGCAAAATTAAATTTTAACCAAAATGCGTTTGTTGATTGAAAAAACCCAAATAAAATTAAAAGCCAACCAATAAAATCAAGTGATTTTATTACAAAAACAAAAAACAATCCAATAATTAAACAAACAATTCCTGCCCAAATTTTAGTATTCAATTCCTTTTGAGTTGGTTTAACAAAAGGCTTTTTATGCAATTTTTTCTTATCAAAAAAATGTTTTTTACTTGAAGGCATACATTAAAAGAAAAGCTAAATGAATATAAAGAAAACTTTTTTTTAAAATCAGTCAAATTTAATTTAAATAATAGGGATGTGGTACAGAGGAGTATTTCTACTCCCCTGCGACCCCATTAATATTAGGATTTATCATTTAGATTTTATCGAATGAAATCTAAGTCTAAATCATTGTTTCTATATGATCTTGAGTTGTTTGATTTTTCATCTTTTCCAGAGTATTTTCCTGGAGAAGCTTTTATGTATGGAGAGTGAACTCCTGTGAAAATACATATTACTTCTAATTTGTTTTCGAAAGTTGGGTCAACTCTTGCTCCCCAAATTACTATTGCCTTAGGGTCAATCTTTTCAGTTAACATTTCACCAACTGCATT
>CAZSDT010000050.1:0-5460 GCA_964605745.1 uncultured archaeon | reverse complement strand
TGCATAACTTTCAGAATTCTTTGCGGTGTTGAATACTGATTCAATTGTTGTTCTTAATTGGTCAGTTGTTCCAAAAAAGGATGGTAATTTTCTTGAATTTGTTGGTGTAGTTAATAATGATTGGAGGCTTCTTTTTTGATCTATTGTTAGTGATTCTGTTTCTAATGAAGCAATTGCTTGGCTTAATTGAGTTAATTGTGCTTCAAGTTCGTTAAAAGAAGTTTTGTAGTTTGTTACTGCAATAAAATAATTTTTGTAATAATTTTCATATTTTACAGTTTCGTTTGAATCTGGGGAATTGAAAAAGTTTTGTTCGTAAGTTCTTCCTGCTTCTATTTGTTCAGCCAAATCATTGCTTTCGCTTATTAATTCATCAATTTTATTTTGTATTTCTATTGTTTTAGTTATTGTTGTTTGTAGTGCACTGATTTTTTCAAGTTCAGTTTTTACAGTAAGTATGCTATTTTTCATTGTAGCAAAATCTTTTGCCAAATCATAGAAAGTATTTTTTGTGTAATAAGAAAGGGGCCAATTTGCTGCTGCAATACTTTGGTTTAATTCATTCATTCTTGAATAAATTATTGTTGTTCTAATAATTTCTCTTATTTCCAAATCTAATTTAGCTATTTCTCCAGTGGAATCATTTATTGGGATGTAACAGTTAACAACATCATTTTTTCCTGCTGCAACAACAATGTATTTTGTTGTTTTGTATTGGATTAATTCTTTTGCAACGCTTGTAGTTTCTCCGTTCATTAAATAATTGTTTTGGATTGAAACAATTGCAACCGCTTCATCAGGAGAAATGGCATTTGTGTTAATGCTTAACACAAGCAGGGTGAGTAAAATAATTGCAATCAATCTTTTTTGCATGCATTAAGAATAGAGTTTTTGGTATTAAAACCTTGCTAAAATGGTTTCTTTTTAGTGTAAAGAGACTTTTTTTATTTTTGTTATGAAATTGAAAGGTTTAGGTTTAATGAGTCATATTTTGGCGTTATTATTACTTTTTGTTTTTGTTTAGTTTTTTTGACTAATCCATATTTGTTAAGGAGAATTGTATCTCTACTAATTGCTTCTTGTCTTCGTCCAAGTTTTTTTGCTAGTTGTGTAATTGTATTTTTTTCGGTTTTGTGATTAGTTAAGTAAAGTAATAGTTCCATTCTTTGCGGGGAAAGCATTTCATATAGTTCAGCAGTATTTCTTAAATAAAGTGTATTAGTACCGATGGATGCATTTTGTTTTGGATTGTTGAACACTGCACGAATGTCGGTTTTTGCATTTCCTCCTATTTTTATTACTAATTTTTCCATGTTTATCAACTATGTTCCTTAAAGTAATATAACACCAAAACACATAAATACCTTGCTATTTGTTTTCAAGATACTTTACTTTCAACATTCTCCAATTATTTTCAATATAATTTGTTATTTCTTCTATTGTTTCATAACTGATTGATTTGTTTTGAAATAGTTTCTCTTTTTTCTTTTCATAGTTTTTGTGCTTGTGCGATGGTTCTTTTTCTGAACCATCAAATTTTACAACTTCATTTGGTTTGTTATCAATCATTGTTAAATAAATTATTACAAATTCAATTATTTTATTCATATTTTCTGAAAAAGTGAGTTTTATTAAAATATAATTTTGATTTTCTTTATCTAAACTATATGTCCATTGTTGAATTTGCTCTTTTTGCATAATCAATTAATTAGATTTTTTATTTAAAAAGCAAAGAGATATTTTCGTTGATTGTCGTTACAAAAATAAGATTTTATTTTGCTTGCACAATACTTTCTTTTCCCTTAAATTCAATTTCCTTAATGTTGTGCATTGCTTTTAGTTCAACTTCAACACTCTTTAATGTTTCTGGAGCAATTGCTTTTGCAATTTCATCTTTAAGACTCAAAGTATTGTCCTTTTTTGCTTTCCAAATTGCTGAGTTGAATTCAATTAATTCATTTGAATTTATTGTGCTTGTAACATTTCTTAATATTGGAAAGTGTTTGTCTTTTATTTGTTCGTTGAATAATTGTAAGTAAATAAAGTGAGTCATTGCTGGATTTATTGGGTAAAGAAGAGTTAGTAAAGTGTTTAGTGTTTCTCTTAGTGTTTTTACTGCCCCGTTTCTTTCTTCTTCGCTGAATTTAATTACAGGGTCATTATTGTATGCTCTTCTTTTTACTGTCTCAACATAGTTTGAAGCAAATTCATCTCTAATAAAATTAATTATTCTAACAACCGGGTTATGAAAATCATATCTTTCGTATCCTTCGCGTGCTTCTTTAATTAATTTATCAGTTTCAGTTAAAATCCATTTATCAATTTCCATTAGTTTTGCATTTTTTTCTGCTTCTTTAGTTAATTCAAACATTGAAACGAATTTACTTACGTTCCAAAGTTTTTCTAATTGTTTTCCAGCATTTTCAATTCTTGTTAGGGAGCATCTAAAATCATCTCTTTCCAAATTTCCTTCTATTGCGCACCAAGTTCTAAATGGTCCTGAACCAAATTTTTCAAGTATAACGTGCGGATCAATTCCATTTCCTTTTGATTTACTCATTTTTGTTCCGTCTTCAGTAACAATGTGGTGGTGTATCCAAGCATCTTTGAATATTGTTTTTCCTGTTAGTAAATAATCTTTCAATAAAGTATAGTAGAGCCAAGTTCTAACAATTTCTTTTCCCTGCGGTCGAAGAGAACATTGCGGATGTGCGTTAAAAAATTCATTATGTCTTTCATATCCTAAAATATATAATGGAGAAATGCTTGAATCAAACCAAGTATCAAATACTCTTTCATCTCCTTTGAATTCTTTTCCTCCACATTTTTTGCAAGTGCCTTTATATTCTTCTTTCCAGGGTTGTACATATTTTCCTTTTTCTGCTAGAGCAATTTCTCCACAATTTGTACAATACCAAGCAGGTACTTCTGTAGCATAAAATCTTCTTCGAGTAATAGGCCAATCAATTGAAACACTATCAATCCAATCTAGTAGAATTTGTCTTGATTGCGGTGCGTAAATATTTACTTCGCTTGCCATTCTTCGCATTTCATTTTTGTAATCAAGTTGTTTTAGATAATATTCTTTCATTTGGATAAATTCAATTGCTGCTCCACTTCTCTCACTTATTGGTGTTCGGTGTGCTGCAGTAGGAGTCATATTTTTTAAAAGATTTTGTGCTTTTAGTCCTTCAATTATTTTTTCTCTCGCTTCCTTAATTTTTAATCCAGCTAAATCGCCAGCATTTTCATTTAATGTTCCATCTTTATTTATTGCAACTTTTGCTTCTAATTTTTGTTCCATGAAAAATCTAATGTCAGTTAAATCTCCATAAGAGCACATCATCATTATTCCTGTTCCTTTATCAATTTCTGCGCTAGGGTGTGCAATGCATGGAACACTTTTATTAAAATAAGGAGTGATTAAAGTTTTTCCTTGTAAGTGAATGTATCTAGAATCTTGTGGGTTAAATATTACCATTCCGCATGTGCAAATTAATTCTGGTCTAGTTGTTCCAATAATTACTTCTTCGTTAGTTTCCTTTACTTTGAATACAATATCATGGAAGAACCCTGGTCTGTCTTCGTAAATTATTTCTGAATCAGCTACCGTAGTTTGTAATTTTGGATCCCAATTAACAACTTTATCAGCTTCGTAAATTAATCCTTTATTGTATAAATCAATAAATGTGCTTTGTGTTAGTGCTCTATAAGTTGGTGAATCAGTTTGGTAAATATCTCCTAATTCTACTCCATCTTTCCAATTTGCAAATCCTATTCCGCATTTAAAAAAAGAATCTACACTTTCGCTAGTTGTTTCATTTAGTAATTGTCTGCAGTATTCAACAGCTTTTTCTCTTCCAATTCTAGTAAAATCAACTTTGTATTTTTTCTCAGCACTAATTTCAATTGGTAATCCGTTTTGATCAAGTCCTAAAGGAAACAAAACTTCGTGTCCAGTCATTCTTTTGTATCTTGCAATAAAATCCATTATTACGTAAGTGCTTGCGTGTCCAATGTGTACTGGGGAATTAATGTATGGTGGTGGAGTATCAATTGAATAAACAGGTAATTTTGAATCTTTGTTGAATCTAAAAGCATTATTTGCTTTCCACTCTTCGTAAACAACAAGTTCCATTTCTTTGGTGAATCTTTTTTCATTAATCAAACAAAATCAACCTTTTTTATAAATAAATTAAGTAATGGAACCAATTTAAAGATTGCTTTTTTGCCTTTCGTCAATTGCCTACTTGTTGTTAATCTTTTTAAGAAACACCTTTTGGGTTTTATTATGCCTAAAAGAATTTACCTCGATTCTAATGTTTTTATTTCTTTAATAAATAGAGAAATGGGTTTTTCTTTAAGGGGTTTGTTTATTGAAGCTGAGAATTTTTTTATTAAAGTTGCTGAAAAAAAGATATTCTTGTTTTGTCAAATTTATTTTTTAAAGAAATTAAATGTATTTCTTTTTATGAAAAAGATTTTGTTGTAGTCAAGTTACGTGACTTTAATTTAAATTTGGATTTAATTGAAGATCCTGTTAAATTTGACATAAAAAAGTTTTTAGATTTGGGTCTTCATGGGGGTGATGCAGTTCATGTTTCTATTGCAGTAAAAACTAATTGTGATTTGATAGTTACTTTTAATTTGAAGCATTTTTTGCCAGTTAAGAAAATAATTAAAGTTAATAGTCCTAATGAATATTAAAATTCGGTGTCTAGTTGAATCTTATTTTCTTTAATGTAATCTCTTGCATATTTGTTTCTTTGTTTTGGTTTAATGAATCCTCCTTTGTACCCTTGTGCATAAGCAACTTTACTCATTTTTTCTGCTTCTTCACGAAATTTTTTTCTCCATTCACTTTCCTCAATTGCAGTAAACCTCATTCTTACAGAGTCTTTGAAAAATTCGCTTCTTGTTTTGTATTGTCCTGTTTTTTTAATTAATTTATCTATTTCACTCATGAATTTATCTTCTATTTCAAAAGTAGCCATTGCCATAAAATAACACAATAATCTGTTATTAACAGGTTATTATAAACTTTTTGTTTGCTTTTAACAAAAGATTTATTTTTTGATTCTTCAAAATTATTTGATGCAAAAAACTTTTTTTATAAATTTTCTTGGTAGAGTTCAGGGAGTTGGTTTTAGATTTTTGGTTTTAAAGAAAGCCAATTCTTTTGGGGTTAAGGGGTGGGTGAAGAATTCGCAAGAAACTGATTTAGTTGAAGCAGTTTTCTTTGGTGAAGAAAAAAAAATTAAGGAATTAATTGAAGAACTAAAAAATCCTGCATATTGGGTCAGAGTGGATAATATTATTGTTGAAGAAATTAAATCCACTGAAAAATATTCTACTTTTGAGATAAGATACTAGTTTTTTTTAAATAATAAAATAATTAGAGTTTATGGGGTCACGGGGAATTTAACCCGCAATCCCTTTTCTTGTTAAGAAAAGTTATTG
>CAZSDT010000049.1:0-5533 GCA_964605745.1 uncultured archaeon | reverse complement strand
TTGTACTTTTTTTTACAAAAACTTTTACTCCTTGTTACAAAAATCTTTTTTTAATTATAAAAATTTAATTACAAAATAATTTTTATTAAAATTTTGAAAATAAATAAAAAATACATTGTTAAGACTAATAGAATATATTTAAAAACTCCAAAATAGTATTATATTTCATGCCTAATTACTTACAAAGAAGAGATGTTCTAAAAAGAATAGTAAAATCAAGACAAAATAATATGAGAACTGGTAACCAAGTTCAAAAATTAGGTGAGTTATGTGAAGCAAAAATAGAATTATTAAAAGAGCAAGTGATAAAAGCAAGAAATCTTCAAAAAAGAAGTGCTAGTAATGCTGCAAGAAAAGAAAAATTAAGATTGGCTGAAGAAGAGTATAAATTGCAATTAAAAGAAATGCAAGCTTTATTAAATCACTTAAGAAAAAATAACTAATTTTAATTTTATTTTGTCTAGATTATATCTAAACGCTTGGTTTAAATAATTTCTTAACCCATTTTATTTAGAGTGAAAACTAATGATTACGTGTCAAGAATTAAGAACAAAGTACTTGGATTTTTTTAAATCAAAAGGACACGCAGTTATTCCTAGTTCTTCTTTAATTCCTGAAAATGATCCAACTGTTTTATTTACTACTGCAGGAATGCACCCTTTAGTACCTTATTTACTCGGAGAAAAGCACCCAGAAGGAAAGAGATTAACGAATGTGCAAAAATGTATTCGAACTGGAGATATTGATGATGTTGGAGATTCTTGGCACTTAAGTTTTTTTGAAATGATGGGAAACTGGAGTTTAGGAGATTATTTTAAAAAAGAAGCAATAGAAATGAGTTTTGAATTTTTAACAAAAAAAGAATATTTAGCAATTCCACTAGAACGATTAAGTGTAACTGCTTTTATTGGGGATAAGGATTGTCCACGCGATATTGAAGCATCATCAACTTGGGAAAGTTTAGGAGTTAGTAAAAATCAAATTCATTTTCTTCCAAAAGAAGATAATTGGTGGGGCCCTGCTGGAGAAACTGGGCCTTGCGGACCTGATACTGAAATGTTTTATCATGTAGAAAATATTCAAGAAAGTAGTACAGAAGAGTTTGTTAAATTAAATAAGCAAGGAAAGTTTTGCGAGATTTGGAATGATGTATTAATGCAGTACACTAAAAATAAAGAAGGAGTGTATGAAGAGAGTAAGCAAAAAAATATTGATACAGGGATGGGTGTTGAAAGAACAGTGGCAGTACTAAACGGATTTGATAATGCTTATGAAGTTGATACAATTAAACCGATTTTGAATAGTGTTTTGGAGTTAGCTAATAAAAAAGGAAAAACTCAAAAAGATTTGAGTGAAACTGAAAGAAAAAGTGTTAGAATTATTACTGATCATTTAAGAGCAAGTGTAATGATTTTGGGTGATGATAAAGGAATTACTCCAAGTAACGTTGACCAAGGATATGTTTTAAGAAAATTTATTAGAAGAAGTATTAGACACGCAAGATTGTTGGGAATCAATGAAAAGTTCTGCAGAAGTGTCGCAGTTGTTGCTGTTAGTGTAATGGGAAAAGTTTATTTGGAAGTTGAAAAAAATAAAGAATTTATTTTTGCTGAATTAGAAAAAGAAGAAGAGAAATTTTCAACTGCACTTGAAAATGGAACTAAAGTACTTGAAAAGAAACTGCTTTTCCTGGACCCTGCTACTATGCAAAGGGGACAAGAAAAGCAACAGCTTTTCTTGGACAAGGCTCCTACTAAACAACTTAACGCAAAAGGAGCATTTGATTTATACCAATCATTTGGTTTTCCTATTGAAATGACTAAGGAAATGTGTGCGGAGAAAGGATTTAGTGTTGATGAAATTGGATTTAATAATTTATTAAAAGAACACCAAGAATTATCAAGAAAGGGTGCTGAACAAAAATTCAAAGGTGGTTTGGCTGATGCTAGTATTGCAACTACTAAACTTCACACAGCAACTCATTTACTTGATGCAGCTTTAAGATTAATAGTAAGTCCAGATATTTCTCAAAAGGGAGCTAATATTACTGCAGAGAGAGCAAGATTTGATTTTAATGCAAATGAAAAACTTTCTGATGAACAAGTAAAGAAAGTAGAGGATTGGGTAAATAATGTAATCCAACAAGATTGCGAAGTAGTAATGGAAATTTTGCCAATCGAAGAAGCAAAAAAGAGTGGAGCGCATGGAGTATTTGATTCAAAGTATGGGGATAAAGTCAAAGTTTATACTGTAAAGAAAGGTAATGAAATTTATTCTAAAGAAATTTGCGGCGGACCACACGTAGAAAATACTAAAGGAATGGGTAAATTCAGAATTGCAAAACAAGAAGCTGTTGCTGCAGGTGTACGAAGAATAAAAGCAGTGCTCGAATAATAATTTATTAGTTAAATAATTTATAATAAAATTTATGCAAAGAATGATAAATAAAATTCAAAAAACATCCATTAGAAATTTTAATTCAAGTGATGTTACTAAAATTATAAAGAAAAATCGTGTTAATTTGCCCTCCACGAGTTCAACAAGAGCTATAGATGAATTAATTCAACCCAAAGAAAGAACTTCTTTTTGGAGTGCTAAAGTGAGAGTAAAAAAACAAACACCAGCAGGAAAAATAAAATTTTCTAAAAATGTTTTTCTTAAACCCATATATGGTCGAAATTTGGGAGAACAAATAAAAAATGCTCGCACTCAAGAAAATATTTTAACATTAATGAGAGAGAATAATCTTCCTGCATTAAGATCAGGCGCAATTGTTAATGAAGGACAAGCTTTTTTAGCAGTAGAATCTTTTTTAAGAAAATCAAATACTGAATCAAAACTAATTCCAATAAATAAAAGAAGTGAAACAAGCGCCCCAACATTTCTAAAAAGGTTAACAGTAAAAAAGGATTCTCAATTAATTAAAGATCTTGCAACTGACCTTGCAACAATAGTTGATTTGGGATTATCTACTCCTTATTTTGATTTTCACGGATTTTATAAAAGAAAAGATGGGAGCTTGAAAAGAGTAATAATGGATGTTAACCATATGCACCAAACCCCTTTCAATAAAACTAACGCTAAATCAGTTATTGCATTTATTCACCAAGTTTGGTCTCCAACAAGTCCAGAAGCAGTTTTATTTAAAAATATTTTATTAAAAGGAATAAAAGAAAGAAAAAGTAGAAGTTACTTTAAGGAAGCTTTTAAATCAATCCCTTCAGCAAAAGCAACAAGTGGATTATTTTCTAGATTATTAAGATCAATTATTTCAAAATGAATTATAATTATAAAAAAGGATTTGGTTAAAATGGGTTTAATAAATAATATAATTAATTTTGTTTTCCCTATTCAAAGAAGATTATATCATCCAACTGGAAGGTTTTTTAGTAAATCAACTCAATTTCGCTCACCAATTATGCAAAGAAGATTTGCACAAGGCAGATTGTGGAGAACAACTGCTAGACCAATTTTACAAAGAGCACAAAATAGAGCAGTTTATCAAATTCCACGATTAAACCCAATAAGACCTTTTTCTCAAGTTCAAACTCAAACACCAAAACCAATGCAAGTACAACAAGCACAAAAAAAGAGTTTTTGGGGCGAAATGTTTTCACCAAATATTAATCCTCCTTCAATGAGAGCTCAACAAAAAAGAAAAGGTTTTGGAAGCACTGCACTTAATTTAATCAGATGGAATAATATGTTTAGAAGATAATTAAAACAAATTAAATTAAAAATTAAAAAAATGATTTTTTTATTTATAAAACTTATTTCTAAATAATTTAATTAAAATAAAAATTACTGCTAGAATTAAAGTTAATTGCCAACTTTTTTGAGTTTGTTCTAAAAGAACTAAATTTTCCTGCATTTTTGAAATGAAGAAAATAACTATTAAATTAGATAAGGATACAATTGTCAAAAAGTATTTTGCCCATGAAGAAATTTGATTTGCTTTATCATTTAATTTGAAAGACAAACCAAATCCAATAAATAATAAAAGCACACTTGCTATTGCAAACATCATATTCAATAACAAAATTATATAAATAATGAATCCAGCATTTTGCTGCATAAAAAGTGCATTAAATAGCTCTGATCTAATCGGAACATGAATTAATGCAATACTTTTTAATATTGCCCCAAATAAAGTTGGTAAAATTAGAATTATGAAAACTAATTCAATATACTTAGAAATTTTTGTATAATCCATACTAACAATTCACATTTCTTCTATTGCATCAATATCAAGTAATTTTAATCCTTTTTCCAAAACTATTGTAGTTGCTTTTACTAGAGCTAATCTTGCAACTACTTCTTCCTTATTCTCAGCTTTTAGAACTGATACTTCATGATAGTATGAATTGAATTCTTCAGCAATTGCTAAAAGCAAGTGGCACACTGGGTGAAGGGATAAATTTTCCCAAGATTTTTTTACTCCATCAGAGTATTTACCTAATTCCATAATTAATTCTTTTTCTTTTGGATGAACTAATAAAGAATAATTTGCTTTGTCTAATTTAGTAATATCAATTTTTTCTTCATTTGCTTTTCTTAAAATGCTTTTTGCTCGGGCAAAGGTATATTGAATGTATGGGCCTGTTTCTCCGTCAAATGAAAGAGCTTGTGTTTTATCAAAAACCATATCTTTTTTTGCGTCATTTTTCAAAAGCAAGAACTTTATTCCGCCTAAAGCAATTTGGCGTGCTCGATCTTTCGCACTCTTTTCACTTAATTGAGGATATCTTTTAGTAATTTCTTCTAAAGAAAGTGATTCTACTTCGCTTAGTAAATCATCAGCATCAACTACAGTTCCTTCTCTTGATTTCATTTTTCCAGTTGGAAGAGTAACATAACCATAACTCAAATGAAAACAATTCTTCGCCCAACTTCTTCCCAATTTATCAAAAATTAAAAATAGTTGTTTAAAATATAAATCCTGTTCATTTGCAACAACCCAAATTGCTTTATCTAATTTGAATTCATCAAATTTTAGTTGAGTAAGCATTAAATCATTTGTAGCATATAATGAAGTCCCATCCCCTCGAACAATTACTTTATTTGGGAGAGTTGGTTCTAATTTTGCACTAATTGCACCATTATCTTCCTTTTGAAATACTCCTTTCTGTAATCCTTCATCAATCAAAGCTTGTTTGTTTCCTTTGTGAAACATTTCTGATTCCAAAAACCATTTGTCAAATACTGTTCCAAAATTAGTGTAAGTGTCTTTCATTCCGCTAATTGCCCAAGCGTTCATTTTTTTCCACAAATCAATTGTTTCTTTATCGCCCTCTTCCCACAAGAGTAGCATTTTTTGCGCTTCTTCTTCAAGCAAAGGATTTTCTTTTGCTTTGTCATTAAACAAAACATACATTTCCCCAACAAAGTGATCCGGTTTTATTCCTTCCTCAATTGGATCTCTATTATTTCCATATAATTTGTAAGCAAGCATGGATTTGCAAATGTGCACTCCCCGGTCATTGATTAAATTTGCTTTAATTACATCATGTCCAGTTGAGGAAAGTAAATTAGA
>CAZSDT010000048.1:0-5638 GCA_964605745.1 uncultured archaeon | reverse complement strand
AACGACCCAATAATTAATTGTTCAAAATGCAAAGCAACTTTTAGAGCAGATAAATTAATTGAAGAACAAACAGGAGTTGCAGCAGACCATTTTAAAGATGAAGAATTAATTAATGCAATTAAAGAACACGAAATAAATTGCCCTACTTGCAAAGGAAGATTTATTCTTGAAATACAAAGACAAAGTTTAATGATGAAAACTACTATTGGAAAAGACACAGTCGCTTACAATAGACCAGAAACTGCTACAACAACATACTTACCATTCAAACACTATGTAAATTTCTTTAGAGGAAAACTTCCTTTCACTGTTTTTCAAATAGGAAAAGCTTTTAGAAATGAAATTTCTCCAAGACAACACTTAATACGACAAAGAGAATTTACTCAAGCAGAATCACAAATGTTTTTGAGTAAAGAAATGAAACAAACTTTTGAACCATTTGATAAAGTGCAAGAGGCAAAATTACCACTATGGACTGAAAAATTGCAAAAATCAAATGAAAAATGGACTATGATTTCACTAAAAGATGCAATGGAAAAAAAGTATTTGAAAAATAAAGCATATGCATGGAACTTGTGGTTAAGTTATGAAATAATTAGTTCAGTAGGAATACCTGCTGAAAAAATAAGATTCCGACAACACCACACAGATGAACGCGCATTTTATTCTGATGACACTTGGGATTTAGAAATAGAAACTAATTCATTCGGCTGGGTAGAAATGGTTGGAATAAGTGATAGAACAAATTATGATTTAACACAACACTCAAAATATTCAAAACAAGAACTTACCGTACGAAGCGAAAGCGGAGAAGTATTTATTCCAGATGTAATAGAAATTGCTTTTGGTGTTGATAGACCATTTTATGCTCTACTTGATTTAGCATTCTCACGAAGAGAAACGGATTCACAAAGAACAGTACTAGCACTTCCTCCAAAAATTGCTCCAATACAAGTTGGAATATTCCCTTTAATGAAAAAAGATGGATTACCAGAAAAAGCAGAAGAAGTTTTAGAAGAATTAAAAGATTTTAGAACATATTATGATGAAAGCGGAAGCATTGGAAAGAGATACTCAAGATTAGATGCAATAGGAGTACCGTTTTGTATTACAATTGACCATGATTCACTAAAAGATAATTCTGTTACAGTAAGAGAAAGAGATTCACTAAAGCAAATAAGAATACCAATTAAGGAACTTAATGCAAAACTTCACGCACTACTAAAAGATCAAGAAAAATTCACTCTTTAAGCAAATCGCACTTTTTTGCCTTAAAGAAAGACATATAAAGACAAATAAAGGAATTTATTGTATGGAACAAAGAGATTTCTTGCGGAAAAAAATGCTAAAGAAAACCCGCGAGCAAATAAACGAAAAGTTTGCTGGAAAAGAAATTCACATTATAAAAGCAGTTAATTTACTTACAGACCTTGATTCTATTAACAACTTAATGAGAGAAAACTTAAATGAATGGCAAGTACGAACACCAAATGGAGAAGCACTAGAAGCATTTGGAGAACTTGAAACTAATACTTTAAGCATTGAAACAGAAAAAGCAAAATTGAATGAATTTATTCAAAAAGAAATGAGAACAGAATTTCCTAATTTTTCAGAAGTTGCTACACCAATAATTGGAGCAAAATTATTAGCAGAAGCAGGATCAAAAAAGAGATTATGCTTTATGCCAGCTTCAACTATACAAGTATTAGGAGCAGCAAAAGCATTATTTGCACACTTAAGAAAAAATGCTAAATCTCCAAAACATGGTCACTTATTCAACCACCCTTTGCTTCAAAACTTACCAAGATTCAAAAGAGGAAAAGCTGCAAGAATGATTGCAGGAAAATTATCAATTGCATTAAAACAAGATTACTTCGGCGGAGAAAATACTTCCGCAGAAACTAAAAAATTACTTGAAGAAAAAATTACTTTACTTTTAAACGAACCAGAAACACCAGAACAAAAACAAAAAGAAATAGAATACGCACAAATCAATGCAGAAAGAAGAAGAGAAACATTTGTAAAAGAAGATAAGAAAAGAGAATTACAAGCAGAACACAGAACATTTACTCCAGAAGAAAGAAAAGCGTACTTTGAAAAAAATAACACTGGAAAACCATGGACAAAAGTAAGTGGAAATTATCCTCCACGCGAAGGAAGCTTAAGTCAAAAAAGAAAATTCGGACCAAGAATTGCTGGAGAACTAACTGACAATTATGCACAAGCATCTTTCGAACCACAACAAATACAATACGATGCACCAAGAGAAAGAAGAGAATATGCTCCAAGAAGAGATTCAAGTTGGGGAAATAGAGGAAGCAGTGAATTTAGTAGACCAAGAACATTTAATAATGACAGACCAAGCTTTGGCGCTCCAAGAAGAGACGGACCTAGAACATTTAATAGAGATAGACCAAGTTATGGAGCAAGACCTTCATACGGAGCTAGACCAGCTTATGGATCTAGACCATCATATGGCTCAAGACCAGCTTATGGAGCAAGTAACGCAGCAGGTGTAGAAAGAGAAGCATATAATAGTGAAAAACCATACCAACGAAGAGAAGAAGGACAATTCCATTCTGATTACAAACCAAGAGACAGTTATAGAAATAGTGAAGATAGACACTCTCGACCAAGCGGACACTCTTCATTTGGTGGAAATAAATTTAAAAATCGTTCAAAACCATCTTTTAGCAAAAGAACACCAAGAACTTCAAAAAGATACTAATTTTTTAAAGTGCTAAACAACTTTAAAAAGACAAATAACATATTCTATTTATGAAACAAATCTTTGATGGAATATACTCTGACGGAAAAAATATTTACACAAAAAACCTTATTTCTGGAAAAAAAGTTTATGGAGAAAAATTAATCCGCGAAGGAAATGAAGAATACCGGGAATGGGATGCTTACCGCTCAAAATATGGAGCAGCAATAAAAAATGGATTAGCAGAAAGTATTTTCCCTAACGGAGGAATTGTAATTTATTTAGGAAGCGCAGAAGGAACAACAGTAAGCCACGTATCAGATATAGTTGGAACGAAGGGGGCAGTATTTTGTATTGATATATCAGAAATAGCAATGAACAAATTGACTAAACTTGCTGAAATTCGAGAAAACCTTTACCCAATATTAAGCGATGCACAACTAACTGAAAATTATAAAGAATATTTTGATATTAAAGCAGATGCAATGTTTCAGGATATTTCTCAAAGAAACCAAGCAGATATATTCATTCGAAACGCACAATTCCTAAAAAAAGGAGGGCTTGGCGCACTTGCACTAAAAACAAAAAGTATATCACAATCAGAAGCAAAAGAAGATATTCTTGTTTCAGAAAAAAAAGTTCTTGAAAAAGAATTTGAAATACTACAAACAATAATGCTAGAACCCTACGAAAAACACCACTATTTGATACTAATGAGAAAAAAATAATTTTTTTAAAAAAATAAATTAAAAAAAATAATAAAAAGTGATAAAATGAAACACACAAAAGAATATGTACGAAAATCAATTCACTTAATTTTTGGCATATTTTTTTTAATATTAATTTATTTACTTGGAACAACTATAAGCATTCAAATCATAGCAGCATGTTTAATTTTAGGAATAATTGTTTCATTAATTATAAAACACAAAACAAAAATACCATATTTGTGCGAAATAGTTGAATGCGTAGAACGAGAAAACGAAAAACAACTCCCGGGAAAAGCAGCAATAATGTTTTTCATCTCAGCAATAATACTACTCTTTTTATTTTCTGATAATATAACAATAGTTCTTGCTTCACTAAGTGTACAAGTATTTGCGGATGCATTTGCAGCAATTATTGGAATAAATTTTGGAAAACACAAAATCCTTGGCAAAAAAACATTAGAAGGAAGTGTAGCTTGTTTTATCACTGCTTTACTTTGCCTTAATTATTTTTACCGAATACAAATTGCAATAACTGCAGCACTAGTTGCAACAATAATAGAACTAATCCCGCTTGATGATAACTTGTGGGTGCCACTCTTTACTGCTAGCACACTAAAACTTTTAATCTAATCAACAAAATTATTAAACCCCACTTAACTAAGAATACTTAATGAGCCTGTAGCCCAGTGGATAAGGCGACTTTCTCCTAAGAAGTGGACCCGGGTTCGATTCCCGGCAGGCTCGTATTACCCAACATAGAAACGATCTCTTTAGCTCGCCTTGACTTGTCCGGATGTCTAAAACCAATTACACTTAAAAATTTTATAATCTCAGACTTTTTTCTTATTCTAATCTCCCAACTCGGAGAATCCCAACTTCCTACTCCAGAATGACTTCGCCTTTCATACAATTTCAAGGAAAAAATCCCAAAAAATTCTAAAGCATTTTTTATTTCATTCATAAAAAATTTGTCTTTCATAGTAACATCTAAAAAAAGTTGTTTTGCCTTTCGAGGATTTTTTGGAATAGTCCCATCAGAATCATACAACCCAGAAATATAAGATGCCAATATTTTTTTATTAGAAAACATAATTTTTGGAATTCTTAATTCTTTTTTCTTACCACGAATAATCCCAAAATAATTATGAATAAAGGAGTTAACCACAAATGAATTTATTACTAAAGTATAACATGGTTTTGTAGCAATCTTAGACACAACTTCAAAAATATGTCCATTTATATTAAACAATTTTTTTGTTAATTCATTTAGTTTTTCCATTTGATTTTTGTATTCATCAGCAAATCCATAACTTTTTTTATCAGATTCTAAATATCCATCCCCTTGCAAATAGCCAATATAATAAGCTAAATCAGAAGTTAAAGTCCGAGGAAGTTTTACAACTTTTTTCTTTAAAATAAAATCAAAGTTTTGTTCAAATGCAATTTGAAGTAAATTAACACCATAAATTTTACTTAATTTTTTTAACATTTCAAAGGAAGGTTTATTTTTTCCTTTCAAATATAATTGATATGTAACTTCATGAACTCCAATCATTTTTGACACGGCGCGCATAGTGAGCTTAATTTTTGAATGTTGTTCAAAAAGAATCTTATGAAATTCTGTAACTTTAATTTTTTCATCCAAGCAAGGCAAATAATTTGGCAAAGAAATACTATCCATATTTAACATTTAATTTAAAGTATTTATAATCACTTTGGAAGTACTTTGCCGGCGTTTAATAAATTTAGGGTTCAACTCCCCTCGGGCCCGTGCAGTTTATTTTCATTTAGAAAAACTTTGGTGTTTATCACAAACACCCCTAACTTCAATTTGAAAACTACTAATTGAACCAGGAATTTTATCTTTTAAAAAATCAAGTGAATCAATTGAGAAATGAGTAACTTTTCCAGTTTTCTCACAAATAAAATGACAATGACTCTTTTCTCTCTTTGAATAAATCGTTCTTCTATCACACTTATAAGAAAAAATTTGATTATCCTTGGTTAGTTCATTTAAAAACCTATAAATAGTTGCAATTCCAATTGAAGGATCAATATGTTTTACTTTTTCAAATAATTCTTCTGCATCAAAAAAAGAATCAATTAAATCAAGTTTTGATTGAATCAGTTCTTTTTGTCTAGTTAATCTTTTTTTCACCATTCACTTCAACCTTATTGATAATCACAATCAATAAGATATATAAACCAAGCTAAACAATAA
>CAZSDT010000047.1:0-5752 GCA_964605745.1 uncultured archaeon | reverse complement strand
CTTCAGCTCCTAAACCTCTAGTTACACTCTTTCCAATTAATACCTTAGTAATTTCATCGTTAACAATTGCTAAGTGTTGCTTATCAGTGTTAATTGCAACTAATTGTGCACCAGATATACCCATTGCAGCTAATCTATTAACCGCGTTACATCCAGCTCCTCCGCATCCAATAACCATAATTTTTGGTGTACCGAATTCTTCAAGTTTATCATCATTTGATACTGTTGATGATTTACCCATTGACGCTTCTATTAATGACTTCATCCTAATCACCCTGTCTAAAAAGACATAAATTTCAATTTACTATACTACTGCTTTACCCCTTTATATACCTTTCTTTTTATGTATAGTATTCTAACGCTTTATACTCAAAAAGAAGCCCAAATAAAGCTTTTTTTACTTGATTCGATGATTGTAGAAACTACCAAAGTACAATATTTTGGCTATTTGGTGCATTTTAACCAATTTGACGCAAAAAAACACATAATTTTAGAATGAAAAGTGTTATATTAGCTTATTTCAGCTAATTAAACCCTATTAAAGTTTATTATTACAAATTAAATTTAAAATACTAAAATAATCTAAAAAAGTGTTATGTTGAAGACGAAATGTGTGCTATTATTAAAAAAGAACTATTTTGGCTTAAATCAGCCATATGAATCATTTAAACCATAATTATACATACTAAAAAGTATTGATTTCCACTAGAAGTGAATAAAAATTTTTACCAAATATTCAAAACATAATCAACAAAATTAAATTTATAAAAAATAGTTGAAATACATAATAAAATGAGGACTTTTTGACTAAATTTAAGTTAGCATCACTCAAGCAAAATTGTATTTGCTCCAACTAAGTGTTGATCTTTTGTAACTATTTTTGCATTATTTTTTTCAGCAATCACTTGAATTATTGCATCAGCAGTAGGGAAATTTTTTGAAGTTATTTTTTTTTTAGCGTGCAATTCACCAGCTTCAAAAAAGTAACTCTGCTTTTCAATAGCAGGAACAGAAAGCATAGACATTTCATTTAACACATTAGAAGCATCCATTCCTTTTCTAATCAATTTACTAGTAACTTCAGTAATAACAATTGAAGGCAAATAAACTACTGATGAACCATCATTAAGAATTTGCCTAACAATAGAACCTAGCTTTGATCCTTCAAAATACTCAATCCAAGCACTTGAATCAATTAAATAAATATTTTGCACTTTCAATCGCCCCTTTCATCAAGCCTATCTTCAGGAGTAAATTCGCCAACGCCCTTATATTTTCCAAAAAAATCTAGCTTTAATTTTTTAAAATCTACCTTTAACCTATCTTCAGATTTAATTCCAAGTTTGGCAACTACTGCTTTTGGGACAACAACCATTAAAGAACCACCAACTTTTCTAACCAGAACTAATTCTTCCACAAAACCACCATTAATATAATATTTAATATAATTTATTATATTTTAAGTTATATTTAATGGTTTTGTTTTGAAAATTATGTGAATTACCCCAACCCAAAGCGTGTGGCTTCTTAAAGAATTAAAATTTTGGGCAAATAACTTGCCCAAAAAAATAGAAAATTAACTAATATTCTTCGCACTTTACTTGGTAGAACCAATAATCGTGTTTGCATGCAGGACAAACTTTTGGAGGTTTTGTTCCAGTGTGTTCATAACCACATTCTCTGCAAATCCATTTAACAGGAGTAGGTTTTTTCCACAACGAACCATTTCTAATCCCATCAAGGAATTTTTGGTATCTCTCCGCGTGGTGTTTTTCTGCTACACCTATTGCCCTAAGTTTTCCAGCAATTTCAACTAATCCTTCGGCTTGAGCAACTTTAGCAAAGTCGGGATACATTGAATTAGTTTCTTCTAACTCTCCAGCAATTGCGGATTCTAAATTAATTTTTGTATCAGCGAAAGTTGTGTTAGCCTCAGTCTCAACTAAAACTGGGTCGCTTGGTCTAGCTCCTTCTTTTGTTTTTAATTCAGTAATCATCAAAAGTAATTGCTTTGCGTGTTCCTTTTCCTGATCAGCGGTTAACGCAAAAATATCACTCAATTGAGGATAATTATCCTTCAAAGCCTGTTTTGAATAATAAGTATACCTATTCCTTGCCTGACTTTCACCAATGAAAGCTTTTGCTAAATTCTTTAAAGTCTCACTCAAAATTTCACCACCAAAAAATTAACTAATATAGATTCAAAAGAATTAAATAAGTAAGTATTTTTTATTGATTGTTATAACTCAAAAAAAAATCAAAACGTATCTTAATTAACCTTGCTAGCTTTTGAGTCAGTACATGAAACAAAAAATAACAGAACCAATTACTAAAAAAAATAAAAAAGGTTTATTCAACAGCCACGATTTAACAGAAGGTTCAATACTAAAAGCACTTTTATTCACTTCAATTCCAATAATAATCGCAAATTTACTTCAAGTATCATTTCAGTTAGTGGATAGATATTGGGTAGGACAACTTGGAACAGAGGCTGTTGCAGCAATCACAATTAGTTTTCCACTAATGTTTGTAATATCCTCAATAATTATGGGTGTTTCAATGGCCGGAACAATTTTGGTTGGACAATACAAGGGACAAAAGAATCAAAAAATGATTGATTTTATTTCAACACAAGCAATGTCAATAATGGCAATACTTGCAATCCTGCTTGGAACTATTGGATACTTACTTTCTGAATTTCTTTTATCCTTTTTTACTAATGATGCAATAATACTAAGTCAAGCAGTAAGTTATTTGCAAATAACTTTTTTAGGATTATTATTTGTTTTCCTTTACTTTGAATACCAAGCAATCCTAAGAGGAGTAGGAAATGTACTTATCCCAATGCTGATAATTATTGGCGCTTCAATTTTGAATTTCTTTGTTGACCCCGCATTCATTATGGGTTACTCACTAAATGGAGTTGTATTAATTCCAGCAATGGGAGTAGCAGGAGCAGCATGGGCGACAATACTAAGTCAAGGACTCGCAGGACTTTTAGGAATAATAATTTTAATACGAGGAAAAAGCGGAGCACACTTAAATTACAAATATATTATACCCCAAATCGATACAGTAAAAAGAATAATTTCTTTGGGTTTACCAAGTTCAATAGAATTTCTTTCAAGATCTTTAGGAGCAGTGCTAATTACTTTTCTTGTTTCTGGATTTGGAACACTAATCATTGTGGCATTTGGAACAGGACAATTTATTTTTAGTTTAGTTCTCCTTCCCGCTCTAGGACTAAGTATTGGAGCATCAACCATAGTAAGTCAATGCGTTGGAGCAAAAAAATTTGAGAGATTACACAAAACGCTAAAAATAAGTATGATAATTTCATTTACCATTCTAACAATAATTGGAATATTACTAATTTTATTCTCCACTCAAATTGCACAAATATTTTTACCAAACTCACCAGAAGCAATCAGCGAAACAGCAAATTTCATTAACATAATTGCAATTGCATTTGGGTGTTTGGGAGTTCAAACAATAATAATAGGAGCGATAAGAGGAACTGGTTCAACAAAAACAGCAATGCTACTCTCTTTGCTTTACTTAACCACTACAATAATTCTAACTTGGATATTACCAATATTTTTAGGCCACTTGGGGTTATGGTGGGCACAAAGTGCATCAATATTAGTTTCACTAATAATTGCACTTTATGTTCTAAAGAAATTTGATTGGAATAAAGAAAGAGCAATCTAAAAAAATACTTTAAAAAACAATAATTAAAAAAAAAAAATAATAAAAAAAAGAATAATTAAAAAAACAATAAAAAAAAGAAAAAAACAAAAAAAATAATTAAAAAAATAAAATTTAAAAAATTAATAAATTAAAACAAAAAACAAATCACAAAAAAGAATTATTTTTTCGCATAAACTTTTTTGTAATGCTTTTCATAAAAATTTAATCCATCCCACTTTTCTAAAGCTTCTCTTAATTCAGAGTGAGTGCGAGCATACTCTTTTGCAGTGTACCCACCCATTTCGGCATCCACCGCTTGTCGCATTGCCATTGCTCCCGCAATAGTTCCTTTAGGGTGGCCGTGAATTCCACCGCCCGCTTGAATTATTACATCTCTACCCATTCCGTGAATTATTGGAGCAACTTTACTTGGGTGCAACCCACCCGAACAAACAGCAATCATTGGTTTTAAATTATGCCAATCTTCTTTAAGTCTATGAGTTGCTAAATTTTGAGAAATAACTTTGTGCTCAATTTCTTCTCCAACTGCTTTGACTTCTTCCTTTTTTTCATACATTTTTCCAACCATCCCGCCAATGTGGAGCTGATCTATTCCAATTAATCTACAAAGTTTTGCAATAACTAACATACTAATTCCGTGATGAGGATTTCTAGTAAAAGCGGCATGCATTGCTCTATGTCCGTGGTAAACTACATTCAAATCAGCATCTCTTAAATCCTGAACTGCACTCCATCCAGCAGTCAATACATCAACCATTACAAATTCTCCACCCTGGGAAATAACATACTTTGCTCTCTTCATCATTTCATTATAAGGAGCAGTAACATTTGCCAAATATGCTTTTCTTTCATTAGTTTCTCTTTCGGCTCTTGCCCTAGCTTTTAATGTAACATTAATTCTTTTATAAAAATTATTAAAACTCATTGAAGTTAAGTTTTCATCATCCTTAACATAATCACAACCGCCAACCCACGCTTGATAAGCAACATCAGCGTGACCAGCTTCATCCAAGCCCAATTTTGGTTTAACAATTGTTCCGACAAAAGGTCTATCCTTAACGCGCATCAATTTTCTAATCCCTTCAATTCCGTAATAAGGTCCTCTATAATGTTTAATGAAAGGTTCTGGAAGATCAATATCCATTAATTTTAAATTTTTCACATCATTCATTCCAAAAATATTTCCTGCAACCGAACTTAGTATTTGCGGGATATTTCTTTCTTCAAAAAGTTTTTTAGAATAAGCAATTCTTACAATACCCTTTTTTTTATCTACAAAAAATACTTTAGGAGACAACTCATCAAACATTTTTTGATCAAGTGTACCAATATCCGTCCAAGTACCTATTGAAGACTCGGAAGCAATTCTTTGTGCAGCACTCTCAAGTGTAATTCCTTTTGCTGGTTCTATATAATATTCACAAACCAAATCATCTTTAGTTGGTTTATAACTTAGTTCAACATACCCTTCATATTCTTTAACTCTGTTTGAAGAAATTTTAGAAACCATTTTTGCACACCTTTTTTGGATATGTTAATTGGTTTTTGAAGAATAAAAACCTTTACAAAACCAAAAAAATACACAAAAAAACTAGTAAGCTAAACTAAAAAATTCAATAAATTAAAATAAAAAAATAGAAAAAATAATTCTAAAAGAAATCTTTTTTGACTTCATTTCGAATTACTACTTTCACTAAATTTATTTATTTCTTCAAAACTAATCTAATATCTTCATCAGTTACAGTTTTTCTTCCAGCGTGTTTAGCATACAATGAAGCTTCTTGACTTACTTTCATTCCAACTTCTTCTAAATGAACTGCTAACTCTTTTGCTGCACTTTCACTAACTCTTATTCCAGCTGCTTTTCGAATTATTCTATCTACAGCTGCTAATGGTAACTCTGTCATTTAATTCTCACCTATCGCATGAATAAAACCCTTAACAAATATAAAGCTTGTCTTTACGGCAAAGTTAAATAAAACCACTAAAACAAGATATAAGTATGAAAACGCAAGTATTGATTATTGGAGCTGGTTTAAGC
>CAZSDT010000046.1:3668-5853 GCA_964605745.1 uncultured archaeon | reverse complement strand
TTATACCAAATAATACTACCACCCTCATCAGTCTTTAAAATAACCATTCCATTTAATTGTGTTTTAACGGAATTAACTTTAATAAATTTCTTAAATGCTAATTTCATACTTTTTTTAGGCATTATACTACCAACACCAACATTTGCAATATTTTTTGATTTAGGAAAAATAAACCCATAACCAGTTGGAGCAAAATCACCCAAATAAATTTGCTCATAATTAACTAAATCTAAATTCTTACTTTTTATTTCATAATTAATAATTTCCCCCACAACTCTTTTTTTCTTAGGCACATTTAACAAGTTAAAAACTTTTGAATCAACTCCGTCAGCAGCAATAACATATTTAGGGACTATTTTAAATTTTTCACTTTTTGATTTTAGAAATAAAGAAGTTATAATAAAATTTTTATTTTTTGTAATAGTTTTAAGAGTCACCCCAAAAATAAACTTAACTCCTTTAGACTTGGCTTCATTATAAAAAAATTTTTCAACTTTATCCCTATCAATTGAATATCCTTCCCAAATAGGTCCGTTTTTTTTAAGATTAAATTCATTATTAAAAAAAGCAATTCCATCTATCTTCCAACTCAAAAAATTATTAGGTATTTTTACAGGCAAAATATCTACAAAAAACTTACCAATACCTTCAGCACATTTCACTGGTAATCCAACTTCTAATTTTTTATCAACGCAAATAACATTTAATCCAGAATCAGTTAAAGCTAATGCAGAGCCCAATCCCGCAGAACTAGCACCAACAACTAAAACATCACAAAGTATTTCTTTCATAAAAGGATTATATTTTTGAGGTATTTAAAACTTAGCAATATTTAACAAACTCAAAATCAGACTATTTTGAATAAAAGTTTAATAATTTTACTAGGTCTTCTCAAAATAGACTTTAAAATATGTTCAAACTTGTACTCATCCGAATCAACTAATCTATCTAAATGTTGTTTTGAATGTAAATAATTTGCGGTATCTACAAGAAAATCAAAATCTTTGTTGGATAAATTATTGTAAGCTTTTCTAAATATATTTCCTTGAAAGTTATCTAAAATAGATTTTTTCATTTGTTTTTCATAGTCAACTAATGCTTGTTCACCCAAATTATAGTGGATTATTTTTTTAGCCAGTAAATACCCAGACCTTATTGCAGGATTCACCCCATATGCAAATACTGGACTCATTGTTCTTGCTGAATCTCCACAAAAAGCCACATTCCCATTTATTATTTTAGATATATTAGAAATAGTTCTCTCGCCAGAATTAAATTCAATTGTTTCTGCACCCAACATTACACCATACAATTCAGGGTTGTTTTTAATAAAATCATAAAAACATTTTTTCAAAGGTTTTTTTAATTTTGATTTGTTAGCAACAAGCATAGCCATGCCCATATCCTTTGATACTCGCCCAACAAAGAAATACCCGCCGGGAGCATAATTCGAATCAAAAAATATGTTAGTTGTTTTGTTTTCCATACTTAAATTAGACATTAATGCCCCAAATCCAACTATTTTAGTTACATCTTTTTCATAAATATCTAAATTTTTATAAAAGAAGTTGTTTTCACCAGTAGCAACTACAATAAGCTTTGGTTTTACTAAAATTTGTTTATTCTTTTTTTTAATTAAAACTGAATCCACTTTATCAAAAACTTTATTTAATTTTAGGGGTTTTGAATCAAACCAAATATCCGTTCCATTTTCTTGCATTGATAAAAACAAAGAATAATCAAGAGAATCTTCTGCTACACCTCGCAAAAAAAATAAGTCATGTACAGAAGAAACAAAAATGAATTTGTCGTTTGGAGAAAACCAAATCGATTTATTTGTTTTTGCCAAATAATCAAGTTTGAGTTCTTTAATTATATTTTCAATACCTTTATTTTCAGTTATGTCAATTTTTGAAGTATGATATGCACCTGGTTTCTTTGCAGAATCAACACAAATTACTTCAAACCCTTCTTTTGAAAGTTTTGATGCACACACCGCTCCAGCAGGGCCAGCCCCAAAAACAAGTACATCACATTTCATTTCAGTGATCATAATCAACAACTTTTTTAAACAGTACTTGAAACAGCATCTTCTTTTCTATCCAATATTACTTTTATTTTTCTTTTAGTATTTTCTATTTCTACATCTATTAAACCCATATTTGCAAGAGAGGGAATTATTACC
>CAZSDT010000046.1:0-3658 GCA_964605745.1 uncultured archaeon | reverse complement strand
TAAGGAATAAGTTTGGGTGACTGGTGCAAATATTATCATATATTCACCCAATTCCAAATTTATTCTTTCTACTTTATATAAATAAAACTTTTCTATTATTGGAAATACTTGCCCTGTTGATTCTTTTACAATATTCCAAAATGAAGTATCTTTTAATTTCATTTTGTCTGGAACAACCCCACCTAAATCTTTTCTTGCAAGCATACAAGCAAGAACATCATCTAATTGAAGTAAATCATTTAGTACAACTAGTGCTTCTTCTTTCTTACCCATACTAATCAGTAAGTACTAGCCTTTTCATCATAATAAAACTTTCGTTTTCGTAAAATGTGTTTACTTAGATGCATTACTAATTCGTAACCAATATCCCAAAGTAAAAATGCAAAAAAGAATAGCATTGGATAAGTGTTTAGTAAAGCAAAAATGAAAACAACTATCTTCATTACAAATCTATATTCAAAAAACCAGTGAACTAACTTACCCAAAATTCCTTTTTTATACAAATGGTTTTTATCAACAAAATCATTACCTATTTCATCAAGTGCCCCTCCAATGGTTATTACAATTAAAGGCACTAAATAAAATGAATCTAAGACAAATTTCCAATCCCCTATGAAAAAATAAACCACATAAATGCAAAGTACAGCAATTACAAAAGCGATATTATCAATTTTTCCCTTGATTAAAACTCCAAGAGTTATTGCTGTTAATAGTAATGCTGCAGCAGGATGCAGAGCCATAACAAAAGCCCAATAAATTGCAGTTATGGGAGCCAAAACCAATGCTAGTTTTCGTGAATAAGTTTTTTCATCAAAAGCATCATCAATGAATTTAACTAAAACACCCATTACAAAAAAAGATACTACAAAGAATATAGTTGCAATAAGGGGATCTTGCAGTATTACTTGTTCGAGGGGCAGAGGCATAAAAAATACCCTTTTTTTAAACTTTAAATCTCAGATTCCTTAATTACAATTCCACTTGGTTCTATTGCATAGGCTAGTGTTGATTTTGCGTGGTCAGTATAACGCATTTTTCTTATTTCCATACTTCTAAAATCAACTGAACCAACTCCAACATAATGAAGTATTACAACACCATCTGCAATAAATTCACTCACACCATCAGCACTGAGCGTCTTTTCGTCTTCAGGCATTTCTGTTGTTAATAATGTAGTTGTTCTAAATTTCTTTAAAACTTTAAACAAACTATAAAGAACGTGTTTTGTAACTATTTGATCTGTTCTTGGAATTGGATTAACTGTTTCTGCGATCTGAACTAAAGAAAATCCTTTATCATCAGATATTCCAGAAATTAACAATGAATCTGTAAGTGTAGTTAAAGAATCAACTACTACGCGCTTTGGTTTAAATTGTTCAACTGATTCATTAAATAATTGAGGAAAAGCGCCTCCATCAGTAGGATCATAAAAAATTATTTTTACTAATCCTCTTTGTTCTAAATCCTGCAATCGCCAATTAAATAAAGAAGCTTGTTTATACAATTCCTCTCTATTCTGTTCAGTGGAAAGGTAAAGTCCTCTTTCTCCAAACAAGGCAGCTCCATTAATTATATATTGTAAGCAAAAAGTTGATTTACCAGTTCCCGCACCACCAGCAACTAAAACAGTATTTCCAGCAGGAAACCCGCCCATTAGAGCTTTATCCAGTCCTTGGATTCCTGTTTTTGTTCGAATGATTTCTTCTATAGCCATTTGAATCTGAATATAGAACGCTATAGAGGTATTTAAATTTAGAGGGTGGGTTTAACTGAGCAAAATTATTCACTTGAACCTAATTTCAATTGAATCTATTTTTGGTTCGATGAATACTTTTCTTCCTTTTTTATTTTTTTGAATCATGCCTTGACTTTCAAGAATTGAAATATCTCTGCTGATTGCTTCTTGTTTTCTTCCTGTTGATTCGACTAAATCAGATATACATGCTTTTGAAGAATAGGTAATTAAATGTCGCATTAAATCGAGTCTTTCTTCTGAAAGAATTTGGTGCGCATCAAGGGCGTTTTTAACATACAATGTAGTAGTTCCCATTAAATCTTTTGAAGGATTAACCCAAGCTTCGCGCAAATCTTTATCAAGATTTCCACCGACTTTTATAATAAATTTTTTCATACAAACCATAAACATAACACCCAATGTTATATATAAATTTATTCCTCATTGAACTTAATTAAGTATTTTTGCCAATTTTCAATTAATTTATTTTTTAAATCAAATAAAGTATCAATTGTCGGAGGCAAATCCAAATACTCTTTTCTTGCGTGTTTTTTAAAAAAATAATGAACATTAAGTTTTTCTCTTTCTGAATAATCATATTTAACAACTTCCTCAAAAACACCATTTACTTTTGTTAAGTAGATTATGACAAAAGCATGTACAAAAAAATCAGTAGAATATTCAAACTTAATGAAAAGTTGATTTTCTTTTTTTGAATCAAGAAAATAATCAAATTGTCTAAAATTGTCATCCATTTATAGAAATTCAAAATCAAGATATATAAAGAAAACTAAGTTTTCGTCAATTGTAGTTATTCTTTCTTAGTAATTTCTTCTTCTTTCCTCTCGGGTTTCATTTGCGGAAAGAATATTACATCTCTTATTGTTGAAGAATTTGTTAATAGCATTACTAATCGATCTATTCCTAAACCCATTCCTGCTGCGGGTGGCATTCCATATCCTATTGCATTTAAGAAATCTTCATCAAGTGGATGATTTTCTCCTTTTGCTCTTCCTTGATCTTTTTGTTCTTCAAAGAATCTTCTTTGTAAAATTGGATCATTTAATTCAGAATAACCATTGCAAAGTTCGTGACCGTTAAGGTAACCTTCTGTTCTTTCAATTAATAAATTTGAATCTTCTCTAGATGGTTTGCATAAAGGAGTAGTTTCTTTTGGATACTCAGTTACCCAAGTTGGTTGGATTAATTCGCTCTCGCAAAAGTGTTCGAATAATTCTGCAACAACCAAACCCCATTTTTTATTATCCTCTGTAATTTCAACTTTTTCTTTATTTGCAATTTCTAATAATTCTTCAAGAGTCATTGTCTTAACTGCTCTGCCAATTTTTTCTCCTAACGCTTCAAGCATTTTTATTCTCTTCCAAGGAGCTTTAAGATCAATTTCTTTACCCTCGTAAGTTACTTTAGTTGTTCCATTAACTTTTAATGCAACAAATTCAATCATTTGTTCTGTTAGAGAAATTATATCATTCAAATCAGAATATGCTAAATAAAATTCAGACATTGTGAATTCTGGATTGTGAGTTTTATCCACATCTTCATTTCTAAAATTTTTTCCAACAGTATAAACTTTATCAAATCCGCCAACAAGTAATCTTTTCAAATATAATTCAGGAGAAATACTTAAATAAAATGTTGATTTCCATGCGTTTGAAATTGTTGTATATGGTCTAGCACTTGCCCCACCATAGTTTGATTGCAACACAGGAATTTCTACATCCAAAAATCCTTTGTCATTTAAAAATTCTTTCCAAGCTTGAATTATTTTTGTTCTCTTAATAAAAGTTTCTTTAATTTCGGGATTCATTATCAAATCCAAATATCTTTGTCTTTGTCTGATTTCAATATCCTGCAAACCATGGAATTTTTCAGGAAGAGGAAGAATACTTTTACACAAAACTT
>CAZSDT010000045.1:0-5938 GCA_964605745.1 uncultured archaeon | reverse complement strand
GATACACTTTGTTAATATTTGCTGATCATGGAAATGCTGAAGACCAGACAATTGAATGGAGAACAAGCCACACACTAAACCCAGTTCCTTTAATTTTAGTTTCTCCAATAGAAAAATATAAAAAAGCAAAATTAAAAAATGGTAAAGGGTTAAAGGATATTGCTCCAACCGTGCTTGACATTTTGGGAATAAAAAAGCCAAATGAAATGACTGGTGAAAGTATTATTGTCAATTAAGGTGTTTTGATATTTCTACTTTTTTTAAAATTAAACCAAAAATTTCTATTCCTGCAATTAAAAAAAAAGTTAGTGTGGCTGAACCTAAATTTAAATTACCTAAATCTCCAATTGTAGTTCATTTGGGTAATGTTGGCCTTAATTTTTCTAGAGAAATTCCTGCATTTAGAACTTTAAAATTTTCATCAAGATTTAATAAATTCCATTTTTTTGGAATTGATTTGCGAGCTCTTGAAAGGGGTAAGAAAGTTTGTACATTCAATAATTGGACGCAAGTACAAAGCGATTTAATTAGCGGATTACATAAACTTGAAAATAGTTCAGTTTCATTAATATCTTCAGAAATGACTCTTGGGTATTATGGTAGAAAAAGAATTAAAGCAAATAAAATTGAGTTAAAATCACGCAGCATGAGATATGCGTTTGAAGTGATGAAATTAGCAATGCAAAAACTTAAATCCAAAGGAAAGTTGATTGTAATTATTGATGAAATCCTTGCTAAAGAGATTATTGAAGCTGGAATAAAAGCTGGTTTTAGTAAAGATTTGATTAGAGAAGAAGTATTGAATTTGAAGAATTTTGAAAATCATAGTTATTGGACTATTGAATATTCTCTTCCGGATAATATTTCAAAAGAACTAAAAATGATTGCAGTGACTTTTCAGAAAAAATGAATTATTTTAAATGGATTTTTTATAATTTAATTAATTGTAATTTGTCTTCAAATTCATTTTTTGCCCTAAACAATTAACTATTTAACTACAAATTATGCATTAATGAATATAGTTGTTATTTGGTGAGTTTTGTGAGAGAAGAAAAAATAAATTTCAAGGATAATATGCTTTATTATTTTGAGATGGCTAGGCCATACTGGAAATTGTTTTTAATAATTATTTTTATTTTGTTTATTGTTTCATTAATTGAAGTTGGGCAGAATTTAATTCTTAAAGTTTTGATTGATGAAGGGACCTTATTTGGAGCGGGTTCTATTTCAAAAGAAGCATTTACTTTTACAATTTTGTTATTTGGGGCAGTTTATTTTATTACTTTGTTAATCTTATCAGTTTCTAAATTTTTCAGAGTTTATTTACTAAATAGTCTTGAAGTTGATTTAATGTTTGATGTAAAAAAAGATATTTTTTCACACCTTTTGCGCTTGTCTCATAGTTTTCATTCAAGCAATAGAACAGGTAGTATTATTTCCAAAATTATTCGAAGTGGAAAAGGAATTGAAGCATTCACGGATTTTTTGACATTTCATGGAACGCCCTTAATACTAAAAATATTGGTTAGTTTTTTCTTAATTGCTTTTTTTGATTTGCTTTCAGCAGGAGTTGTTTTGGCGGTCTGCTTGGTTTTCATGTTTTATAGTTTTGTTGTGCTTGCAAAGCAGCAAAAAGTAAATTTAGAAAGAAATGATGCAGAGGATACTGAAAAAGGTTTTATCAGCGATGTGTTTATGAACATTGAAACAGTAAAGCATTTTGGTAAAGAAAAAAGAATAATTGATCTTTTTGATAATTTGGCAAATGAAGTTAAATTAAAATTTTTGGAGTTTTGGAATTATTATGCAAAAATGGAAGCAATGCTTGCATTAATTTTTGGAATGGGTACAATTGCTTTAATGTATTTTTCATTAGCAAGACTTCTTGAAGGACAAATTTCTGTTGGTAGTGTTGCATTTATTTACACCAGTTATTTGGGATTGATATTGCCTTTATTTGAATTCATGTGGGGCGTAAGAAGAACTTACGAAGCGATGTCGGATGTTCAGGCTATTGTAGAGTTCAAAAAAATCACTCCTGAAATTAAAGACAAACCATTTGCTAAGGAATTAAAGATAGCTAAAGGCTCTGTTGAATACAAAAATGTTGTTTTTAGTTACGGCCGAAAGGAAATAATTAATGGTTTCTCACTTAAAATTAATCCTAGAGAAAAAATTGCTTTTGTTGGGCATTCAGGAGCAGGAAAAACTACAATAGTGAAATTGCTTTACAGACTTTATGATATAAAATCTGGGGAAATATTAATTGATGGAAAAAATATTGCAAATGTCACTCAAGAATCATTAAGAAGCGAATTAAGTATTGTTCCGCAAGAATGTATTTTATTTAATGATACAATTTACAGCAATATTTTATTTTCAAACCCTACTGCATCTAAAGAAAAAGTATTTTCTGCACTTAAAGCGGCACAGCTTTATGAATTTGTTATGAGTTTGCCTCAAAAAGAGAATACAATTGTTGGAGAAAGAGGAATAAAGCTTTCTGGTGGAGAAAAACAAAGGTTGAGTATTGCTCGTGCGATTTTGGCTGACAAAAAAATATTGATTCTTGATGAAGCAACATCTTCGCTTGATTCAAAAACTGAGTATGAGATACGTATTGCACTTGAGAAGTTAATGAGTAATAGAACTACTATAATTATTGCGCACAGATTGAGTACTATAATGGATGCTGATAAAATAATTGTAATGCGAAAAGGCGCTATTGAGCAAGTTGGGACACATGAAGAATTATCAAAAAAGAAAGGGTTGTATTCTTCTCTTTGGAAATTGCAAAAAACTGGCGTAATTAAAAAATAATTTTTATTAATTTTGATTATTCTTAATTATAATTTTAAATATTCTTAATTAGTTAAGTTATCTTAGTTATTTTAAATTATTTTTAATTAAAATTAACTATTAAAAATTAGTTATTTTTGGGCTTAATCAAATATAGTGTTCATCTAGTATTTTAATCTTTAGAAAGGTAAAAAACTCTATAATTAGGACATCACTTTTTTAAAGAAGGTAAGAGTTTTACTTATACTAGTTTGATTGGTGAGTTAAAAATAAAATTTAAAAAAATAATTTTATAATTCACTTTTGAATAAATTTTGAATTGAAAAATAAATATTTTGGGGTTGTGGTGTAAATGGTTAAGTTCATTGTTGTAACTGGTGGAGTAATTTCTGGACTTGGAAAAGGAATTTTAACAGCTTCTATTGGAAAACTTTTATCCTCAAAATATAAGTGCGCTGCAGTTAAGTGTGATGGTTACTTGAATGTTGATCCAGGGACAATGAATCCTGTGGAACACGGAGAAGTATTTGTTCTTGATGATGGAACAGAATGTGATATGGATTTTGGGCATTATGAAAGATTCATGAGTGTTACTGCAAAAGGTACTTGGAACTTAACAATGGGAAAAATTTACAAATCAATTTTGGATAAAGAAAGACACGGGGAATATTTAGGAAAAACTGTTCAATTAGTTCCGCATGTTACTGATGAAATAAAAAATAGATTTTATAATGTTGCAAAAGAAGAGAATTGCGATGTTCTGTTAATTGAAATAGGTGGAACGGTTGGAGATTTAGAGAATGCACTTTATTTAGAAGCAGTTCGTCAACTTGCGTGGGACAAGGGTAGAGAAAATGTAATGTTTGTTCACCTTTCTTATGTTCCAATTCCAACAGGTGTTAATGAACAAAAATCAAAACCAACTCAATTGAGTGTAAAATCATTAAATGAAATTGGTATTTGGCCTGATATAGTTGCGTGCAGATGCAGTGAATATTTAACTGAAAAAATGAAAAAGAAAATTGCTTTGTTTTGTAATGTTAAAGAAGAAAGTGTAATAACTGCAATTGATGTTGAAAGCGTTTATTTAATTCCTGGGGAATTGGATAAGCAAGGAGTAAGGCAAATAATTTCTGAAAAATTAAATCTTGATGTGCCGCTAGATGGAATTCCTAATTGGAATAAACTTGCTGCAAAAATGGTTGAAGTTAAGTGCTGTGCAGTGCCAAATAAAATTCATATTGGAATTTGTGGAAAATATACTGCACTTGGTGACTCTTATGCTAGTATAGTTGAAGCACTTCATCACTGTTCGGCGAATTTGAATGTTGAAGTTTGTATAAAAATGATTGATACTGAATTAATTGAAAACAACAAGCAAACTGTTGCTGATGCAACTAAAGATTTGGATGGAATAATTGTTCCTGGTGGATTTGGTAATAGAGGATGGGAAGGAAAAATAGAAGTAATTAAATTTGCTCGAGAAAATAAAATTCCTTTCCTTGGAATTTGTCTTGGACTTCAAGCAGCAGTAGTTGAATATGCTCGAAATAAATGCAATTTAGTTGATGCTAATTCAACCGAAATGAATCCTAGTGTTGTAAATAATATAATTACTTTAATGGATGAACAAAAAAATGTTACTGATAAAGGAGGCACTATGCGACTTGGTGCTTATGAAGCGAATTTAATGAAAGGAAGTATTGTTAGTGAGCTTTATGGTGCATTAAAATCTTCTGAAAGACACAGGCACAGGTATGAAGTAAATCCAGCAATGCACGAAGTATTGAAAAAAAATGGTCTTGTGTTAAGTGGACTTTCTCCTAGTGGATTACTTGTGGAATATATTGAATTGCCTAAGGATATTCACCCTTACTTTACTGCAACTCAATCCCATCCTGAACTAAAATCAAAACTTGAAACTCCAGCTCCTTTATTTTTCGGTTTAGTTAAAGAAGCAAAGGCATTAAAGGAAGGGAAACACTAAAGTTAGTAAGTGATTTAGTAAGTGATTTAGTAATAGGGGGAGTTTGTTATGAGTGAAGGTATTGAGCAAATGGCATTGGATTATTTTCACTCTCTTCCAAAGATTCCAAAAAAAAGACTTATGCAAAAAATTGTTGCTAATTTAAATGATGAGGAAAAAGTGGAGCTTGCAAAAATGATTATAAAAAAATGAAAGATTATTTAGGGGTAATTGCTCAAATTTGCTTGATTGAAGCCAAAAAATTAATCAAGTGCGTTGGTTTATAAAGGTTATTTCTTTCATTTTATATAATAAGTTTTTAAACGGTGAAATTAAAATGGCTACAAGAACAAAAGATTCTAGCAGATTCAAGAAAACTCATGCTAGACAAAGATGGAAATGGTGTAAGAAAAAAACTAAAAGAATGAAACGAAAAAAGAGATACTTGCGACAAAGAGCTAGATCTTAAAGTAATTTATTCATTTTTTTGGCTGCCCCTTTTTCGGGCAGTGCAAATATTTTTCTAAAAACCTATTCTATTTTTTTGATTAAAAAAAAGCATATCTTATTTCTATTTTTGCAAATTAATTTTATTTAATTAGCATAACTTAATTTTATTAAATTTGGATAAATTAATTTTTTAATAAAAAGAAGTTATGGAAAGAATGCAATTACTATTAAATTTGCAACAATAAACACTATTGCAAAAATATATGCTCTTCTATAATACTTTGACATATCTGCATTCATTGGATCCAAAATTGCCCCCTTTAACATGGGGGTAAATAGAGCTGTTATTAATGCTGGCCAAATAAATTGAGGTGGCAAAAAGCCCAGCCAAGCAATTCTAAAAAATAAACCATTAATCAATAAACCGATGTAAGCCAAAACTGCTGCGCCAAGAGAAATATATGAAGCTCTTTTTATTCTCTCTTCAGAAATCATTGCAACACTGCTTTTCATGTTAAGTTTCTTATCGTGTTTTTTAGAAAATAATCTATATAATGAATATCCTCCGAACTGTACTCCTATTACAAAAACATAAGGCAGAATAGGAACAAAATTATTAAATAATTGACTTGCTCCAATGAATAGAACTAATCCGCTTGTGAATCTAAATATTGGGTTAATCATTGAACCGCTTATTACATCAAGAACTTTTCTTGATTTGAA
>CAZSDT010000044.1:1301-6118 GCA_964605745.1 uncultured archaeon | reverse complement strand
CTAATTATCTTCTTCCTAATTAGGTTTATATTGCTTGCTTGCATTCTTTGTTTGTATGAGAATTAGCGCAGTTCTATTAGATTTGGATGGGACTCTGATTGACTCTATTCCTTTGATTATGAAGAGTGATTTAGCTGCAATTAAAAAATTTGGTTTTAGTGTTTCTCATCAAAAGTTAAGAGAGATAAGTAATTTGCATTCAAGAGACATTGCTTATTATTTAATGGATTTGAAGAAAACTAATTTGTGTTTGGAAGATTTTATTGAATATAGAAGAAGTTTTTTTGAAGAATTACTAAAAAAGAATAAAGCTAATGGTTTGTGGTTTAGGGGGGCAAAGAATTTTTTAAAAGATTTAAGTGAGTTTTTCCCCTTGGCTTTAGTTACTGGTTCTCGTCATCGTTTCATTAACCAAGTTTTTGATAAGAAAACCAAAAATTATTTTAAATCAATTATTACAAGTGATGAAGTTTTGCACAAAAAACCTGATGTTGAACCTTTACAAATTGCAATTAGTAAATTGAAAGTAAAAAAAAAAGAGATTGTTTTTATTGGAGATTCTATAATGGACGGGCTAATGTGCCAAAGGTTAGGGGTAAAATTTATTGCTAAAATCGGGGGTATTAGTACGGAGAATCAATTAAGAAAATTTAATCCAATTTTTGTTGCTAAAGATTTTAGCGAAATTACTTCTTTTTTAGCACTAATTAAAGATTAATCATTTTTTTATAAGCGATTCATCAATTAGAGATAATTTTTCTTCTAAGAGGGGTAGATTAAGCATTGTATCTTTGCATCCATCTTTAAGTAATAGCACTGCTTGTGGAATTATTTTTACTTGTTTCGTTAATTCAAATGCCATTATAGCTTCGTGAAAACAAGATACGCCAATAGCTGCTTTTGGTTTGTATTTGTCAAGCATTTTTTTTACCATGCTTCCGCCCGGAACCATAAATATTTGAGTGTAGCCAAGATTTTCCGCAATTTTCACTGCCTTACTTACATCGCATCCACCACAGTGCTGGCAATGTAACCCTTCGTCATCGCTAATTGCTATGCAAGTTTTAGAGTTTCTTGAACAATGTGGTAAAAATAAAGCTCTCTCGCTGAATGGAACTTTCCTAAACTCGGGTTCAAACACTGCATTTCTTAATTCAACGTGTGCGAATTGAATAAGTGCTTCGCTTAATCCTAAGGATTTTCCAATTGATTCAGCAGCCCCTGCTGCATTAAAATGTGCACCCGCATCAACTGTTTTTCCAACAGCATTCTTTATTATTTGATAAATTCCTTCAGCCATTTCTACTGAATAAATAAAACAATTAATTAAAAAAGGAATTTGGAAAGGCAAAAATCATTTCATTTTAATTATTTTAACCCAACCGTGGTTTGCATTTACTTCAACTATCATCCCGTCTTTTAGAACGAAAGAATCTTTAATTCTAATTTCTTCCAAATAAAACAGTAATTATCATCTTTTCTTATTTTTATCCCAATTGCCACAGAAGTAAACTCAAACTTTTTTATTTTGGAATCCTTTTTTGCTAAGAGAGCAAAGTCTTTTGATAAATTAATTATTTTAGAAAAATGAGGGTTGTATTTGTCCAAAATATAACCATCTTTCTTTTCAGAATAAATCATTAACCCGTTCACAATATCTTCATGAAGTTTTTGCAAATTAGGAGTAATTTTCACAGGAACAACTAAATGACGCAAATCCCCTTTTTCAAATAAAGTTAATTTCTTTGATTTAACTTCTATCACTGAGTTTAACTTAACAATTTCTTTTAACTTAGAGTCTATTTTATTTATATATTTACCACAATTGCCCATTGAAAACAAAGTTATATGAGGGACATCAAAATATTCCCCAGTAATAGGATATTTGCTTTCACAATATCGGCCGTACTTTTTGTGCAGCAATTTATTTTCAGAATATGCTTTTGAATATAATGGTTCAGGTATAGTTAACACAATACAAACTTCTTTTACCATACTAAAAGAACATACCAATTAATTAAAAAATAAGTGCCACTGGGCGGACTCGCACCGCCGACCTCATGATTATGAGTCATGCGATCTAACTGCTGATCTACAGTGGCAGAAACTTTTGGAAAACCTAATCAAGCTAAACTTGATTGGTCCATTGAAGTTTTACTTCAATTGGAAGTTTCATCAAAAAACTCGCTTTTAGCGAAGTGAACCTTAATCCGCCCAAAATAGCTTTTCTTTTTGGGCAAACTACACTTTTTCTTTTAACAAAAAGAAAAAGGGCGGCGATAAATAAAATCCTCTTGAAAAGGTTTTAATACTTGCTTTTGGGTTAAAAAAGTGGTTTTGAATTAAGAATTATAGTTCTGGGTTATTCATTCTACTTTTTACAATTAGTTGAGTCCCATGTAAAATTACTCTATCTGCATATCCCATAAATAAACTTGATTCCAAAACACCTGGTATTTTTTTCACTTGGTAATCCAAATCATCCAAATCGTATACAGCATCTGTTTTAATATCTGCAAAGTAGTGTCCTGTTTCGCTTAAAACTGGTTTATCCTTTAATTTTCTTAAACTTACTTCCCCAAAATTCATTAATTGGGCTATTGTTTTGTTTACTGCAAATGAACTTATTTCTGTAGATATTGGGAAATTTAATTTTGGAACAAATCCTTTTTCTTCACAAATTACAATCATTTCTTCAGCATTAAGTGCAATCATTTTGTCCCTAATTAAGGAAGTTGTTTCGTTTGAAATGTAATTAAAATCTTCATCTACTTGGTCTACAAAATCAAATGCTAAATCAACATCAACTTCATCAAGGGACACAATAGGAATTTTTAATTGAGAACAAAGTATTGACATTGAATGGGATGTTGGAACAACTTTTATTCTAACACTAGAATTTATTGAATACAAAGCTAATTTTTTTAAAAAAGAATCATTTGTCGGCCCGGTTCCAAAAGAAACTATGCTATCTTGCTTAATGTATTTTTCCAGTAATGCTTCTATTCTTTCGTTAGTAATCATACTATTCAATTTCTAGCACTTTATTGAATAAAAATCTAACTTTAGGTTAAAAAATATTAATTTTTAAGATTTATAAAAAAAATTAATCTTTTCTCCAATTAACTTTAATATCGTCCGTTCTTTGTTTAGGAAGAATTTTAGAATTAAATGGATTTGTTTTTGCACCAAATTTATTCATCAATATTCCAGTCCAACTAATCATTGCGCCATTATCAACCATAAATGAGTTTGGAGGAACAAATAATTTTGCACCCCTTTCTTTGCACATTTTTGCAACCATTTCTTGCAGAGCACGTGAACAACCAACTCCCCCACCTAAAACTACTTCACTTTTTTCAGTGTGAGCTAAAGCTCTTTCAGTTACTTCTGTTAGCATTGCAAATGCATTATGAAGTGTTGAATAAACTAAATCTTCTTGAGTTATTTTTCCTTTTTTAATTAAAGGAATTTTTGTAGTGGCAGAGGTTAATAATCCGCTGAAAGCCAAATCCATTCCTTTTACAGTATAAGGCAAATCAATTAACTCACGACCACTAAAATACATTTTATCCAAAGCGGGGCCAGCGGGAAATCCTAAACCTAGCTCCCTCCCAAACGTGTCCAAGAAATTGCCAATTCCTGTATCGAGTGTTTCTCCAAATACCCTATAATAAGAATTTTCGTAGCAAATAATTTGAGTGTTTGCTCCGCTCGCGTAAAGCATTATTGGATCAATTGCGCAGGATAGTTTTCTTCCAATTTCAATGTGCGCTACACAATGATTCACTCCAATTAGAGGAATATTATTTTTTAGTGCGAGTTGCCTTGCACTAATAGCTCCAACACGCAAAGCATTTCCTATTCCTGGACCGCAACTATATGCAATGAGATCTATTTTACCAAGATTTATTTCTGCTTTCTCAAGCGCCTTTCTTAATACAACTGGAGCACAAGAATAGTGATGTTCCGCAAGTTCACGAGGAATCATTCCGCCTGTAGTAGTAGTGTAAGAATCTTTTTCGTTAGAAAGAATTTTGCAAGTTGATTTCTTGTAATCAACTTTATCAATATCACTTTCTACAACACTTACTCCAAATGTGTGAGCAGTTGATTCAATTCCTAAACAAATCATTTTCCCAAATCCAATCAAATAAAGTTTACCCTAACAAAACGTATAATGCTATCGCAAATAAGTTATATAATAAATGTCCGAAGTAGTTTTGAATTATTGATTTGTTTTGCTTAAACCAATACGCAAGCAATAATCCTAAAGCAAATGCTCCAATTATTTCTGCAATTGAAGCATATCCAAAGTGAGCAAATCCAAATAATAAAGAAGAGGGAATTAATCCAATTCTATTAACCAAAAATGCTCTAAAAAAGAATTCTTCAAAAAATACAAGTACTGCCATTACTAGAATAAATAAAACAGCATTTTCCATATTCAGCGCAATTACTTCACTTACTTTCTCTAAATCATTTAAACCCAAAAGAGTTAAAATAAAGGAAAGTAAAATAAAAGAAATTAGTAAAGCAAAAAATAGTTTCACGGAACCAATTAATTCTCCTTTTAAATTTTTTTTAGAATAAGAAATTAATTCAGAAGAAATTTTTTTCCAATCAAATTTTTTAATAATTCTCAGCCAGAATATTGGAAAAATTATCATGAAAAATAGCAGAATAAGGTCTTCAATCATACAAAGAAGGTGCACTTTTGTTGTTAAATAACTTAGTGCTTTAAAAAAAATAGAAACAAAAATTAAATTATATATTAAATCAATTAAAAAAATAGATTAAAAAAATAGATTAAAAAA
>CAZSDT010000044.1:0-1201 GCA_964605745.1 uncultured archaeon | reverse complement strand
ATTAAAAAAATAGATTAAAAAAATAGATTAAAAAATAGATTAAAAAAAGAAAATTAAAAATAATTAAAAAAAAATTAAAAAAAGAAAATTAAAAAAATAGAATAAAGAAAAAGAATTAATTCTTTTTCTCCATGTATCCGCATTTTCCACATGAGTATCTGTCTTTGTGTGTTGCCATGAATACTCCAGGACCGCACTTTGGACAAAATTTTCCTTTTCTTTTTAATACTCCACTTGAAACATCATATTGTTTTGATTTTAATTCTTTTTCTTTTACTTCTTTAGCCATATTGCAGTCACCCAAAATTAAATTTTATTTTCTAAAATTTGCAGGAGGAGCATTTTCAGTACTTTCTGCTTTCTTTTCTTTTCCAAAATTTCTTGTTATAACATATTCTGCTTCTGTCTTTCGCAACGCTTTTTCGTCAGCGTAAGTTCTAACATGTATTAGTGCGTGTGATGAACCGAATTTTGTTTCAACTTTTTGTATTGCAATAGTTTCAACCGGAGTGTTTAGCATTGCTGATAGTTTTGCTCTTATATCAGTTTTTGAAGGAATTGTTTTTTCCTGCATTTCAACAACTAACTCTGTTCTATTCAATAATTCGTTTTTCTTTTTACTCAGTACTTTCAAATCCATTCGTCTTCACCCATTAAAAATTATCGACTTAATCTTAAAGCAAATTTTCCTCTTCTTGTTATGCCCATCTTTTTTGCAATATCTGATTGTTCTGGATTCATTACAATTACGTAACCTCTCCAAAATGTTGTAAATGTTTTTTCGTTGCAATTAGGACAAACGTCGCCTTCTTCTACAACATATCTGCAAGTTCTACAAGCTTTTTCTTTTAATACCATTTAGAACACCTTTTAAAATTTAATTTTTACTTTCTCCTTTAGTCATTTCTTTTTTAGCCATTTTTTCTTCTTTAGTTTTTGTTTTTGCTTTAGGAGCTTTTTCATCTATTCTTCCCCAATCAGCTTTTCCTAAGAAAGGTTGTCTCATAGTTAATCCAATTTTTGAAGAAGATGTATCTCCTTTTAGAGAAATTGTTACTATTCTTGCTAGAACATTATCTTCAGGAACTAATTTTTTGTCAGTCTTTTTTCCAACAAATCCCGGTAATTTTGAATCGTAATTAATATAATCATCCATTATTTGACTTACGTGGATTAATCCTTCGATTGGTCCGATTCTAAC
>CAZSDT010000043.1:0-6118 GCA_964605745.1 uncultured archaeon | reverse complement strand
TTCAACAAGTGCTTTTGCAGTGCTCCCTTTTCTAATTGGAGCATCTTCTTTTACTAATAAAAACGTTTTAACTTTTTCAACTTCATTTCTTGATCTCAAGATTAAAACAATTATTTTTTGTTGAATTGAATCATAAAGTTCTGGCACTTCTTTTGATTCTAAAAATTCAATTGTGCTTTCTTTAAATTTTTTTGATTTTTCTAAAGATAAATTTGTTTCAATTATTCCAAGTTGTTTATTTATTTCAATAATTAATGCATCAAGTGAGGGAGTGTTTTTTTCCATTAATAGTTTTAATTCTCTATTTAGTTCTTCAATATCAAGTAACAAGTTTTTTATTTTTTTAGCGCTTCTTTCTAGTTCAAAAACAAATCCTTCTTGGTTGAGTTTTTTCCAAATTACTCTGTTTAGAGAATCATGAGTATTATTGATTTCGTTTATTGTGTTTTCTACGCTTTGTCTTAGTTTTTCCATGACTAATTAAGCAGTTTCTAATTTAAAAGAATTATCATAAGCCTTTTTGATTATGTTAATTGGTTAAACTTCTTTATTCATTCAATTAATGCTTGTATCTTCTCAATTTTTATTCTTAGAGTGTTATTAGTTATTTATGTTTAAAGAGAATAATGGACTTCTTTTTAGAGACCTTTTAATTGATCCTAGTAAAAGTCCAAAGGAAAATAAAGTTTTACTCACTCATGCTCACTCTGATCATGTAAAATTATCAAAAAAGTCTACGTTTTTTGGAACAAAGCAAACTAATGAAATTGTAAAAAAAAGATACAATGCTAGTGCCCATAAATTTGAAGAACTTAGTGTAAATAAAAAAATTAGTTTTGATGATTATTCTTTAGAATTAATAAATAATGGACACATTCTTGGTTCTGTTCAAACAAAAATTAATTCAAATGAATTAAGTTATGCTGTTACTTCGGATTTTAGGTTACAAGATTCAGTTTTTTTTAAAGGGGCTACTCCTATTGAAGCAGAAACTCTTGTTCTTGAAACAACTTTTGGAGACCCACAATATATTTTTCCAAAACAAGAGAATGTTGTTTCGCAAATGGTTTCTTGGATAGAAAAAAATGCTAAAAACGGACTTGTGTTACTTGCAGGGTATTCGCTTGGAAAAGCACAAGAACTAACTTATATTAGTAATCAAGCAGGGTTTAATCCAGTAGTTCATGAGAGTATTTTTGATATGAATGAAATTTATTCAAATAATGGAATCAATTTAGGGAAATACTCAAAAATTGATCACAATTTGAAAGATTTTAATGTATTAATTATGCCTCCTCAACTTGTCGACAAAAACTTGTTTGCGGTTCTTGCTGGTTTTGATAAAAGAAAAATTAGTTCAGCGATTGTTTCAGGGTGGGAAAGAAGAGGAGTTTTTGATAAAACTTTTCTGCTAAGTAATCATGCAGATTATAATGATTTGATTGAGTATGTGAAACAAAGTAATCCAAAACTTGTTCTAACCGATCATGGTTTTTGTGAAAGTTTTTCAAGAAAACTAAACAAACTTGGGTTTAATTCAAAACCACTAAAGCAACACAAACAAAGAGTGCTTGGAGAATATTGATATTAATTATTTCCACTTCTTTCTTTTTGATTTTCATTTAAAAAACCTTTTAATCATTAGATGATTATGGATAAAGTTGAAGTAAATACGGAATTAATAAAAAAAGTGGCGACAAATGCTAGACTAAATTTGACTGAAGAAGAATTAGAAAAATTTGTTCCACAAATAAAAGAAATAATTTTAGAATCTTTTAGTAAACTTGATAGTATTGAATCTAATGAAAAACCTAGTTTTCAACCAATTGAATTATCAAATAAATTTAGAAGAGATGAAGTAAAACCTTCTCTTTTAATTGATGAAATTTTTAGTAATGTTTCAAAAGAACTAAAAAAAGAAAATTATATTAAAGGGCCAAAAGTTTTGTGAATTGATTTAATTTCAAATTTGTGATTTTTATGAAAAAAGAAGAAACAGTTCATTTTTTTGTTAATGAAGCAAAAAAAGATTTTAGAATTGTTGAAGAAAATTTATATAACATTGTTGAAGAAGTAAAAAGTACTCAAGATAAAGGATTAAATTATTTTGAAAAATTTGACGAAAGTTTTGTATTAAATCAATTAAAAGAATTAAAAGAAAACCAAAAAGTTAATTCTCTTGGTAAATTATTTGGTGTCCCAATTTCAGTAAAAGACGCTATTTGTGTTAAAGGGCTTGAAAGCACTGCTGGATCAAAAATCTTGAAAGGGTATGTTCCAGTATTTGATGCTACTGTTATTAGTAATGTAAAAAAAGAGGGTGGAATAATTTTAGGAAAAACCACTCAAGATGAATTTGGTTTTGGAACTTTTTCAACAAACACTACTCTTGTTCCAAAAAACCCTTTTGATAATGAAAGAAGTTGTGGTGGATCAAGCGGGGGTGGAGCAGGATTTAGTGCTATTACAAGAAATTATCATATAAATATTGGGGAAAGTACTGGCGGAAGTATTGCTTGTCCTGCAAGTTTTTGTGGGGTAACAGGATTAACACCTACTTATGGAATGGTTTCAAGATTTGGGTTAATTGATTACGCAAATAGTTTAGACAAAATTGGAGCAATTGGGAGAAATATTGAAGACGCTGCTCTTTTACTTGAAGTAATTTCGGGCAAAGATGAAAAAGACTCAACTAATCTTGGAGAAAAATATTCTGTGAATGAATCTTCAGTAAAAAAAATTGGTGTTATTAAAGAATTAATTGACTCATCAGATCCAGAAGTAAAAAAAATAATTCAAGAAAAAATTAATGAATTAAAAAAGTTTTTTATAATTGAGGAAGTTTCACTTCCTCTAAATTTTAATTATTCATTAGCTGCGTATTATATTATTGCAACAAGTGAGGCTTCAACAAATTTAGCAAAACTTTCTGGACTTAGATATGGTGTACAGGGAAGTGTTGAAGGAAAACACTTTGATGAATACTTTTCAACAATTAGAAGTCAAGAATTCTTGGAAGAATCAAAAAGAAGAATAATTCTTGGAACATTTGCAAGAATGTCAGGATTTAGAGATGCTTATTATTTAAAATCAATGAGGGTGCGAACTAAATTAATTGAAGAATTTAATAATTTATTTAAAAAATATGATTTACTAATTAGTCCAACAATGCCAACTATTTCTCCAAAATTTAGTGAAATCTCAAAACTAACGCCTTTACAAAATTACTCAATGGATCTTTGCACAATTCCAGTGAATTTAGCAGGGCTACCACACATTAGTATTAATGCGGGGTTTAGTAATAACATGCCTGTTGGTTTAATGGCAATAGCTCCACACTTAAATGAGAATAGATTGTATTCTTTTGCAAAGGTGATGCAATGAACGAACAATCAAATTCACAATTAAATACACAATCAAAATTAGTTGCTGAAAAGGTAATGATTGGTCTTGAAATTCATGCATACCTTGATACAAAAAGTAAATTATTTTGTTCTTGCTCTACTGATGATGCTATGGTTGAACCAAATTCTTTGTGTTGTCCAATTTGTTTAGGTCATCCTGGAGCAAAGCCTGTACTAAACGAAAAAGTAGTAGAACTTGCTACAAAAATTGGGTTAGCATTAAATTGTACAATCAATAAAGATTTTTTCTTTTCAAGAAAAACTTACTTTTACCCTGATATGTGTATGAATTATCAAATAACTCAATATGAAATCCCAATTGCAGAAAAAGGATTTATTGAACTTAGTGAAGGAAAAAGAATTAGGATCAAAAGAGCACACATTGAGTGGGACCCTGCAGCACTAGTCCACCCACAAGGAATGGGGAAAAGTAATTATGTTTTAATTGATTATAATCGATCAGGTTTTCCATTAATTGAAATAGTAACAGAACCGGATTTAGAAAGTCCAGCCCAAGCAAGAGAATTTTTGGGAACTCTTGAAAATATTTTAAGTTACTTATCAGTACTAAAATCAAACACAACAATGAAAGCTGATTGTAATATTTCAATTAATTATGGTAATAGAGTTGAAATCAAAAATGTTTCAGGTTTTAGTGCAGCAGAAAAAGCACTTTCTTATGAATTATTGCGACAAAAAAAAGAAGTTTCTTTGGGTAATACAATTGAACAACAAACAAGAGCATTTGATGCTGAACTTTGTATAACAAAAGAACTAAGAAAAAAAGAAACAGAAAATGATTATGGGTATATTTTTGATCCTGATTTAGTAAAAGTAACTCTTCCAGAAGAATATATTAATGAAATAAAAGAAAACTTGCCAGAGCTTCCTGATCAAAAAACAAAAAGATATATTAGTGAATACAATTTACCTGAACTTGATTCAAAAATTTTGTGCTCAAATTTTGTTTTAACAAAAATATTTGATAATATTATTAACACTAATAAAAGTATTGATAAAAAAGTTTCTGCAAGAATTTTAACAAGAGAGGTAATGTCAGTAGTTAATCACGATTCACTAAATTTAAACGAAATAAATATTGATCCAAAAGAGATTGTTTCTCTTGTTGAATTTATTGTAAGCGGGAAAGTTTCTGACAAAAATGTAAAACAATCAATAATTAATTATATTAGTGGGGATAAGTCCTCTCCTATAAATTATTTAAATAAAAATAATTTATTAATTTCAGAAAATATTGATCTTGATTTGGTTGTCAATAATATTTTAAAAAATAATCAAAAAGCTGTTGATGATTATAAAAAGGGTAATGAAAAGTCATTAAATTTTTTAGCTGGGCTTGTTATGAGAGAAACTAAAGGGACTGCACAACCACAAAAAATTCAAGAACTAATAAAGGGCAAAATAAACTAAATGCTTGAATTTTTTTTAAAATAATTTTAAATTAATCTTTTTAAATTAAATCATTCCTTTTGCCATTTTTTTCATTTTTCTTAAACACTTTTTGTGAAAGTATTGACCTGCCCACTTTTTATCAGTTGGGGCTTTACCACATAATCCACATGGTTCATTATATTTTCCAACATTTTGATCAGTATCTTCTTCAATACTTTCAGTTTTTGTCTCTTCTTTCTTTTCTTCTTTTTTCCCAAAAAATGGTATCATTTTTTCACCTACTTTGATTCAATTCCTAAATGATCTAGTGCTTTTTTTAATGAGATTTTCATATCTTTGTGTGTTAGTAATTTTATTGCTTCTTTTGGTAAGCACCACTTAAAATCATCATGTTCAAGTACTATTTCTTTATCAAGTACATGTTCATTATTTATTTTTACTACTGCAGTACTTGGCACTCTTAGCAAATAATTGTATGTGTGTCCTTTTCTGTTTCTTGCTTTGTCAATAAATTCAAATTCACTTATTTTTCCAATTAACTCATATCTTTCTAAGCCAGTTTCTTCCCATAATTCTCGTTTAATTGCTTCTTCGTGTGTTTCTCCTTCTTCTATTCCGCCTTTTGGGTATTCCCAACCTTTCCAATTTAATTTTCTGTGGAGTATTAGAAATTTTTCTCCATCAAAGACAATGAGTCCAACTATTTCTCTTTTTGTAAGAACATTTTTTATCATAATAAAGTTAAAACAATAAGGTACTAAAAACCTTTTTGTTTGAATAAAAATAAATTATTTTTGGTTTAATTATAGTATAATTTTAGTACAATTTTTTGTCTTGTTTTTTTGCCCAAATATGAAATTCTTCAAGTCCTTTTTTGTCATTCACTTTAATCATTTTTGTAGTGGATTTCTTTTTTCCATTTAGTATTTCATAAAAATTTGCATCATCAAAACCAGCTCTAGATGCATCATTTCTTGTTGCAACATAGTATACTTTTTTTATTCTCGCCCAATAGATTGCAGAAAAACACATTGGGCAAGGTTCACAAGAGGAGTAAAGTTCACAATCGCTTAAATTAAATGTTTTTAGTTTTTTTGAAGCTTTTCTAATAACATTAATTTCAGCATGAGCAGTAGGATCGTGCCCACTAACAACAGTATTATGTGCTCTTGCAATAATTTTGTCCTTTCTAACAATTATTGCTCCAAAAGGACCTCCCTGTCCTTTTTTTACACCTTTAATAGCTTCTTTTCTTGCTTCATTAACAAAACTCATACAAAACATAATGAAAAAATAATGAA
>CAZSDT010000042.1:0-6154 GCA_964605745.1 uncultured archaeon | reverse complement strand
TCTAACAGGGTGAATTGGCAATCCTTCTTGGATTCTAATCATAGGTAAAAACAAATTAGAATCAATGTGTCCTATTTCTTCAAATTTTAATTTATCAATTAAATATTTTGTTCCAATTGTCCCAGCTAATCCTAAATCCGGAAAGCCTTCAATAAAAGTAAATCCTTTTAATGAAACATTTTTTGTTTCAATAATAGAAACCATTTTTTCTTTTTCAATAGCCATGTTTAATTTCACACCGACTAAATGTTGATTTAAGTAGTTAATAAATCTTTTTGTTTTTGTTCTTTTAAAATTAAGGTAAATGAAGTGTGTTTTAGTAGAAAGAGTGTAGTTAGTTATTTGCAAAAACGATTTGATAATTAAAGCGTTTTAGCTAAAGTGAATATTATTGTTGAAATTGGAACCAAAACAAGTGCATAAATCCAAAAATTTTTTTTATTTCCTTCCTGTAATGCGAGAAAAAAAGAGCTTAATAAAGCGTATTGGAAAATGTAAATAGTTGTTCCCAAAATCGCCATTTCGAACAGCGCTTTTCTAGTTTCGCTATTTATCCCTAATCCAATTTCTCCCATTGAGTAAAAGTTTAATCCGCTAACCAAACCAACAATTAACCCTAAGATGGCAGGAACAATAATTCCAGAGGATAAAATTAAAGTGTATTTAGTGACAATCATCACTGCTTGTCTTTCTTTTAAAATTGCTTTTGTCTCAAGCAAATCCTCTGCAGTTTCTTTTAAAGTATCAGAAATCCTTGCTCCGCTTTGGTAGCCTTGCAAAAATAAATCAATTACCCGAGAATAAGCCCTGCTTTTGTTTAATTCCTTTATTTGAATTAATGCAGTTTCAATGCTTGCTCCATTGTTAATTTGGATTTGAGCTCTTCTAAAATCCGTACTTACTAATTCAAAATCCGCTTCTGCAATTTTTTTAATGGTTTGTTCCATTGAAGATTCATCGCAAAAAACACTTGCTTCGAGGAGCAAATCACTAAGAATTTCCTCTTTTTGTCTTTTCCTATATTCAAACAAAATATCTTCAAATAAGTAAATTGCAAAAAAAGGAAAAATAAATCCTAATATTGCTAAAAGAAATATTATTTGTAAATTTGATTGAAAAAAATTAAATCCTATTATTAAGGAAATTAACATTAAAAATGTCCCACAAATAGTGTTTATTAGTAAATAACCTTTGAGAGTTTTCATTTTTGATTCATTAAGTATTAATTTATCCTCAAAATTTTTCATTTTAGTTTCTTGGATAAATTGTTTAAGTATATTTTCAATTAGTACTATTGCATCCAAATTTTATTCCCTCTTAGATTTTCTTCGTTCTTTTTCATTCTCTTTATTCTTTTTCATCCTTTCAAAAATAATGGTGTTTTTGAATTAATCATAAATAAAACACACGAGTCCATTAATGGAAACAAAACTATGCTAATTAGAAAGATTTGGTTTGGGGTGAAGGAGAGTTTCATAAAGTATGATCCAATTAGGGTGAAACTCATAAACATTGCTGGGACAATAGCTGAAACTGCAATAAAAACTAAAGCATATACTGCCATTTTTCCAGAGAATTCCTTGCTTTCTATTCTTTGTTTTAGAAGTAATTCTTGAGCAAGTTTCTTTATTCCATTAATATCCTTTTTTCCATTGTTATGTAAATTGCTTAAATTACTACAAGCACGCTTAACTTGTTGTGAATCAATTCTTTTGTTCATTAATTGGAGTGATTCTTCAAAACTCGCTCCCTTATTCATATCTTTTACAATTAGTTTGAATTCATTATCAATAGCACTATTTTCATTTGCTGCTGAAAGAATTGCTTGGTTAAAACTTTTTCCTAGTTTAATTTCTGACGCCAGTTTTGTTAAAAATAAAGGTAATTCACTTTCAATTCTTTTTGCATAATTTTTTCTTTTTGCTAAAGGTAGTTGCAACAATAGCAAGAATAAGAGAAGGGTTACAATTATCGCAATACCTGCTCCTAGTAAAATATTTTTTGCTAATACACTAATAACTAACCAGCAAAATAAACCCAAAATTAAACTTATTTTAATTGATTCAAATTTATGTTTATCAAATTCTTTCTCTCTCATGTTTGATTTTTTCTTTAACAAATCCTCAACAAAAGATTTAGTTTTTTCTTTTTCGTTTTTGGGTGTTTCCTCTATTTTTTTATTTTTATTCTCTTCACCCATATTAAACCCTGTTATGTAGTTGTTATGTTTTTTTATTATTCTCTTTCTGCAATCTCAAAAAATTCCCAAAATGTTATGTTTTTTTGTAAATTTTGGAGAATATTTTCTTTTTCTATAATTAATTCTTTTATTTTTTCTTTGCTCAAAGAAAAAGTTCTTTGCATTTTTTCCATCACTCTAATTGAATCTTCTTTTTTCTCTAATCTTTTTTTCTCAAAAGAATATTCAAATAATTTTCTTAGTTTTAATTCACCTTTGGTTTTACTAACTTCGCAAATTTCAGTAATTTTTCTTTGTTCTCTTCTAAACCCTTTATCAATTAAACTAATTCTTTTTTGAACTACAATTAAATCAATTGAATTAAGGACCCTTTCTTCTATCCCAAATGATTTGAATCTTTCTATAGCTTCCTCTGCACTTTCTGCGTGAAAAGTTGCATAAGATCCTTTTGCTTGTCCAGCAAGCATAGTATTTACAAAAGCACTTGCCTCTTCTTTATTTCTTATTTCTCCAACAATAACTCTATCCGGTCTCATTCTAAAAGTATTGTCAATTAAAGAACCTAAATTTACATTCACTTGTTCAGCAGTATTAAGTTTGATAGTATGTGTTTGTGGTAGAGTAAGTTCAGGAGTTTCTTCTGCAACAACCACTCTTTCATTTTTTGGCAAAAAACAAAACAATGCATTAAGGGTAGTAGTTTTTCCAGAACCCGTATTTCCACAAATTAATATTGAACAACTAGTTTGCATTGCAAGCCACAAAAAAGCTGTTGCACTAGTGCTGATAGTTTCATATTCAATTATGTTTAAGGGGGTAAGTGGGCACTCTTTAAATTTTCTTATAGTTGCATTAATTCCTGAGAAAGCTACTGGTGGCATTGAAGCATTAAGTCTTGAACCATTTTTGAGAACCGCATTAATTAAAGGGGAGTGATAGCTAAGTTGCCTTCCTAATGGTGAAGCCATTTTATTTATTATTGTTCTGATTTTATCTTCATTTTCAAATTGAATATTTGTAGTGAGCCACCCAAATATTTGGTGATAAACCATTAAAGGTTTTTTTTGTCCATTAATTACAATTTCTTCAAAATCAGGATCACTAAGTAAAGGAGTGAGAATACTTTCTTGGATACTTTCCCACTCAAGCAGTAAAGAGATTTTATCTCTTTGTTCTTTATTTAAAAGAACCATATTTTCTAAGCAATATTCTCGTAGAAAAAAATAAACATCTGATTTTGAATTCATTTCTTTTTGAGTTTGTTTCATTTCCTCCAAAACACTCGCAAAAAACTTTTTTTCTTTTTCGCTCAAATCAGGAATATTAACTAAAAGAAATCTTTGTCCCTTAACATCAACAATTGTTCCGCTAGCGCACTCACTTAATTTTTTTGAATATTCCAATGGGGTTATGTAAAAGTCAATTTTTGGTTTCATTAGAATATATTTTTTCAGCTCTTTAAAAAGAACTAACCTTATTACGTCACTTGTCGAGTGAATTAGATTGAAAATTGATTAAATTTTGACTATTCGTGGCTTAGTTTTGTCATAAGGGTAGTTTTTTATATTAGATTGGTGCATATGTTTCGGGTTATCACCCCGATTTCTATAAATAAAGGCAAGAAAGGCAAGGGGGGAAGAAAGCACCTACTTATTTGCTTTCTTTTCCTTCAATTATTTTTTAGTTGGTTTTTTTTTTACCAGTTAATTTTTTGCCCAAGTTTAACTCCACTAGTTTTTCCTTTAGGCAACTCAATTACATACTTCGCTGCTTTTTTCGGAGTGTAATTTGGAATAAATGGTTGGAGAGTTATTTTATCAACTACTTTTTGATTCTTGTCCAAAAAAAGTACATCAATGGGGAAGAAAACAAAGAGCATGTGTAATGAAGTTCCAATTTTACTCTCTATTGGAAATTCAAACACTAGTGCATAATTAAATTTTTTTTTCTCTTCAAACATTAACCCTTTTGTTCTTTCAAGAGTGTTTTTTGCAAACCTGACATTTCGCATTAGAATTTTATTATCTACTTTTAAAACCATTTTTTTATCACTTTTATAAGTAGAAAATTTTTAATTACTTTAATATTTCTAATGGGGGAACCTTTATTTCTTGTAATAATTTTTCAGTTTTAATTGGGGAAGATTTAGTTAATTCATTTCTTTTTTTATTTAGTTCAGTAGTTATTCTGTCAATATCTTTCATTTTTTGTTTTAATTCAGCCAATATTTTATTCATTTCTTCTCGAGTAGTATTATCTAAATCACCTTTTTTGATTTGGGGGGCGATTGGATTTTGAGGCATTATTCCTTGTCTTACTTCACTGAGTAATTTATTCTCTTCTTCAGCCATAACTAGAAGAAATAATATCTTTTGTTATTATTAAATCTTTTTATATCGGCTGATTTTGAGGAATATTTTTTTATTTATTTTAGTACTTCTCCTGTTTCGTTGCTCCAGAAGATTAAATCCATTTCATCAAAACCGATTTTGTTTTTTTCACAGAATTTACACATTTTTTCTTCAATTTCCAAATAAACTTTTTTACTCAAAGTTTTTGGTACTTCCTTAATTACATTGCATTTAACCAAGTTTTTCAAAATATGCCTGTCAAGGATTGCAATTTTGTTGCCAAATCCAATGTTTCTAAGAAAGTGACTTGCTTCCTTTAGTCCGTACCCATTGACTTCTTTAAGCAAAAATTCCCTTGCTTTAATTGGCTCACTAGGAAGCCCATTTTCAATTAGAATTTTCTTTAATTTGTTAGCAGGGAACTTGTATTGTACTTCTTCTAATCTTTTTGCTTTTGTCCTAAAAAAACGAACATTTTTGCAAAAGGGTTCTTTTTGTAATGCAGTTCCTTTGTCTAATAAATTATGTTCTTTTAATTGTTTTATGGTTTTGAATGCTTGCTTTGCAGAACTTTGTGGAGTAAGAATGCAAAAACACATTTCTTCATAAATTAGTTCTTCACTATTCCACACTTTTTTAAAATCAAGTAATGCTTTTTGTATATTTAGTTTAATGTGGGGCAGAGGGGTGCACACTGCTAATTTTTTTGCCATTTTTACTCTCACCCTTTTTTTATTTTTATCCCATTATTAATTCAGTGGTGTTTTGTGAATCTTCAACAATTTTTTCCAAAAGTGCAACGTGTCCTTTTTCAAATTCAGCTAATTCGTTAAAAAATTTTTTTACACTTCCAAGCGTCTTTTCGCTTGCCTCTGTGTAGAACTCAACTGCTTTTTTTTCTCTCCAAAGAGCATAAAGTACTGCAGTCATTTCTTGTTGTCCTGCAGGGATAGCATGAATTGTGGGTGGAACATTTACAATAAATTTTATTTCTTTTGTAATTTTTCCTTCGCTTTTTTCGATTTCCTTTTTTAATTCAAGTATTTTTGCTAAGTGCATATTTTCTTCTTTAACAAGGAAACTAAAAAATGGATTAAGCTCAGATCCTAGAGTTTTTTCTACTTCTGCTTCATAAAATCCTTTGCTTGCTTCTTCAACATGCTGTGCAATATTAAGTGCATTAATTATTGATTCCTTTGATTCAGGGTCAAGTTCCTTAATTGTTTTTAGTACTTCTTTAGCTTTAACAAAATCCATTTATTTTTCACCTTTGATGATTAGACTTTATTTAGCTTCTTGTTAAAAACTTATTCTGCGCTCTTTTTTTGCTTAATAGTGTTTTTGTGGTACAATCATCGAATGCCTTTTTTTGCTAAGCTTTTTTAACCAAACGAATCAATCTATTAATGATTAGTTTATGCTTGAATCAATTGCCTTTATCCCTGATGGGAACAGAAGGTATGCAAAAAAAGTAGGTATTTCTTTAGCAGAGAGTTACGCTTTAGGTACTCAAAAGGCTTGGGATGTTTTAGGTTGGCTTTCAAAGTACCCTTCAATTACAACAGGTACTTTTTATACTTTTTCAATAAAAAACTTTTCTCGT
>CAZSDT010000041.1:0-6314 GCA_964605745.1 uncultured archaeon | reverse complement strand
AAAGAAGAACACAAAAAGAAGTTGCAAACGTTGCAGGAGTTACAGAAGTAACAATCCGAAACAGATACAGAGAACTCAAGAAGAGATTAAGTATCGATGTAGCAGCTTAATATATAAAATAATTAACAAATGTTAGAGGATTAATTTCCTCTAGCATTTTTCTATTTTTTTTAAAAAAAACTTTTTTTATTTTTTGATTTATTTTTACTCCAATATTTTTTCTTTAATCGCTTGACCAAAATGTCTTCCTGCTTCGCCTAATTTTACTAAAATCTTATCACCATTTTTTAACTCAGCTACAGAAATTGATTTTCCATTTTCCATAACAACCCTAATTGTTTCAGCGTTTTGCAAAATCACTGCACCAATTTCTCCATTTACTTTTGCTTCAATTAAAACAAGCGGACGATTTTCGATTTTGTTTCTACCCACAATAACTTTTTTTGTTTCGCCTTTAAAATTTACACACAAAGCTTCGTCCCCAGAATTTAATTCAAGCAAATATTTTGTTTTTCCTTCAGGCAAAAGAACATAAGAATGAATTGAACCAGCATTCACCCTAAACGGACGAGTTGCACAATACTCTACTTCCATTGATTCAGATTGAACTAAAAAAAGCATTTTTGGAGAATTCCCTACTAGCATTCCTTCCCCTAAACCCATTATGTTACAAGTATCAACACAAGCTCTTTCTCCAGAACCTAATATTTTAATATTTGTAACATCTGCTTCAACCAAATCCATTTTGCTTGCAGATTTATTTAATTCTTTCATTGCATCAATTATATCTTGTCTATTTTTTGGTTTTATTACAACCCCCCTCACACCTTTTTCCAAAACATTAAGCATTGTAGGAATTTCATTAACATTGCATGAAACAAAAATATTATCTGATTTTGATACAAGATTTTCAAGCGGAATTATTTTCCAATCATTTGCATGAATTAATACAAATCCTTTTTTTGAATCAACTAAAGCATTGTCTTCATCAGATTTTGATTTAATTTGGTGTTCAATAAAATCTTTGCCCAAAATAATATCTCCGTCAGGAGAAATTGTTTGAATTCTTCCCAATTTATGAACTTGCTCACTCATTCCAGTAGGAATAATTATTTTCTTCACCCCTGATTCAATTGCACTTGTAACTAAATCTTTATCAAAATTTCTTAAATCTATTATCAATTCTTTCTCTTGCACCATAAAATCACGTCCAATAATTAATGTTTATTTTAATCATTTATTTTAATCATTTATTTTAATTATTTATTTTTAATGAAAACTTTTTTGAGAAACTTTATTCACCAAAACCTCTTCCTCTATTAATTCTGATTTTATAATTGCATCATTAACAGAATATCCTTTGTTAACAATTAAAGAAACTGCTTGTATCATTTTCTTTGGTTCTTTGTGCTGAAATGCATTTCTTCCTAAAGCAACTCCTGCTGCACCCGCATCCATTGCATCTTTAATCATTTGCAAAACTTCTCTATCAGTTCCTTTGCACCCACCAGCGATTACTACCGGAACTGGACAACCTTCTACTACTTCGCGAAATGTTTCTTTTGAACCAGTATAATTTGTTTTTACAACATCAGCTCCAAGTTCAGCACCTATTCTTGCAGCAAGTTTTACTACATTAACATCTTTTTCATCTTTTATTTTTTCTCCCCTTGGGTACATCATCATTAAAAGAGGCATTCCAAATTTTTTGCAATCCCTTGCAACTTCTCCAGCTTCAATCATCATTCTACCCGTATCAGTTGCACCAACATTAATATGAATTGAAACTGCATCCGCACCAAGTGCAACAGCTTCTTCAACAGTTGTTACAATAACTTTATTCAACGGATCAGGCGCAAGCGAAGTACCTGCACTTAAATGAACTATTAAACCTAAATCACTTCCACTCCCGCGGAAACCGACTCCGACTAAACCTTTATGCATCAAAATTGCATTAGCACCCGATTCAGCTATCATTGAAACAGTTTCTTTTACATTAATCAACCCTTCAATTGGCCCATCACTAATACCATGATCAATTGGAACTATTAACATTTTCCCACTTTCCCTATCTGCAATTCTTTGCAACCTAATTTTTTTTCCTATCATTAAAACCACCCAAATTTTTTTTAAATTGCTTTTGGAAGGAATAGCAAAAACCAGAAATCAGATTTAACAAAAAAAATTGTAGAATTCGACCCTGGTTTAATTTATCCAGAGTCTATTCATAAAAATAGAAATATCCAAAGCTAAAGTTAACTACACAATTCTGCTGTAAAGCATTTTGTATAATTAACTCATCCATTAGGATAAACACTGCTTAGGGGCTTTATAAACTCTAACAAAAAAAAGATGTAATAAAAAGTACATCCTAAATGTCAATTATATTAAACCAAATTAACAAAAACCTTTGTTTATATTCTTTTTCATTTTACATATTGTTATGAAATCAACAATCTCAAGTTATTTTGATTCAGCAAAAAGAAGCTGTATGCTTTGCCACACTTATAGAAACTTAAAACCAAGTACAGACCAAAGAGAAATGGCACAAACTTCAACTCAAAAAGCTTATGATACACTAAAAACTGCTTTTGAAACACTAAGAGCAGAAGATGCAAATATTGATAAATTAGATAAAGTAAGAGCAGCAAAAGTTCTTTGCCTTGATGCACTTGATGCATGCAATTCATGCGATAAACAAAGACCAAGAATAAAAGAAATATTTATTGATATAAAATAAGTTAATCTTTTTGATTAGTTTAATTTTTTAATTAACTTAATAAATACAATCAAGCTATTTTTGAATGTGAGTTTAAATGTTAATTGCAGGAATTGATGAAGCTGGAAGAGGCCCTTGCTTTGGACCAATGACTATTGGAATTACTGTAATGGATAAAGAAAATGAAAAGCAATTAAAAATAATTGGAGTAAAGGATTCAAAATTACTCTTGCCCGCTAAAAGAGAAGCCCTAATTAAGGAAGTTGAAAATCACTCGGTTGAAAGAAGAGTTTTGGTAGTAGAGCCAATTGAATTAAATGATTTAATGAGTCAATACTCTCTAAATGAAATTGAAGCAATTAAAATTGCAAAACTAATTAACGAACTTGAAAGCAAAATTGATTTAGTATACATTGATTCCCCTGATGCAGTTAAGGGTGCATTTGAAACTAGGATTAGAAAATATTTAGATAAGAAACACGCTAAATTAAAAATAATTGCAGAAAATAAAGCAGATACAAATTATGTTGTTGTTGGTGCCGCAAGTATTTTAGCAAAGGTTAAGCGAGATAATTTAATTGAAAAACTTTGTGAAAAATTTGGAGACTTTGGTTCAGGGTACCCTTCGGACCCAAAAACCCAAAAGTTTTTAGCAGATTATGTTAAGGAAAATAAAAAGTTGCCCCCATTCTCAAGAATATTTTGGAAAACATGCACAAACGCATTAGGATTAATTGGACAAAAAAGATTGGATAATTATTAAATTATTTTTTTAACCCATTATTTTTTTTAATCTTTTTATTTTTCTTAACAACTTTCTTTATTTGACTCTTCTTTTCCTTAATTTCTATTTCAACTGGTTGAAAACGCGGATGACCACAAGATTTACATTTATACAAATTACCGAACCCAGGAAAGAATGGCTCAATTTTGTTACTCAAACAGTGGGGACAAATCTTTTCATATTTTTTATTCTTAACCATCAAATCTAACCTAAATAGTTTCTTCTTTCTTTTCCATTATTTGGTTAACTTCTTCATTCATTACTGATTTAGTTTCTTTTTGAGTAAGTATTACAGGAGTGTTTGATTCGCTAGAAATACCCATATTTAATTCAGCAGTTTTCTTTGCTTTGCCAAAATCTTTACCAAAATATTCAATAAATTTGGTAGTAGTAGTAAGAACAAAAGTTCTCCCTTTTGCTTCTTTTTTAATCAATCCTTCATCAAAGAGCAATTTGAGGTGGTCGTAAGCCTTATTGTTACGGTATTTTACTACAACAGATTGAGAAATGGGTTGCTTGTAGGCAATAAAGGCTAAGGTTTTCATAACCCCTCGATTGAACATAGAGTTTTGTGCAAAGTGAGAAACATACTCCTCATAATCTTCCTTAACTCTCATTTGGTAGCCAACTGCAAGCTCAACAACTTCAAGAGCACTTTTTCTAGAAGAATAAAAATTAATCAACTCGGCCATCATTGATTTAGTTTCAAGTCTTGATTGGTTTTGTGCAATTGAATTAAGTTCATCAAGAGTAAGCGGTTTAGGACTCATAAAAAGAGCAGCTTCCAAAATCTTTTCCTTCTCTAATCTATCCATAAAAAAACACTTAATACAACTGAACATAAAAGAGAATTAAAGTATTTAAAGTTATATTAAAGGAAAAAAAGTTAAAAGAAAATAAAAATAACTTTTAAATATTTTTTATTCAATTATCAAAGCAGGTTTTCCAGGGAATGCATTCTTTGCTTTAGCTTCACTTGAACTTTCTGCTTTAATTATTTCAATAACACCAAACTCTTTTTCTAATTCAGCCCTTGCTTCATTTAGAACTTCTACCTCATCAAACTTCTTCAAGTCCATGAATTCAGGCAATCTATTAATAGCAGTTTTCAAAAATGGTTGAACTTCAGCACCGTGTTTTTTCATTTCATTATCACTCATTAATGCTTTCATTGCTGCACCAAAATCAGGTTTATCTTTGCATGCAACTTTAACAATTTCTAAAGCATCCCACTTCCAATTTGGAGCAACAAATAAACGAACCTTCTTTATCTTCTCAATCTTTGCTAGTTCCTTTACTTTCAAAATATCAGTTCTAAGAGAAGTAATAATATCCTCAATCTTTTCTAAATGATCATCAATTTTTGATTCATCAAACTTTGGCCATTCTGCAAGCGAAATTAATTTGTTTTCAATTCTTAAGTGATAAAGTTCTTCAGTAATGTGAGGACAAATAGGATGGAATAATTTTAGCACTGCAGAAAGATTTTCTTTTGAAATTTCTTTGCTCTCTGCAATCGAATCAAACAAAGATCTTAATTTTATTATTCCTGTATTATACCTAAAATTCTCAATATCTAAAGTTACTTCTTTTATTGTTCTATTGACTTTGCTTTCAATTAATTTAGTTGAAGAGCCAATTTTAATTTCGCTTAATACAGAGTAGAATCTTTGAACAAATTTGTGAGCGGATTCCATTCCACGATCCGACCAAACACTATCACTATTTGGAGCAGAAAGAGACATTAAATTAAATCGAAGTGAATCTGCTGAATGATTCTTTATTACATCAAGTGGATTAATTACATTACCCAATGATTTAGACATTTTATTTCCATCAGCACCATGAAGCATTCCTTGATTGAATAATTTTGTAAAAGGTTCATCAAAATTCAAGTAACCCATATCTCTAAGAGCTTTTGTAAAAAATCTAGCATAAATTAAGTGCATACATGCGTGCTCTGCACCGCCAATATACTGGTTAACTGGAAGCCACTTTTTAACTAATTCCTTATCAAATGGAACTTTGTCATTCTTATTATCAGTATAACGCAAGTAGTACCAACTCGAATCAAAAAAAGTATCCATTGTATCGGTTTCTCTTTTGGCAGGAGAATTACATTTAGGACAAGAGCAATTTACAAATTCCAAATTTGTTTTAAGTGGATTTCCATCACCGAACTTTACATCATAAGGAAGTTTAATTGGTAAATCTTTCTCAGGCACAGGAACAAGTCCGCATTTCTCGCAGTAAATAAAAGGAATTGGAGTCCCCCAATATCTTTGTCTTGAAATTAACCAGTCTCTTAATTTGAAATTAATTGTTCTCTTCCCCAATTTATTTTCAATTAAATAATCAGTAATTTTTTCAATAGCATCAGTATTTTTCATTCCGTTAAATTCGTTTGAATTTATTAATAATCCCTCATCAGTATATGCTTTTTTCATTGTAGAAACATCAAGTAAAATTGAACCATCATTTGGTTGAATTACAACTTTAAGAGGTATATTATATTTTTTTGCAAATTCAAAATCACGCTGATCGTGAGTAGGAACAGCCATTACCATTCCGCTTCCATAATCAGCAACAACAAAATTTCCTGCGTAAACTGGAACTTTCTCATTAGTAACAGGATTAATTGCATAAGAACCAGTGAACACTCCTTCTTTATCCATTTCTTCCATCTCTTTTTCACTAACAGATTTTAATTTCTTCAAAAATTCTTCAACAGCACTTTTCTGCTCAGGAGTAACTAGAGAAAATAACTTACTATGTTGTGCACTTACAACAACAAAAGTAACTCCAAAAATT
>CAZSDT010000040.1:0-6350 GCA_964605745.1 uncultured archaeon | reverse complement strand
AGAAATCCGCTTTCTTGTTCAATTCTTTTTCAATTTTATTTATCAACTCTGTTTGAACACTAAATTTTAAGTGACTCTTCTGGGCATCATCCATCATTTGCGGCCAACAAACCCCTAATTTGAATGAAGAAAACTCAATCTCGCCCAAAACACTCTTAACTTTTGAAAAAAGAATTTCAACTAAATCATTTTCAAAGAACCCATCAAAATCAAAAGATGTTGCATAATGATACTCAGCACTCTTTACTTTATCCCTAAATTGCAGTTCATGAACTAATTTTTCATATCTTTCAAGCGAATCAGTCAAAGTTAATAGACTCATAAAAATAAAGTTAATTAGAAGCTAATAAAAAAGTTGGTAATATGCTAAAAACAAATAATTGAAAAAAAGAATAATAAGATTCTTGATTAATTACAAAAATCTTATTATCAAAATTTAATTTAATTTTAATTTAATTAAACTTTTTTATTCATTCCAAAAGATAATATCTGCTTAAGTCCAACAATTAACGCAGCTGGAGCAATTAAAGCAACTATATTTTGGAAAACTGCTGTAACTACTGTAGCTATAATTGGAACTAAAGCAACTATTTGCTGAATTGTAATTGAACCAATTAAGGTAACTGCAATTACTGCAATTAAAAATTCATTATTGTGCTTTTCGTTAATGTTTAGAAATCCTACTACAATACCAAGAACAATTAAGACTAGTGTTACTAATCCAGCCATACCTTGAATTATTGCAGGAGCAAACCAAGCAGCTAAACCTAATAATATGCAAATAACTATTCCAATTAGAAAAGCTAACTTTCCCATTTTTTGAGCAACCAAAAAAACGCACCTCCTTTTAAAAAATAAGCATTTACTTAAATAAAATACTACTTATTTAGAAAAATAATATTTTTTTTAATCAATAGTGAAAAGATTCTACTTGATGAGCTAAAACTGCCTGTTCTATTTTTACTTTTTCAAGTTCGGTAAGAGCTAAAGCATCATCAAAGCAATACTCATTCATTAAACCCCTCAAAAAAAGAACTCTTTTTAGTGCCTGCATTTTTTTATTTTGAGGATAGGATTTTTTTATTTCATTAATTTTAGAATCATTAAGCAAATATTTTCGCATATCAATTTCACCTTTTGATTCAGCTAATTCTAAAAAATAACTTGGAAAAATTAAAGCTGAATTGCAAGCAATTCCACTAAAACCATTTCTTAAACAATAAAAGGCCATATCCTTACTTGCTTCAAATAATTTTGTTACTTGATAAAATTTTGACAATTCATTTAAATAATCAACATCTTTAGAATACTCAATTATTCCAATAAATCTTTCCCAAGTAATTATTTTCTCAAGCCATGAAGTAGGAATAATATTTTTAGATAGTCTAACATCATCATACAAAATAATATTTGATTCTGTATGCCTAAAAAGCAAATCAAAAAAATCAATAAAACTTATTTCATCCTCCAAAGCCATAGAAGGAAGAGAAACTACGCAGTAATTAGTAAAATTTTGGGCTTGATTTACTTGTTCAATTATTTCATCAGCATTTTTTCCAAAACACCCAACAAGTAAAAATCCTTTCCCATTTACTTCTTTAAATACAATATCCAGTATCTTTTGTCTTTGCAATGAAGAAAGAAATTCTTGCTCTGAATAAGGGCCAAATAAAAAAAAGTTTTTTACTCCTTTATTTAATAAACGAGCAGTAAGAGTTTTTAATGAAATAAAATCTATTGATTTATCTTCGTTAAGCGGAGTAAGCAAAGGCACAATAAGACCGGAAAGATTGGATGGAGAAAGGGATACAATTTTTCTTTTATTAAAAAAACCAATCCTTTGCATAAATATCAACTATTTGTTAATCTTTTTCTTTAATATGCTCTGTTTAATTGAATTCTTAACATTATCTCCAACAAGAACTTTATTCATTACATCAAAAACATACTTATCAAGAGAAAATAAAGTTGTGTTTGGAAAATTAACTAATAATTGTTTAACTGAATCAAAATCAAAATTAAAATAAGCTAAACCATTAATTCTTTCAACTTTATTACCCCTGTCAGTTAAATTATCTTCAAATAATGCAAAATCTATTTTTGAAAAACGAGAAGTGTAATACCCATCAACCCAAATATCATTGCATAAAAGCAACGCATCTTTTTCATTCAAATCTTTTTCTTTCAAAATCCGCTGAATTAAAATTTGTTTAAAAAAAGAATCATTGAAAGTTGGATCCTTTGCCAAATTATCCCTATGCAATTTCTTATCATCTTCGGTTTTACTTTCAATATAAAGTTCATCAACAAAAACAAAATGTTTTTCATCAAAAAACTTATGAAATTTTTTTTCAATCATTTTCTGCTTAGCAATAGTTTCGTGGTGTCCGGAAACCAAAAAAACTTCAATTCTATTTTCTTGGCAAAAAGCGTATAAAGATTCAATAAATTCATTAACTTTGGCATCATTTGGAGAATACTCTTTATAGTTAGTTAAAACGCCTTCAAGTTCAAGAAACAACAGTTTTTTCATAAAAGAAAGAAAGAAAACAAAGTTTTTATACCCTACTAACGTAGCTATATTAATATGAGTAATTCTTTAGGCTTATTTTTGATAGGAATGGGAATGGGAGTTGCAATGACCCAATTTATTTTTCCACAATTAGGAGAACCAATAAGAGGATTCTTTTGGATTAGCTGGTTTGTTCTAATACTTGCAGGAATATTTTTTATAATAAAAAGTGGAAATTAAAACTAATTAATCCATTTTTTCATAAAATAAATTTTTTTTATATTAAGGTTATTTTAGAATAATAACCGAATACTTATAAACTGATAATCCCTTATAAATTTAAATGATTCGAAAACTAATTATTGGAAAAGATGCATACGAAAAAGAAGTTATTCTTGTAGGAACTGCACACATTTCAAAAGAATCAATGGAACTAGTAAAAAAAACCATTGAAGAAGAACAACCTGGTGTAATTGGGGTTGAACTTGACAGAGACAGACTTGAACAATTACTTTCAGGAAAAAAATGGCAAGAAACTAATTTAGTTGAAATAATAAAAACTGGAAAAACCTACTTATTTTTGTTAAACATATTTTTATCAAACATGCAAAGGCAAATAGGAAAACAAGTTGGAATCCAACCAGGAGCAGAAATGCTTACCGCATTAAAACTTGCCCAAGAAAAACAAGTTCCTATTCATCTTCTTGATAGGGATGTTAAAATCACTTTAAAAAAAGCATTTAGCGAAATGAGTTTAAAAGAAAAATTTAAGTTAGGGGCTTCTTTTGTTGGAGGGTTCTTTGGAGTAGGAGAAAAAATTACTGTTGAAAAAATTGAAGAACTAAAAAAAGAAGATTTGATTAACAATTTAATGAAAGAACTTGGAAAACAATTTCCTTCAATAAAAAGAGTTTTGGTTGATGAAAGAGATTTATATATTTCTGAAATGATTAAACACAGCCCAGGCAAAAAGATTGTTGCAGTTGTTGGAGCAGGACACATAGAAGGAATAGTTGCGCACTTAAATTCTGATAAAAATATTAATTTAAATGATTTAAATAAAATTCCTCAAAAGAAAAACTGGCTCAAGCACATTACAATTGCATTGCCTGTTTTATTTGTTGCAATTTTGGCTTATGCACTAATATCAAAAGGATTTGATGCAACTATAGGAGTATTACTTTACTGGATATTAATAACAGGAATATTTTCTGCACTTGGAGCACTAATTGCAAGAGCACACCCATTATCAATAATTGCAGCATTCATCAGCGCCCCACTTACTACCTTACACCCTGCACTTGCAGCTGGATGGGTATCAGGATTAGTTGAAGCAAGATTCAATTCACCAAGAGTAATGGATTTTGAGAATCTACCAGAAGTATCTTCAGTAAAACAATTCTACAACAACAAAGTAACACACATTTTAATTGTTGCAGCACTTACTAATTTGGGTGCAATGATTGGAGTAATCATAGCATTTCCTGCAATCATTACTTTACTAGCTTAGAAAACTTTTTTAGTAATTAAATAGGTACAAACATTTAACTTTTTTGATTAATTACTCAAGTCTTGACCCTTGGGCAACACTTTCATCAACAAAAGTTATTTTGTATTTTCCTTCATTATTCTTTACTGCTAAAATCATTCCTTGACTTTCAAATCCAGCCAAAGCACGAGGAGCTAAATTAAAAACAAAAATTGATTTCTTTCCTTTTATTTCTTCTTTTGAATAATAAAATTTAATTCCTGCTAAAATAGTTCTTTTTCCTAACTCAGTTCCAAAATCAATAGTCATTTTGTATAATTTATCCTTTCCTAAAATATCCTCTACTTCTTCAATCAAACCGACTCTTAACTCAACTTTAGCCCAATCTTCAAAAGCAATTACCATTTTTCTTTTCACCTAAAATATTAACTATAGTAAAACATTAAAATAGGTTATGCCCACTTAATTTACTATAATGCATTCAAACAAAAACACTTTAATTAAAAACAAATTTCTTTTTTTGGATATTGACGGAGTAATAACACCCACTCTTGAATTTATTCCTGAAGTACCACCAACAATTGCTAAAGAATCAATAAGTATATTAAAAAAATTTGTAGAAAAAGAATTCAAATTAGTTTTTATTACAGCGAGATGCTCAATTGAAATAAGAACCAAAGGCGGACTTGAAGAAATACTTAAAAAAAATAATTTGCTTAAAAATTCTATTATTTATGCATCAAGCGGACTTGAACATGTAACTTATGCACATGAATTCAAAATCAAAAACGGCAAACCAATTTTTGAAAATGGAAATGCAATAATTACACTAAAACCTGTAATTAAAAGAGAAACTTTTGCTCACCTTGACCAATTAATGCTTTACAAAATGTTTTTAGGAAATGATATTCGAAATGCTCTAAAATATGAAGGATTCAAACTCAGATCAGCTAGAGAAAAAAGACTGCTTACTGATGCAAGATTCTTTTTTGAACTTGAAGATAATAAAACGCACGAAAGAAAAAAAATGGCAAACGCGGCTAGAAAAATTGTAAAAAGATTAATAGAATCATTCAAAAAAACACACAAATATGGAAGCCCGGTTGAACTTGATGTAATTGATATAGGCGCAGGAATTGCAATTGAACCAAAAGAAATGGGAAAGCACTTAGGAGTACTTAGAGCACTCAAAGTAGAAGGTGTAATGCCAAAGGATAAAATAATTGCTTACGCTTTTGGAGACTCAAACAGCGACAAACTAATGAAAATAAGAAAAGACATTATTTTCTTTAAAGTTAAAAACAACAAAGAATTTTTAAAAATTGCAAAAAATCTATTAAAAAAATATTAAATAAAAAATGATAATAAATACTAACTAAAAAATAATAACAACTAAAAAATAATAACAACTAAAAAATAATAAATAACAACTAAAAAATAAAGATAAATAAAATAATAAAAAATATTAACTAAAAAATTATCTTTCCATTTTCTTTTTAATATAAGGAAGCAACTCTCCTTTCTTTTCAGCTTCTTTAATCAAATTTTTGGCATAAATAATTCTCTGAACCGAACCAATTGCTGAAATTAAAGCAATAAAATACAAAAAGTATTCTAAATAATTAAACCCTAAAACTGCTACTAATAATCCAATTAAAAGAATAGCTAATTTATCAGCGTGCTCTCCAATTGCGGGCCAATCTCTATTATCAGTAATAATAATCAAACCAACTCTTGGTTTTGCATAAGAAGAAATTGCTGAAAAACCTAAAGCCAAAACTGCAGGGACAGAATACATTGGAATAAATGCAAAACTTCCAAGCATTGCAAAATCCACTAACTTATCAATCATTGTTTCAAAATAATTTCCCCAATTACTTCTCTTATTTAGTGCCCTTGCTGTGGTACCATCAATTAAATCCATTGTAGGAGCTAATATAAAAAAAATTAGTGCAAGCAACCAATTTTGTTGAACAACAAAATAAGCTCCAATTACTGCCAAAACTAATCCAAGAACAGAAATTAAATTAGGATCAATTCTTAATTTAATAAAAGGATACGCAAGAATATTTTGCAAAAACCCTATCTTTCCTCTTAACTTTGAAATCATACTAATTCACAAATTAAGTAATTTTGTATAAGAATATTGCCTCAGAGTTGGATTAACTAATCACATGTAAATCATTAGGGATTTACTTCATCATGGGCAGTATATTTTATGAAACTCGGAGTTTAAAAAGGTGGCTTTTTTGAGAAAAACTTTAAAATAACTTTAAAAACCTTCCATAAATTGAAGTATATCGAACCGATACTATCGGAGGGGTTTTATGAATAGCAAAATATTAATGT
>CAZSDT010000039.1:0-7078 GCA_964605745.1 uncultured archaeon | reverse complement strand
TAATAAGCATCCCTAAATCCACTCATTCTCGCAAATGTCCCCAAAATTATTCTTCGCTTTGTTTCTTCACTAAATTCCTTACTTCTAATTTCTGAAAAATATTCATCAAAATGTTTTCCTTCAACACTATCTTGAACACCATATCTTAATCCAGATAATTTTGCTAAATTAGTTGAAGCTTCGCTTGTTGCAATAATATAATATGCACTCAATGCATACTCTACATTTAACGGCAAAGAAACTTCATCAACAGTATAAAATTTTTTTAATTCATTTATTTTTTCAAGAATAACTTTTTTTACATCCTCATCACTATTCTGAAAAAATTCTTTTACAACAGCAATTCTTTTTATTGGAACTTCTTTTTTTTCAAAACCATTATCTAAAGAAGTTGAATCTTTTTCATCAAGCCCTGAAATTACTTCCAAAAGCAAAGAAGCATCCTCAACATTTCTTGCAATTGCTCCAATTTTATCAAGAGAATTCGCATAATCAATTAAACCAAATCTAGAAACTAAACCATAAGTAGGAGTGAAACCAACGCAGCCGCAAAAACTAGCGGGACACGCAATAGATCCCCCAGTACTTTCCCCAATTGCAATGTGATAAGATTTTGTATAAGAAGTAAAACCACTTGCCCCACCACTTGAACCACCGCAAGAACGCTCATTATCAAATGGATTTAACGGAACTTTAGTTGTGTGAGTTGCAAAAGTACCAAACCCAAATTCATCTTGAGTAGTTTTTGCTAAAATAATCGCTCCCTCTCTTCTTACTCTTTCTATAACAGTTGCATCAAAAAGAGGTTTATACCCTTTAAGAATTTTTGAACCGGCTTTTGATTCAATACCTTTAACACAAATAGCATCCTTAACACTAACTGGAACACCAAATAATTTCCCATAATATTTTGAATCCTTTGCTTCAAAACTTTTTTTTAATTCACTAAATTGCAACAAAACATTTTTTGTATCAAATTCCTCAATATAATTTAATCCTTTTTTTTCACTTTCCTTTATTTCATTAATCACTTGAGCAAGATTCTTTTCTACTAATGAAAAATCTTTTCTAGCATTTTCCACAAAAAATTCTATTGTTTCTTCTCTTTTCATTTTCAATCAACCTGAAATATTTACATTGCTTTTGGACCCTTAAAATAACCCTCTTCTTTTAATTTTGAAATTACATTACTCAAAGCTTCTTCTTGAGTTATTCCCATTTTCACTTCATCCTTTCTAAATTTATTACTCATTTTGATTGGTTGAAAAGAAGCCTTAACATCTTTAACATCAAATTCATCTAATTTATTAAAAGAATCAAGAATAATTTCTTTTATTTGAGGAACAAATTTATCCAACTCTTCTTCGGTAAGATTAAGCCTAGCGTTTTGTGCAACTTTTTTTATTAATTCCTTAGTTACTTCTATTTGAACCATAAAATAACTGAGTTGGAAAGGTTTTTTAAATGAAAAAAACATTAATTAGCTATGCCAATTTTTAAACCGCTTAAAAATTTTAAAAGCCCGAACGTTCATGTAACTCGAATAAAAAAACAAATTGCTTCAAATCTTTACATTCCTTGGTCAACTCGTGCAAAACTAGATGCAATTGAAGAATCTCGAATTCACAGAAATAAAACAAGAGGAATATGGACTTATAATAGAGGATACCATGAATCATATAATCCTTTTTTTAGACAAGGATTAGGCGAATTTTTTAAAAAATCTTCCACATTAAGCATTCATGAAGCCATAAAATTAATTGCAGAAGAAACAAAAAGAGGAACAACAAACAACCCCTTACGAATTCTTGAAGATGGAGCAGGACAAGGAATTGCATTAAGTCAATTAGAAACTGAATTAAATCGACTTGGAATAAAAACAAAAAATTCTACTATTACACTAAATTCAAACCCACAACTTGAAGCACTAAAAAAAAGAGGGATTTTGAGTGAAATAAATTTAGGAAGAGCTGAATTTTATATACCCAAAAAACCAGTGGATGTAATAATATCAGTAGCAGGTTCAATAAGTCATATTATCCCAAGATTACAAAAAGATCATTTACTTAAATTTGCATATTCTCTTAGAAGAGGAGGAATACTCTTAGCATCAATTGCTCCTCAAAATTTTTACTCAAAAAAAGATTATTCAAAAAAAGAGGCTGAAAAATTTATGAAAGGAATTGTAAAATCCTTCCAAAAAAGAGGATTTCAAGCACAAATAATTTCTAATCAACAAAAAATCCCAAATATGCCAACACACATGATAATTGTAAGAAGAATTACTGCTTAAAATAAATTAATAAAATTAAAATAAATAAAACTAAAAAAAATAAATTAAAATAAATAAATTAAAATAAATAAATTAAAATAAATAAATTAAAATAAATAAAACTAAAAAAAAATAATTCAAAATTCGCTTATCAATTGTTGTTTATGTTGCTTTAGTGGTTTTGCATTAAACCCTAATTTATTTAATTTTCTTGCAAACTCTTCACAAAACCCATGGTCAGTTAAAATTAACTTTGGATTTGAAAGAGTGACATATTCAATCAAATCATTAAAATCAGAGTGATTGCTTAATTTAAAAGTCCTATCAAAAGCACCTTTGTGATCCCATCCTGTTGCAAGAGCAGAAACTATTTTTCTTTTATCAAAATGCTCTAAAGTCGGAAATAAATGTCTATCAACTAATTGAGGAGGCATAATTAATACACTAAAATCCTTCAAATTATGATCAAGCTTTTCATATTTACCAAGTTTTACTCCATGCTTTTTATAAATTTCATTTAAATTAAAAATAGAATCATGAACAAGCGGAGTAAATCCAGCTTCATTAGAAATTTTAGTTAACTCCTGTGCTTTGCCTAAAGAATAACCTGAAAGAAGCACTAATCCATCTTTGGCATTTTTAGCAATCCAAGAAGTCATGTCAGAAACAATTTCTTCTTGTGATGGAAAAACATACTGAGGCGAACCAAAGGTTGTTTCAAGAACTAAAGTATCTGCCGAAAGAATCTCTGCACCCTTAAAAAGTAAAGAATCCTGCAATCTAAAATCACTGGAAAAAACAAAATCTTTTCCATTTCCACTAAACAAAGCCTGAGAAGAACCCAAAATGTGACCATTAGGTTTTAACTCCAAATCAAAATCGCTAACTTTAATTTTTTTATTCAATTCAACTGGCAAAAAATGTGCATCACCAAATCTACTCTTAACCAAATCAATTGTTTCAATCGTTGCTAAAAACTCTGTTTTTTTTGAAAGCTTAACATGATCAGAGTGCGCATGAGAGAGGAAAGCCAAATTTGCTTTTGGGAGCCTATGAGGATCAATACAAAGATCATTGAAAAATAAACCCTCTTTGCCTTGAGTAAACATAAATAGCTAACAACTTAAAAACATAAAAAACCATGCATAAGAAAAACAAAAAAATATTTTACTTAAGAGCAAATCTTTTATACCTAAAAAACCTCTAATTCTTCATGTCCAATTCAACAAACTTAGAAGAAAGAGTAGAAGAATGTATAAATGAAATCAATACACTACACACTAATGTAGCAAGAACTAATTGGGCGCAAATAAATCGACAAGGATTTGTTTTTGAACTCGAACAAAATACAATACGCATTAAAAATATTTATTCAAAAATTGATTCTATTAACAGAGAAATAAAAATGCTCATTGAAAAAAATTCCCCTGAATTTGGTTCTTTTTTAACTGAACTTTCTAGAGAAATAATTGTTTTTGAAGCAAATATTTCAATGGAAAAAAGTAAAAAAATAAGACAAGAATTAATTAATGAAACTGAAAGTATTGAAGTTCCTGAACTTTATTTCTCAATCCAGCAAAAAATATTAACTATAAGCCTAAAAATGAGATACAATATCGACAAGGCAAGAACATTTTTAATTGCAAGAAAAACACCTTCAATGCAAAAAGGATCTACTGCAAAAGGACTACTTGAAACACTACAAAGAAAAGAAGAAGAACTAGAAGAAATCAAACAAAAACACAACGAATTAAAAAGAAAAACTTATTTTGGAAATGTAAGTGAAAAAAGTATTGCAGAAACAGAAAGTGAATTAAATGAACTAGATAAAAAATTATTTGAAGCAATTAATGAAACAAAAAAATCGCTTAAAACACACTTTGCACAAATATCTTACGTTGAAGGAAGTTTTACTCAATTAAAAAAAGAAGTAGAAGAACTTGAAACAAACCACACTACTTTTGCCCAAAAAACAATGGAATTAATCAAAGAATTAAAAAAAGAAAGAGATTATGCTAGAACCATAGCTCTTGAAGTAGAACAAGACACTCTACACAAAAGAAGCGAATATACTAAACAATTAATGGGACTTGAAGAAAAAAAAGTGGAAATTGAAGAAAAGATAAAAGAAAAATATGAGAAAGAACTAAATGCATTAAAGAAAGGACTTGATGAAAAAAATATTTCCCTAAAAAATGCACAAAAATTAATTGAACAATTAGATCAAGAAGCAAAATCAAAGAAAAACAATTCGAATTGAAAAAAGAAGAATAATAAAAAACAAATTAAATAATTAAATTTTATTTAATAATTTTAAATTAAAAATTAATAATCTTCTTTTTCTTTAGGAATAAAATCGGATTCTTTAAACAAAATACTAATAACTGTTTTTGATATCTCTTCAGTCAAATCCTGCACCTCATCTGTCAAATCATCAGTCTTCTCCCCTGACAAAGAATCTTCTTCCACCCACTTAAGTATTCTAGTTTTAGTCAAAAGTTCAACATCAACAAGCTTCTTTTTTAAAAACTTTACTTCCTCATCATCCCCAACTTGTGCAAAAGCAACTAAAAAATTAGAATTAGAAGCTTCCTCAATGCAAACTGCAGGAATATCTTCAAAAAAAGGAACAAATCTAACCGAAACTTCCAAACCCGAAATTTTTGCAGAAAGCAATTTAACCAATTGAGGAAAAACATTTACCGAATTATCCCTACACCCAATTAAACTAATCTTCATAACTAAACAATAAACAAAAGAGAATTTAATACTTAACCTTAACACAATACAAAAAAAAGGAGTAAAAATAAGAAAAAAAGCCAAATTTTCCAAAAAAAGGCAAAAACAAACTTTTATAAAAAAGAACTTCTTAACTTTTGGAGTGAATAATTTTGTTTGATCCAAATAATGATACAAATTACTCCCCTGGTGCAGGAACCTATTCTTCTCCTGGACAAAACTATGATTATGGCGGAAATCAATCACCGCCGATTGATATTAAAAAATATTTGCCAATAATAATACTAATAATTATTTTACTAGTAGCTGCTTTTCTTATCTTTAGTTGGGTTAGCTCACAAAAAGAAGTTAATATTTCAATAGTAGATATAGATGGAAACCCAGTAGCTGGAAATTTAACTCTAAAAGATGAAACTGGAAAACCAATTGAATTTACCCCAAAAACTAAATCAACTAAGTTCAAAGCCAATTTATTTCCTGGAGATTATACAGCAACAGTAACTGCTGAAAATTATATTAAATTGGAAAATGAAATAATTACAATAACAGGCGAAGAAAAAGAAGGAGAAGTACAAAAACTCACCCTAACAAAAAACCTTAATGCTACACTAACAGTTGCACTAGATGCAACAAAAATATATGAGAGCCAAGTAATAGGAGGAAAATTAAATATTTTCAACTCAGGAAATGAATTTAGTATAAAAGATATAATTGCAGTGAGCATCACCCCACTGGAAGTAACAATACTCCCAACAGGAATAACAACTCTACAAAATGGCGACTCAACAAATTTAGACTTTGAAATAAAAGTAAAAGAGGGATCCAACTTAACAAAAGCCACTCCAGCAAGCGTAACATTTAAAATAAAAGGATCAAGAATAGCTAGTCAAAAATTTGATTTAGTTGCAATGCCAACAGTAAATCCAAATGATCTAGTAATGACAGGATTAACCGAAACAACCCAAAGCCTAACCGCAGGAACACAAAAACAATATATTTTGAAATTCAAAAATAATAATAAATTAATACCATTAGAAGATTTGAAAATAGAAATAGTTGCAGATTCAGGATACGAAGATACATTAAGTTGGATGAGCATATCCGGAGCAGAAGTAGCTAGTGAAACAATAATTCCAAAAATTGATCCATTAAAAGAACAATCAGTAATAGTATTTGTAAAAGCACCAATAAATGCAAGCAAAGATGAGGAATTCAGAGGAATGATAAAAGCAACAAGTTATTCACTAAGAGCTGAAAAAAACTTTTTGAGATCATTTAAAGTAACAACAGAAACAAAAGTCAATTTATTATTCAAAATGACTCCAAAAATATTTAATATAACTTGCTCAGGAACTACAGGCGTGTGCACAGGAATGCAAAAACTTTCAAACGGAGAAGCACACTTTGAAAACACTGGAAGTGTAGCAATAGAAGACATTACAATAAGTTTAGATTTAGAAGCACCAGAAGCAACAGCAAACTGCCAAAGTTATTTTAGGTTATTCACTACATCAATTGATAAATTAGAAGCAGGAGCAAAAGATGGAACAGTTGTAGTAGAAGTAATGAACGCCCCAGCATCCCCCGATACAGTTCTAGCAGAAGTGTGTGTGCTTGAATGGGAATACAATAATCCTCTTGATCCAACTACAAGAAAAAGAGACAAAACAACTATTGAAATAAACAAAAAAACTAGCTAAAAGACAACTAATAAGAGTGGCTCTAATTAACTTAATTTTAAACCAAAAGTAGAGCTTTTTATTTCTTTACTAACTCTATTTTTGTAATTAAATTGCAAATAAAATACGTGATACAAATGACTGAAACTGCACAAACACAAAAAAAAGATTTCCAATTAGAACTTGCAAAATACTTATCTGAAAAAGATTTTGTTTACGGACCCGAACCAGAACTATACGGACCAATTGCAGGATTTTACTCATACGGACTTGTTGGAAAAGCAATGAAAAACAAATTGGAAGATAGTTTTAGAGGAGTATTTACAAAAAATGGTTTTTTTGAAGTAGAATATCCTCTTATTAGCCCACAAATAATTTGGGAAGCGAG
>CAZSDT010000038.1:0-7240 GCA_964605745.1 uncultured archaeon | reverse complement strand
GAACCTATGAACGATTCAGCAAAATGAAAGTTTATTTAAGCAGCGAAAAAATATTTCAATTCAACAGAGGAAACATAATAACTTCACTTTTAAAAGAAACAAATATTTCAAGGACTGCTGCAGAAAAAATTACTCTTGAAGTTGAAAATCAAATCAAGGACACAAAAATAGATTTTCTTACACCAAGTTTAATTAGAGAATTGGTTAATGCTAAATTAATTTCATACGGATTTGAAGAAGTGAGAAACAATTATGCAAGAGTTGGAGAAGCAGTTTATGATATGAAGAAAAGACTTGAAAGCGAACCAAATTATGGAGAAAGCGCAAGAGAATATAATTTACTAACACAAATAGAAAAAAGTGCAAGAGAATTGCATTATGATGGAACTATTTGCATTGAAGATACAGAAGGATTTTCCCAAAGAGCACATGCGACAACAATAATTGCTGAAAAAAAAGAAAGTTATGAAAAAACCATCTTATCAGTTTTTAAAAAAGCAAATAATTTTGATAAATATTTTTATTTACCAACAAGCATATACGGATTAACACACGCCTGCTCAAGCGAAGTAAAAAATGAAAAAAACGCAAAAAATATTGCACAAACTATTAACCAAGTTAATGAAATATTAGAAAAAAAACATTTACTATCACTTGAACTATACACCCCGAAAGAATTTGAAAAATCATCTAGCAATAAAATAAATGCTGCTAAAATTTCTAATGAATTGCTTAACGAAAATGTTGTTGTGGGCGTGGATTCTAAATATGCACTAAAACTTATTCAAACAGATAAAAAACATTTTTTCATTTTAAACAATGAAGAAGAACAATATTACCCATTTGATACAAAACTATTTTCTTCAACGCCAATTATACTAATGCAAGTTGGAATAAACTTAGAAAAAATTGCGCAAGGTTTGGATGAAGATAAATTTTTTACGAACTTAAGAGACGTAAGCGAACAAGTGAATAAATTAAAGGAATCAAAGAAAAATGTACTGCAAAAAAGAGAATACCTTAAACAATTTGATTTTACCAATGCAAAAACATGCATAGGAATTACAAATTTATACACTTTAAGCGAAAACTTCAATAAAAAACCAATTGAATTCGCGCCAAAAGTATACAAAGAACTTTCAAAACTATTTGAAAATGATTTAATCTGTGCTTGTACACCAAAAGCAACACAAAAATTCTCTGAAAATTTGGGAAAAGAAGTATTTGCACAAGATACATTTATTTTTGATGAATGCTTAAAAGAAAAGAAATGTTGTTTTACTGGAAAAGCAGCTAACTTAAATGAACTAAATGAATTACTCACTAAAAAAGTTAAACAAGTAGAGTACTTGGGATTTGAGTAAAAGTAAATAAACAAAACTAATTAGAAATAAAAAAAATATAAAATTAAAAATTCAAAAAAAAAGAAAAATTAAATTTTTGAACCTTTCTTTGGTTGTTCTCTTAATCTTACTCCATACATTGGCTTTGCTCTTTGGATTCTAGGAGCATGAGCGTGAACAACTTCATTACTTTTTAATAAAGCATTTTTCATTAAGTAAGCATATGATTTAGTTTGCTCGAAAAACGGAACCAAAACTACTAATACTAAAAAGAAAGAAACTGCTACACCCGGCAAATTGAATAATTGAAGACCTAGTTCAATCGCATTAACTAAAAACAATGCAACTGTTGCTAAAACAAAAATTGCTAAAGAAACTAAAAAATTATTACTCCAAAATTCAATACTTCTAACTACTGCTTCAAGAACACTAGTCTCATCAAGAACAATACTTTGTGGAACGTAAAGAACAATTAAACCAATTATTAGATTTAATAATAAAGCCCAAAAAGCTAAACCATAAACAAAACCAATTGAACTAATTGCATAAAACAAAATTGCTAAAATTAAATAAAAAAAGAAAATCTTTATTGCTGCATCCTTAAACAAATCATTCCAATAAGTGTCAAAATTAATGTGCTGAACATCTCTATGGGCTGCATAAACTGTTAGAGAAACAAAAAATGAAAAAAAGTAAAGAAAAATTAAAGAAACTACTAAACCCAATAATCCTCCAAGTAAATTCGAATTAAGAGAAAAGAAAACTGAGCCTGAGCCAAAAAAGAATTGGTCAAACAAAGCAAAAAGCGCTAAGAAAAGAAACAAAACCCCAAAACTAAGCATTACCTTAAAATTAGAAAAATATTCTTCAATAGCTCTCTTTAAAACAACAGCAATCATTTCATTCCACCTATTCTTACAACTTTACAATAATAATATACTAACTTTCAAAAAGCTTAAAAATGCTCCAAAACCTTAAAACTAATTAACTAATCATTTAACTTAATCTTTATTTTCTTTAAAATTCTCATACAATTCTTTTGCAAACAAAAACAACCATGCATTTATTGCACCAAGAATAAACAAAAAGTACATACTTTTCCTCACTTCACTCCAAAAACTAATTGGAATATACTGAGGAACAACTTTTATCTTCCCGCTCTGTGCTTGAGAAATATATTCAGCATTCTTTTTTTGAACTACATTATAACAATCTGAATCAGTTGTTTCGGATAAACAAAAATAAGGAGAATAAATTGCTTGACCATTACTTCGAGAAGTTGCTACCATTGCTGATTCATTAACATAAAAGAAAAGATTAATGTAATAACCGCCAAGCAGAGCTAACATAATTAAAATTAAGAAAAATATTCCGCTCGCTTCTTTTGTTTCAAAATAAGAATTCCACCATTTAATTAAAATAAAAGCCAAAACAAATCCTGCTAAAGGAGCAAAAAAGTACATTAAAGAAGACCACTGAGCAAATGGCATTAATAAATTTAGAATTGGAATATTACTCATCCAATTAAATGCTCCGGAAGAAATACAACTCTTACCATCCATTGGACTAAGGCATCCGCCACCAATGAACCAAAGAACTAAAAAAGAAAAAATAAACCAAGCAACTAAAACTAAAAGCAATTGTTTATTATCAAAAATACTATCCCTCAAAAAAACACCTTTAAACTTAAAACAAATTAATCAAGAACATGTTTTTAACCCTTTACTCTCCCTCTTATTTTTGATGACACACGCGGATGAACTAGAACTACCTTGGGTAGAAAAATACAGACCTAAAGGACTAAACGATGTTATTGGGCACGAAGAAATTACTAACAGATTGAAAAGCTATGTTGCTAAAAGAAACTTGCCAAATATGATGTTCTCTGGACCAGCTGGAACTGGAAAAACATCTTCATCAATTGCACTTGCACGAGAAATGTTCGGACCAAATTTTGAACAAAACTTTTTAGAACTAAATGCTTCTGATGACAGAGGAATTGATGTAGTTAGAAATACTATCAAAGATTTTGCTAGAACACTGGCATTTGATTCGCAATTTAAAATAATTTTTCTTGATGAATGTGATGCATTAACACAAGATGCACAGCAAGCTCTACGAAGAACAATGGAAAAATATACTAAAACATGCAGATTTATTCTTTCATGCAATTACTCTTCAAAAATATTAGAACCAATACAATCAAGATGCGTAATTTATCGATTCAAACCACTTGATACTAAAGATGTTGAAAAACAAATAGAGCACGTTGCAAAATTAGAAAAATTAATTGTTGATGAAAAAGCAAAAAAAGCAATTTTTTATGTAACACAAGGAGATTTAAGAAAAGCAATAAATGTACTACAAGCCTCTGCTTCACTAAACAATAATATTACTGAAGATATTGTTTATTCTGTATCAAGCAAAGCAAGACCCGAACAAGTACAAGAAATGCTACTACTTGCATTAAGTGGAAAATTTATTGAGGCAAGGAAAAAACTTGAAGAACTAATGTACGAACAAGGAATGAGCGGAGAAGATGTAATGATGCAAGTATTTAGAGAAACAATGAATTTGCCTGAAAAAGATTTGGCTGAAAAAGATAAAATTGCACTAATTGATACAATCGGAGATTATGATTTTAGAATAGTTGAAGGCGCAAACGAAAGAATACAACTTGAAGCCCTTCTAGCACAATTTATGAAATATAAAAAGTGATTTTTTTTTAATTAAATTAATAAAATTAATATCTACTAATTTATAATAATTAAAAAATAAATTAAATAAAAAAATAACTAAATAATCAAAACCACTGATTTAATCTTGTCTGGGATTTGAATTGCTGAATCAAAAAAGATTTCTTTTTGTACTGAGGAATTGGAACAGAAAGTTTTTTTGAAAGAAATTCTAAAGTCAAATCAAGAGTGGAGAAAGTGAGAGCTTTTTCTTTTAATGCAGCACGAACATTTTCACGAATCTGCCAAACACCTAATGGAACAGCATAATCTTTTCCAACTTCTCTAAAAACAATTGCTGAAGCATTTAATTTTTTATCATACAAATATTCTGTTACTGCCAAACGAGCTGCAAAATATGCTCCTTCGGTTTCTTTTGGATAGCCAACTAAACCGCTATTTAATTCATAATCTGAAAGAACATTAAATTCGGTTGCATCTTTATTCCATATTCCCCCAGGAAGCCAAACTTCAATCTGCTCAAAACTCCAAGGGTAAGGCAAGAGCATTATCCAAAAATCATTATCCAAATATTTTGAATGAAATAATTGGAAAGAATCAATTAATTTATTCTGGGGAATTTTTTCATCAATAAAAAATTTTGACAAATTAGAATCAACTGCAGTAATACTCCAACGTGTAGGAACAATTTTTCTATTCTTTTTTACTCCCAATGCACCACTTGAGAGAACTTTTGCTAAAGAAGAAACGGGGGTTCCTTTCAAAAATAAATCAATCAAAGCAGTATTTGCTTTTGCATCAGTATCAGAATTATAATGATCAATATCTTTTGAAACTGAAGGATTCTCTAATAAATTTATTTTATTTAATTTTGCACTCGGACCTAAGGGGGCTGTAAAAGAATCAAAAGAAGTTTCTGCAACGGGCTTATTTACTAAACTCACCTCCATCTCAAAAATATTTGTACTCATCGCAATTTCTTGAAAACTTAGTAATTCATAATTAGGGTCAGAGGCTAAAGAAACCGGCATTACTTTATAAGAACGCAATAAAGATTCGCGAAAAGAAATTATTTTTTCCTGAGAAATACCATACCATTGTTCTGGCAAATCACTTATAGAAGAAACTTCACTTGGAAGAGCACTTAATGGAGCCACTGCAACTTTAGGATAATTTTGCCACGAAACAAAAAACCCGGGAGGAGAAGCACCAACAAAATCTGTACCAATCATACTAGAAACAATTTTTGAACTACTAGAAGATTTTTCTAAAATTGGGCATCTGCTTAAACCACACAATAATTTTCCTTTACACTTAATGCACAACTCAGGAGAAATCATTTTTTATTCCCCCAAAAAATACCCACTAGTGCTATTGAAAATAGCACGAATGTAAATCGTTTGGTCCAAGCAAAACAAACGTTTTGCTGGACCCACAAAACAAAAAAGTTTTGTTTGGTCCAAGCGAAACTGGACATGCAAAACTCGGGAGAAATCATTTTTTACGCACCAAAATTAATTTACTTATTAACAATTTAACAAAAATAGTAATCTCGCTTGAAGTTAATAAGAATGTGCTTCAAAATTATTCCCTTTAAAAAGTTTTTTGCTACAAGAAAGCTTTATATTGCAGTGTGCAATTGATAGTTGCAAGGTGAAAATTTGGGTTTTGGAGATATTGCTAGAGATGTAAGGAAAAATATGGCACAAGCTAAAGCTGCACCAAAAATTGCACAAAACGAAATGAGTGATGCAATAATGGAAAACCCTAAACCAACTGTACAAAAACAGGATATTTCTTACAAGGATTCAGAAATACAAGGATTTGTTCCCCAACAAAGAACATTTGCAAACAAACAAAATAATGATCCTAGGTGTGGAAGCATAATTAATAATATTGCCAATGCTTCAAGTTCAAACTCACAAAGAGGGGGAGACACTTCTTGGGAAAATTGTAAATTTAGAAAAACTAATTCGGGAAAAGAATACTGCGCTGAATTTCACTCACTATGCGCAAAAACAGGTTGCAGGAGAGCAAGAAGGTAAGTAAATAAAAAAAATATTTTTAATGGGTGATTGAAAAAATGGCGTTTGACAGCATAATAGATGATACAAGAAGAATGAATGCAAAAATGATTGCAATGGGGCAAAGTATTGATATACAAAAAATGCCTAGACCTAAAGCAGGATCACAAATGATGCAAAAACAAGCAATGTTTACACCAAGCGGAAGCGAAGTAGAAAAAATGCTTTATCCTAAAAATTTCAAAGCACGAACCTACCAAGAAGAGCCACAACAAAAATTACAAGCAAATAATCAAATAATAGAAGAAATACGAGTACAAGCTAAACAACCAGCAAAAATAATTGGAGACGATGCAATAGTAATGCAACCAGTACAAGAAAATACACTTCAAAAAGAAACTTGCTTTACTGGACCAGCTTGGCAAAGATGCAAGCACTACAAACAACAAGGCGGAAGAGATTTTTGCAAAGAATATTTAAGCATGTGCGGAAAAGAAAGATGCTCAAGAGCAAAAATGTAATTAAAAATTATTTCTAATCTTTTAAATCTTAAACACAGGGGCAGTTTTTGCCACGAGCAAACTTTAAATAACACAAAAAACCTAATTCTTGCATATGCCAACTGATTATTTAGAAGATATTATAGGACAAGCAAAAGCAACTACTGCTAAAGAAGAAACTAAATCCAAAACACAACCTACTGAGCCAATAAAAGCAGAAGATAAGGAAGAACAATTAGCACAAAATGTTCAAAAAAAAGATTTTAAAGAATTCAAGCAAAGCATGGAACATGAAACTGAAATTGAAAGCGAAATGGAAGAAAAAACTGATATTGAAAAAGAACTTGAACAAAACAAAAAAGTTGAAGTAAAAAGTTACGGAAAAGTAAAAATCTATAAAGTTCCGGGAAAACCATTAGCATATTATTTTACTCCAACAACAAGACCAACAGGAATAGAAAGAAAAATAATTAACACCCTAAAAGAAGCAACTACAAGATTAATTTCAATCACACCTTACAAAATACGAAATCCAGAAGAAAGAAGAATAATTTACAAACAAAAAATAATTGAAATAATTAGAAGCAATCCCTCCTTAAGAATACCAGATAGTCGAACAAACTTTTATGCAGAAGCGGTTGTAAGAGAAATGGTTGGATATGGATTAATTGATGATT
>CAZSDT010000037.1:0-7413 GCA_964605745.1 uncultured archaeon | reverse complement strand
GTTCTTTTAGTGTGAGTGGTTTTTCTGTTAGTGCTTCTATTATTGCGCTTTTTGTAGAGCTTCCTAATATTGGGTCTAAAAAACTATTTTGCATATTATTTTCTCTCCTTTATTTTTTCAAATATTCTTTTCTGTATTCTTCTGCTAGTTTTGAGTTTTTAGTGATTATTACTTCTATATCTGGTTGTATTTCTCGCATTAGTAGTAAGTGTTTTGCTAAATTGAATTCAATTACTTTTACTGGTAGTCTGTTTTGTATTGCCCATAGTTTTCTAAATAGTGATGGGTAACTAATTTCAGCTATATAATCTCCAATAATCATTTTATCGCTTAAGGGAGTTGCGCATTTTATATTATATTTTATTCCTTTCCAACCATATGATAGTAATGTGTTTCCAAATAAATGATCTAATTTGTTGTCTTCTTCAATGAATGCGTACCATTTGTTTTCTTTGCATGCTTTTTTTAATCCTGTTAAGTGTTTTTCTTCCAATCCAACTATAGAGTAGCAGAATCGCCATAGTGCAATTCCTGGTGTTTTTTTAGGGTTTGGTGCAACCATTATTCCATTAACTAAAAACCATCCTACTTCAAGTATTCCTTTAAAATTTAAGTGAATTGTTTCTCCTTCTTGGAGTTCCTTTAAGTTAAATTCTTTTTTTCCAGTTCTAACCTTTTCAGCAAGAACCTCTGCATTTTTCTTAAAATCCTCAACCCATTTTGGGTTTATTGAGTAAACAGCTTTTTCTTTAATTAAAACTCCATCATCAAGCATTTGTTTTAGGGTTTTATGTACTGCTTGGTAAGTGCTTGTAATTGAATACATTTTTTGAAGTCTTGAATAGATTTGCTTTGCGCTCAAAGATTTTTCATTAGAAACAAGTTCAAGCACCTTACTCTTCAAACTATTTTGATTATACCCAATAGATTCAACCATATTTCAATAATGGATTTACGAGTTTTTAAGAGCTTTGGTGGGAAAAATACACTTAGTTGATTTTCACTTTCTCCTACCCAATCGTATTTCAGTGCAAATTTCTTGATTTAATTTTTCTTCGTTTGCAATTCTCACCAACCATCCATCTTGGTTTACTAATCCAATTTCTTCTAAATCATTTATTGTTTTTTCTAATTTGTTTAAATTGTAATTTGCAATGCAAAGGAGTTCATCTTTTGCATAATATTTTTTTTCTGTTAGGAGGATGAATAAGAGTTTTTGGTGGGTGAAGGAGTAGTTTGGATGCTCTTGTGCTTTTCGTAAATATGCATTGTCAAGCACGGAGAGCATTTTATTCATCCTCCCTTATTTTTAGTGTTGGTGGGGTGTTGAACTTTTTGAAGTATAATTGTTTTGAAATTGTTTTGTGTTCGGTTAGAAAGAATTGTTCTTCAGTTAATTTAGAAATGATTTGATTTATTTCATTATTATTCTCATAACTAATAATTCTTTCTTCCATGTAACACTTTCTGTTTAGGTGATTAATATGGTTAGAGTAGAAAATTAATCAACCAATTAGTTGATTTTAAACAAAATTAAACTTATTTTCTAACTATGGTTAATTTGTTTTCTATTATTTTGATTTCTATTTTTTCTTGTTCTTGTGCAAAGGATAAGTAAGCAAATAAAGAAGTTTTTAATAAAAAATGTTGTTGGATTTATTTAGACATTGTTTTTAGAAATCTGCCTTAAATCTTTACCACTTAAGAAAACGAGAGCTTCTTTGGGCATATCGCTTACGTTTGGAACATGAATTCCATTAAAAATGTTCATCAAACTTTTTTCTGTTGCATTAGTAGATTCTGCGAAACCAAGGGCATCAAGTTGTTTTGCTATTAAATCAAATTCTTTGGATGTAAATCCATGTTGTTTTAAAAATGGAAGCGCAATTGAAGTTCGTACATGTTTTTTCATGTCCACTAATATTTTTTGTTTTTTTTCTGGAGGCCATTGGGTGCCCCATCGAAATATTACTACTTTGTTGGGGCCATTAAGGATGTTAGCTACAAAAGGAGTGAATTCAGGATACTCTTTGGAACTTTGGATTGATTGAGGATAAATCTCTAAAATTGAAGTCTTGTCAAATAAAAATGTTTTTGACATAATGATTTGAAAATTACTGGATTTTAGTACTTCTCTAACTTTACTAAATTGTCCAAACAGTTCTGGTCTTAGAACCAAAATACCAAAGTTTCCTTTATTTCCAAAGAGCTTTTGACTTAAAGAAAATTTTTTTTGACTAAATACTTTGCGGTAGGTTTTTCTCATTAATAAATAAAATTGATTTACTCGTGATGGAATAAAGAGTTTTTTTGTAAGTCTTTGAGCTTTGGATTTTGTTTGGGATAGAAATGGTTTTCCTTTGCTTTTACTTTGTATTTGTTGAGAAGTAACCTTAATTACAGCATTCTGGATGGTTGTTCCTTTTCCAATTCGCCTGATTTGGTTTAATTGGTTTAATATTTTTACTCGTCTCATATAAATTCACTAGATAAAATATCAAATTATCTTACTTTTTTATTTGAAAGTATTTCATATAGTTTTTTAAGTCCGTTCTTATTGTCTTCCCATTTTAATAGATTCAATGCATCTTTAAAAGAAGCCCATTTTATTTCTTCGTGTTCGGGGTAAATGTTTTTATTAATATTTATAAAAAAATTAGAATCTATTTCAAATCCAAAAACGTGCTCTGTGATAGTTTGAATAGTTTGTCCTGTTAAATAATGTCTATTTATTTCAAAATTATGTATGTTTGGAAAAATATTAAGAATATCCTTTTGTCCTATGTTGGCTTCTTCTTTTAATTCTCTGAATGCTGCATCAAGAATGGACTTATCCTTTTCTTCCATGCCACCGCAAACTGGTTGCCAAAAACCACCTTTAGTTGGTATTCTTTTTAGTAATAGGAACTCAAAGTCCGTGTTTTTTTTCCTAAAGACTATACACTCTAGTTGAATTGTACGCATAAAGATTACCTGGAATTACCTAGTTAAATATTTAACTAATACAATTGTGGGGTAATACCATTGTCTTTTAATAATTTATCATATTTCGCTTCAATGCCCGTCTCTAGAAATTGTTTTATTTTTTTAATGTCCTTATCATAAGATGCATAGAATGTGTTAATCTTTTTGTGTAAGTTATTTTCAATCAAATCATTGAAAAAATCCCATTCAGCTCCTTCAATATTTATTTTAATTATGTTAAAGGAGTTGTCTAAATTAATTTTTTCGTCTAAAAGCCATTTAGAGAATCGAATTGATTTAACTTTCTCATAGTCTGAAGAAACATTATTTTTAGATGCATAGATGGAATGGCCTATACGGTTATCCGCATGATATAATTTTACAACGTCTTCGGGAGAATTGCTTATTGCCACATTAAATAATTTAGTATTTTTGTCCTCCAAAGAAGTAAGTTTGTCATAATGTGATTTGCATGCCTCAAACCCATATAAATTATATTTGTCAGTAAATAAAGGTAAAATACATTTCATCCATCTTAATTCAATTGCATTATATAATCCAAAATCAAAATAATTAATATGGGCTTTGTTACCATTCATTATTTGTTTTAATTCCATTAAATCAACTCGGTAATTAAAATTTACAATAGGGGTTTTTTTGATTTAAACTTTTTTCCCTATAAAACTCCATTTCTATTCCTGCTCCTGGACAACGAACCCCATTTTCAGGACAAGTTAAGCATTTATTTTGTATTTTGAAACTCTCTTCTCTAAATTGCTTTAATTTTTCTGAGTTTCTCCAAACATTAAGAATACTAAATCCTTCAGTTTTTATATTACCTAAATAAAAATCCGGTCTCAAAAAGGGAGTATATCCCCCAGGCCAGATTGAACCATCTGGTGATAGATTGAATCGAGTAAGTCCATCAGGGCCCCCAAGTTTTAATCCCAATTTTGATTCTGTTTTAGCTTTTATAGAATTTGCAATAGTGACTTTTGACCCATACAAAATATTTACGTGGGGGTATTTTGATTTAAATTTTTCAATCTTTTCATTAAAATTACAAAGTTCTTTATAGGATAGAACCTCGTTGAGTAAGTGTGCACCTCGTCCAATTGGTCGCATAACAAAAAAATTTATTTCTTCAACATATTTTCCTGCAAGGCTAAGAATGTCTTCTAAAGATTTTGCTGACCCTTTGGTAATTAAAGTGTTAATTCTTAGATGTGCTCCTTTTTCATGTAATTTTTTAATACTTGATACTGTTTTTTCATAGTTTCCTTCGCCTCTTATATAATCATGGAATTTTTTATTCCCATCAATACTGAAGGTTATTTGTTCTAGGTCTAATTTTATTAGTTTATTTATTATTGTTGTCTGGTCTGAATAAACTCCATTAGTATTTAATGATACTGAAAATCCGAGTTTTTTTGCATATTTTAGAATCTCAAACCAATCTTTACGTTGAGTAGTTTCACCACCACTAAATCTTATGTCAAAAACTTTATCTTTTCGTAATCCTTTAAGTGTTTTTTTTACTTCAGAAGTATTTAGTTCATTAGGCTTAGGCAATCCTGATTCATTAAAGCATGTTCTGCATCTTAAATTACATGCCGCAGTAAATTCAAAGTAAATTCGAATTGGGGAATAAATTATATCTTTAGGAGAATTTGTTAAATCCGAATTCCATTTTTCGCAATCATCAGCTACTTTTTCTATTAATTTTAAGTCTTCTTGATTATTGTTTTGAATAAATTTATGTCTCATTTTTTGTCTATCAAATAATGTAAAACCAAACAATTCTTCTCTTAGAACAAACCGTTTTCTCATATAAAATCCCCTTTTTGCCATTTACTTACAACTTGTGTTTTGTGAATAATTGTTTCTAATTGTGGGAATTCTACTTGACAGAGTAATTTGTGGGTGGTGAAGTGAGGTAAGAAAAAATCAGAAAACAAGTGTTTGTAGTAGTCTATGACTACATTAACATCAGAATCTATGTGCCTTGACTTCCCTATATGTAACATATAATAAATATTGTGTGTGTTGTGACTAATATATGCTTGGTAGAAAATTAATCAACTGATTAGTTGATTTTTATTAATTTGTTTTTTCAAAAAAAAGTTTTAGAAAAAAGGGATTTCTCCCTTTCTCTAATATCAAAAGACATTACTTTAGGAAATTCAATGCTGTCTTTTGATAGCTATCAAAGGACTTTTTTGTTCCATTATTAAAGTCCTTTGATACAAATAATTAAATTCTTTCTCTTATTTCTTTTGTAGCTTTTGTTAAGAAGTCTTCCAAACTCATTACTTCTTGTTTTCCAGCTCTATCACGAACTGCAACTGTTTTGTTTTCAACTTCTTTTGCACCAACTATTAGTGCGTATGGTATTTTGTCTTTTTGAGCATCTCTAATTTTGTATCCTAGTGTTTCATTTCGTTCATCTAGTTTTACTCTTACTTCTGCGTCAAGTAGTTTTTCATTTATTTCCTTAGCATATTCCATGAATTTTTCAGATACTGGAATTATTCTTACTTGTTGTGGAGATAGCCATAGTGGGAAGTTTCCTCCAAAGTGTTCTATTACAATTCCTGTGAATCTTTCAAATGAACCGAATGGTGCTCTGTGTATCATTACTGGTTGGTGTTTTTGTCCATCGTTTCCTGCGTATTCTAATTTGAATCTTTCAGGTAAATTATAATCTAATTGTATTGTTCCTGTTTGCCATTCTCTTCCTAAAGCATCTTTTACAATTATATCTGCTTTTGGTCCGTAGAATGCTGCGTCTCCTGGATTTACAACGTAATTAATATTTTTTTCTTTTAGAACCTCAATTATTTCTTGAGTTGCTTTTTCCCATAGTTCTGGTGCTCCAACATATTTTGAACTTGCAGGATCTCTAGTCCCTACTCTTACTCTAAAGTCTTTCATTTTTAGTATTCCCATTACTTTCATTACTAAATCAAACACTCCATTAAATTCTGATTTTACTTGTTCGGGTGTACAGAATATGTGTGCATCATCTTGAGTAAATCCTCGTACTCTAAGTAATCCAGATAACTCTCCACTCTTTTCGTATCTATAAACAGTTCCCATTTCGCTTAATCTTATTGGTAAATCTCTATAACTTCTAGGATCTTTTGCATAATACATTATGTGGAAAGGACAGTTCATTGGTTTTAGATAGTATTCGTCATCATCAATTTTGATTGGCGCGTACATCATTTCTTTGTAGTGTTCTAAGTGTCCACTTATTTTGAATAATTCCGTTCTTCCAATGTGAGGAGTGATAATAAATGAGTATCCTCTTTTGATTTGTTCCTTAACTAATAATTCTTGTAATTGCATTCGAAGCATTGCTCCGTTAGGGCACCAAATAGGGAGTCCTCTTCCAACAGTATCATGTATCATGTACAAGTCAAGTTCTTTTCCTAATTTTACATTAGAATTTTCTTCAGCTTTTTTTCGCATTTCTATCCAATCTTCAAGTTCTTTTTGTTTCTTAAAAGAAATTCCATATACTCTTTGTAATTGTTTATTTTTTTCATTTCCTTTCCAATAAGCTGCGCTTGTTTTTAGTAATTTAATTGCACCAATTTCGCTAATATATTCTATGTGCGGTCCAATGCACATATCAGTAAATGCACCATTTCTATAAGTACTAATTTTTGTTGCGCCTTCTTTTGCTAAATCATTAATCATTTCCACTTTGTATGGATTATCCTTAAACATTTCTAGTGCTTCTTCAACTGAAATATCTTTTTGAATCATTTTTTCTCTTCGTTTTAGTACTTCATTCATTTTCTTTTCAAGTACTTCTAAATCTTTTGCATCAATATTTTTTTCAAGTTCAAAATCGTAGTGAAAACCATTTTCAATTGCGGGACCTATTGCAATTTTTGCGGTTGGGAACGTTTCTACTAAAGCATTTGCAAATACGTGTGCAGTTGTGTGCCAAAACTTTTCCATATATTCTTTCTTCTCGTCCATCGTTAGTCCCCTTCCTTTATAATAAAAATCCTGCTCAAAAACCTTTAAAATTAGTGCTAATGAGCTTTACGCGGTTATGGTCGTCGTGGTAATAGTTTTAGAAATTTTGAATCGGGCCATACAAACCTTTTGCTTGTATTGTTTTTAAATAAAATTGCAAGAAAGGTGTAACAATTTGCATATATTGTAGTTTGTTCTTTAGTACACGTTTTTAATTCTTTTTTAATCTCTTTATCTAGTAGAATTAAGGTGTTTTTGTGGTTAGTAATAAAGTTTTGGTTACAAGTGCTTTGCCTTATGTAAATAATGTTCCTCATTTGGGAAATTTGATTGGTTCGGTTTTGAGTGCGGATGCATTCGCAAGATTTATGCGAATTGATGGTAAAGAAGTTTTATTTGTTTTAGGTACTGATGAACATGGTACTACTGCGGAGTTTAAAGCGTTGGAAGAGAAAG
>CAZSDT010000036.1:0-7649 GCA_964605745.1 uncultured archaeon | reverse complement strand
AGTGTTTAGGCCTAGTAATGTAAATTGGTATGTTGCTAAGTCTAGTAATAATTTTGTAGTTGATTCTATTAATTGGGGTGTGAAGACTGATACTCCTGTTCCTGCGGATTATGATGGTGATGGTAAGACGGATCGTGCTTTGTTTAGATCAAGTAATGGTACTTGGTATATTGCTAAGTCTGGTTCAAATTTTGCTGTTGATGCTATCAAATGGGGGGTTAGTACTGATACTCTTGTTCCTGCGGATTATGATGGTGATGGTAAAGTGGATCGTGCTTTGTTTAGGTCAAGTACAGCTACTTGGTATATTGCTAAGTCTGGTTCAAATTTTGTGGTTGATGTTTTTACTTGGGGTGCGAAGACTGATACTCCTGTTCCTGCGGATTATGATGGTGATGGAAAAGTTGATATTGCCATTTACAGACCAAGCACAGGGGCATGGTATATTAAATTTAGTAATGCTGAACCTACTGATTTAGCAGCAATAAGAAAAACAGATTCGGACGGATATAATTATTATGAATTAAAATATAACAATGCTGTAGTAAAGGGAAAACCTGTTCCTGCAGATTATTGTAATGGAGATAATTGTGCAACGCCAGTATGTTACACAAATTTAAATTGTGGGGCAGATGTAGTTGGTGCAAAAACATGCAGTGGAAATAATGTAGTTCAAACAAATACAATTTTCACTTGCACTAATCCAAATACATTGCAATCAAGTTGTAATAAAACACAAACAACACCAACTTTACAAGTTTGTACAAATGGTTGTAGTAATGGTGTGTGTTTGCCTCCAAAGTGTGGATTTAATGATGGAATAATTGTAAGTGCAGAAGCTAAAGCATTTACTGCTTGGGATATTTCACAAATACAATTATTAGTAAAATATAAATCTGGTACAACTTCAAAAACAATTACTCTAACTAAGAATGGTAACAACATATATTCTGGCACAGGTGCATATGCAATTTCATCATCATGTGGTGGAATATGTAATTGGATTAGGGGTAATCAAGTAATAGTTGGTGCCTATAATTCAAATCCATCTAGTTGGGGCGGAAAAGTTAGTTGGAAATTTGATTTAGGTACAATTGATATTACAAAGATAACTCAATTAACAGTAAAAGTTCTAAAACCAAATGTGTATGGGAAAGGATTACATTCTCCTTACACAACTGGGGCAGGTGTATTAACTGTAGAGAATTTGACTTTGGCTAATCTTCAAACAAAAACAGTTAAATGTGGAACTGATTGGTTTGCACACGCTTGTGCAACAACAACTTTGAGTTATTCAAAAACAATTAATTCATCAGTGTGTGTAATGCCATGAAGTAATATTAAAAAATTGCGGGGAATAAATAAACCCGCAGTTTTACTTTTTTTTAGTTAAATCTGGTTTGGGTTTGATTTTAAGCAAAAAGCGTTTCTTTTTAATTCATTTCTTTTTTAGTATATTTATGAAAGTGCTTGTTGTTAATTGTGGAAGTTCTTCCCTTAAATGCCAATTAATTAATATGCAAAATGAAGAAGTTATTGCTAAAGGAATTATTGAAGAAATTGGTGGAAAAGCAAAGTACTCTTATGAAAAAACTGGTTCTGAAAAAATTAAGAAAGAATTAACTTGTTCAAATCATGAAGAAGCATTAAAACTATTTTTGGATGATATTTTGAGTAAAGCAAATGGTGTAATTGAATCTCTTGATGAAATTGATGCTATTGGCCACCGAATAGTTCATGGTGGATAGAAATTTAAGTCAGCTGTTATTGTTGATGATGAAGTTCAAAAAGAAATTGAGGCTTGTATTCCATTAGCTCCTCTTCATAATCCTGCTCACCTTGAAGGAATTAATGCATGCAAAAAAATGTTGCCTTCAAAACCAAGTGTTGTTGTTTTTGATACGGCTTTTCACCAAACTATGCCACCTGAAGCTTTCCTTTATCCTTTGCCTTACGAATATTATGAAAAGTATAAAATAAGAAAATATGGTTTTCACGGACCATCTCATAAATATGTTTCAAACAGAGCTGCAGAAATTCTAAATAAAGATGTTAAGCAATTAAACATTATTACTTGCCATTTAGGAAATGGTTCATCTCTTTGCGCAGTAAAAAAAGGAGAATCAGTTAACACTAGTATGGGTTTTACTCCGCTTGCAGGGATAATGATGGGTACTAGATGCGGGGATATTGATCCTTCAATAATATCCTTTTTAATGAAAAAAGAAAATCTTTCTATTGATCAAATCGAAAATATATTAAATAAAAAATCAGGGCTTCTTGGTATATCTGGAGTAAGTAGCGATTGTAGAGATATTGAAAATGCTGCTTGGAAGGAAGGGAACGTTAGAGCTCAAATAGCTCTTGATAAATTTAGTTATACTGTTAAAGAATATTTGGGCAAATTTGCTGCTATTATGGATGGATTGGATGTAGTTGTTTTTACTGCGGGGTTAGGAGAAAAATCTCCTGAGGCTAGAGAGTATGTTTGCAGAAATATGAAGCACTTTGGTGTTGAAATTGACTTGGAAAAAAATAAAGTTAGAGGAAAAGAAGCAATTATTAGCACGGATTCATCAAAAGTTAAAGTAATGGTTATTCCAACAAATGAAGAATTAATGATTGCAAGAGAAACAAAGGAAGTCATTTTGAAAAAGAAGTAGTCAGTACATAATTCATAAGTAATAGTATCTATTTTCTAATAATATGAAAATATTTCAAAAATTAATTATAAAAATTATTTCCAACTAACTGCTTTTTGATTAAATTCATCAAAAAGATAAGTATATTCCTGAAGACTTGTTCCCCAAACACTCAAATTAGTTTGAATATAAGAAGAGTCACGATAAAAAGTAACTATCTTATAACTAATATAATCAGAATAAACATATGTGCAAGAAAATGCTTTAGTACTAGTTAACCACCCACTAGTTGAAATATCATCACATTTTAATGAACTAGAATAAGCAGAATATTCTTTCATTACTTTTTGTTTAACCTCATCATAAGTCCCAGCATTTTTAATTATAGAAGGACTTGCATAAATTGCAAAAGTATAATCCTTATTAGTTGCATAAAAAGCTTGCCAATTATCTCTTAATCCATTATAAGTTAATCCGGGAAAAGGAAGTATTTCATATCCTGAAGAAATTGTGACTTTTTCATAAATTGGTTCTCCAAGTGCTGCAACTTTAGCACTCCAATTTGAAGAAGAATTATTAGAATTAACTAAAGAATTTTGAGAAGATCCTGTGTTTGTTTGAGAAGGAGAAGATGTACAACCTAAAAATAAAAGCAAAACAAATATACTAAAAAATATAAAAATACTTTTTTTCATGTTAAATAACCTCAATAAATTCTATGAACAACTAAATATATAATTGAATCCTTTAAATAAAAATTAAACAATTTCTTAAATAAAGTTTTTTAGACAGCCGAAGTATTTTTATTTAATTAATAAAAATTTATTAAAAAAAATATTTTTTTAAAAAAAGAATTGCCCAGTATTTTCTGGGCAAACTTTATTTTTTTTACGTTCATTTTTTTAATTTTATTTACTTTTATTTTTTTAATTATTTATTTTTATTCAAATATTTTTTTCCACACTATTGCTGCGAATATTGCTCCAATTATTGGGGCGATTATAAATAATCCTACTTGCATTAGTGGGGTTAAGTTTCCAACTAAAGCTAATATGATTGCTGGTCCAAGACTTCTTGCTGGATTTACTGATACGCCAGTTATTGGTATTCCTACAATATGGATTAGAGCAAGTGAGAAACCAATTGCTATTCCTGCAAATCCAACAGGGGCATTTTTGCTTGTCGCTCCAAATATTACCATTAGGAATATGAATGTGAAAACTATTTCAGCTATAAGTCCTGCTATCATTGAATAACCCATAGGAGAAAAAGCATCAAATCCGTTTTGACCTAATCCTGTTACAGCCAAATTTGCTCCAGGAAGACCCATTACGATTAATGCCAGTATTGCTGCACCTATTGTTGCTCCAATTATTTGTGCAATAATATAGTTGGATGCATCTTTACTAGATATTTTTTTATTAAACCACATTGCAATTGTTATTGCTGGATTAATGTGACAACCTGATATAGGTCCTATTGCATAAACCATTACTAGTACTGCAAGACCAAATGCTAAAGCTATTCCAAGAAATCCTATTTGTGTTCCTGCGATAACGGCACTTCCGCAACCCATTAGAACCAAAACAAGTGTTCCGAAAAACTCAGCAAAATATTTTTGCATATTTTTTTCCATAAAATCACCTTATTAGTTTAGGAAAAGGGTGAATTTAATTATTACTTTAAGTCAAAATAATTCAAATCTTGATAAATATTTAATAAATTAGAAGTATTTGATAAATTAGAAACATTTGATAAATAAAAATAGTTAATAAAATATTAAAAAGATTTTAACATTTTGTTTTTATTATTTTTTTCTCAAATCCATTCTTTGTGTTCTTATTTCTGTATCATAACTTGGAATTTTTGCTTTTCTAAATGACATTTTGTACTGAACAATATTCATATCTTTTGGATAAATTCCTCTATATTCAAAGTTTGGTCCGAGTTGTTCTTTTAATCTTTTAATTAAAAATTCTCCAAAATTATCTTTTTCTTGAGCTTTTAATTTAATAAGTTCATTTTTTGCTGTATCTCTAAATTTACCTGATGCTCCTTGTATATTTGCTATTGATACTACTTTTGTAGTTCCTTCTTGATGAAAATTAAATCCAATTCTGCCTAAGTATTCTTTTCCTTTCCAAAGTTGTAATTGCCAAAGTGCTTCAGGGCATCCAGTAACTCCTCTTGAATCAGTTTCTTTCATTATTGATTTTGTTCGTTCAAAAACCAGTGAAAATTGTTTGTAATTAAAAGGAGGTTTTCTATAAATGTGTTGCATTCCAAGTTCAATATTTTTTAATCCTCTTGCTAATTGTCTAACTTGAGGAGTAAAAGTTACTGATTGACCAAAAGCTTTGTTTCTTCCTTTTGAACGAGATGCATAATTTGCACGCATAGAGTTTTCCAAATTTATTGGTTGAAAATTAGTTTCTTTAGCTAAATCAGCATATTTTTGAGCCAAATGCCACCTTGGATCTTTTAATGGCAAAATTTGCTTGAATAAAAAAACACTTGCTTCATGAACCTCTGATAAATTTGCTGCATATCGATGGGCAGTAGTTCCCTCTTTTTTTAGAATTTGACTAAATTCAATAGGGGTTCTAGTAAATCTTATTCTTTTTTTAGTGTTGTTGATTTTCATACTAATTGCCTTCAATCTAACTTAAAAAAATGGTTTTTTAAAAATTTAAACCTATCCTTTATATTTCTTTGGTATTTCTTTTCTGTTTGCTTAAAAAGTTGATTACGAATGATTGGGGAAACATTGTTTATTAGTCTTGCTGAAATAATTATTTTTGCTACAATTGCAAGCATAATTCTTAGAAAATTAAATCAACCTAGTTTATTTTCTTATATTATTGCAGGAATTTTAATTGGTCCATTATTTTTGGGTGCAATGGATTTGACTTGGTTAAATTTGCCTTTTGATTTAGGGATAAAAGAAATTACTCCTGAAATATAGCTTTTGTCAGAACTTGGTGCAGCATTTTTGCTTTTTTCAATTGGAATTGAAACCTCTGTGAAAAGATTGCTTGGAATGGGAAAACCTCTTTTAATTGGAACAATTTTACAGGTAATTGGAGTGATAGGAGTAACTATTCTTTTCACTAATGTTACTGGTCTTCTTTCACTTGATGCTGCTTTATTTGTTGGAACAATAATTGCTTTTTCTTCAACAATGGTTGTAATAAAATTGCTTGCGGATTCAAAGGAAACCAATACTCTAAACGGAAGAGTAATAATTTCAATTTTATTAATTCAAGATGTTTTGGTTATTTTGTTTGTTCCTCTATTACAAAATTTTTCACAAATAACTAACCCTTACTTTTTTGCACCAATTATAGGAAAATCTCTTTTATTGGTTTTAATTGCATTTTTATCAAACAAATTCATTTTTCCAAAATTATTTAATGTTGCTTCAAAAGAAAATGAAGTATTTTTTCTTTCAAGTATTTCAACAGCTTTTCTATTCATTGGAGTTAGTTTTGTTTTAGATTTACCAATTACTGTTGGGGCGTTTATTGGAGGTCTTGCATTAAATAATTTGCCTTACAATACAGCAATATTTTCAAAAATCAGGGCTTTGCGTGATTTCTTTTTAACAATATTTTTTGTTTCGCTTGGAGCGGGATTAAATTTTTCTTTTTCTTCACTTGGATTAGAGCTAATGTTAATAATAATAATTTTAATTTTTATTTTCAAACCGCTTGTTTTCTTTTTTGTTAGTTTATTATCTGGATATGGAAGTAGACTTAGTCTTGAAGCAGGATTAAGTTTAGCACAAGTTTCTGAATTTGGTTTTGTAATAGCTGGAATTGCGTTTGCTTCTGGGATATTTACTTCGGAATTATTTTCTTTCATAGTTGCAGTTTCAGCTCTTTCAATGATTCTTACTCCTCACTTAATGCACTTTGCTCCAAGATTAGCTAATTTTGTAAGTCTTAATTTGAATAAATTATTCAAGGTGAATGAGATAAAATTATTGAATAGAAGAGTGGAAGAATTAAGAAAAATTTCAAGTAAAGAAAAACTAAAAGGACATATAATAATTATTGGCGGTGGATTAATTGGAAGAAAACTTGCTAGAAAATTAAAATTAACTTACAAAGTTATTATTGTTGATTCTGATCCTGAAGTTGTTATTGAAGGAAAAAAAGAAGGGCTTTTGTTTGTTTATGGGACTAGTGAAGATGCAGAATTATTAGAAACTCTTGATTTGGATGATGCTAAATTAGTTGTAGTAACAATGTTTGCGCATAAAGAAGCAATTAATTTTGTTAATGTAATAAGAAAAGCATCAAAAAAGGTTGCTATTTTTGCAGCAGCAAATCATTTTTATGATTCGCTTGATTTTTACGAAAAAGGAGTTGATTATGTTTTGATGCCAATATTTTCTGGTGTTGATGAGTTGTATAAAAAAATAAATTCATTTAGATTTAAGGATAAATTATTTGTTAGTGAAAAAGCAAGGCTTGCTAATTTGAAATATATTAAAGAAGAAGCAAAAACAGAATTAAGATTTAAGAAAAAGTTAATTGCTTAAATTTTAGAAAAAGATACACGGAGAAATAAAAACCCTTCGTTCTTACTTTTCTTTGAAAGGAAGTATAATAGAAGATTATTTTTGAGGTGCGAAAATGTCAAAGATATTAAATGTGAAAGCAAGAGAAATACTGGATTCTCGTGGAAATCCAACTGTTGAATGTGATGTAATAACAGAGAAAGGATTGTTTAGAGCAGCTGTTCCGAGCGGAGCAAGCACTGGAATTTATGAAGCTTTAGAATTAAGAGATGGGGATAAGTCACGATACATGGGTAAGGGTGTATTAAAAGCTGTTAGTAATGTTAACAAATTTATTGCGCCATTAGTAGTTGGAATGGATCCAACAGAGCAAACTTTAATTGATAATAAAATGATTCTTGCAGATGGGACTGAAAATAAATCAAAGTTTGGGGCAAATGCGATTTTAGCAGTTTCAATGGCAATTTGTAAAGCGGGAGCAG
>CAZSDT010000035.1:0-7662 GCA_964605745.1 uncultured archaeon | reverse complement strand
CATCTCCATTTGCAAGAGCTGCATTTGAAGAAACAACAAAACACTTACTAGAAGCCGCTTTCAAGGGAGAAAGAGAGAATCTAACTGGAGTTGTAGAAAACATAATTGTTGGACAGCCAGTTAAAGTTGGAACAGGAATTGTGGAATTACTAATGAAATAATGCATTCATTGAAAATGAATGCGTTCTCGTAATGCACTGGCGAAACAGTGCGTACGGAAACATAATTGTTGGACAGCCAGTTAAAGTTGGAACAGGAATTGTAGAATTACTAATGAAATAAATTCATTAGTAAATCTTTTTTTTAAGAAAGTGAAAGTCAAAATTGACTTTCATTTTTTATTGTTTTTTATCCAAAAACCTTATCTTTATAAATTCTCCCAATTTTAGTTATTTTAAGTTTAAGACCTTGAGAAGAAAGAGCTTCAAATAAATGAAGTTTTTTTTGGAGTAAGGAAATATTTACTCGTTCTTAATGTCCTAAAATTTTTCAAAAAGGTGAAAATATGGAGGTTGAAGCAAATAAGGAAATAAGAAGAGCAGTTGATACAGGAAAAGTAGTTTTTGGAACAAAAGTTGCAAGAAAAAAAATATTAGCCGGCGAAGGCGAAATGGTTATAGTAAGTAGTAACATGCCAACTAATGAAAAAGAAACACTAAAACAATTAGTTACTGTTGAAGGAAAAAAGTTTTATGAATTTTCTGACACAGGATTAGTTTTGGGTAGTGTTTGTGGAAAACCATTTACAGTATCAGTAATGTTAGTTTTAGATGCAGGTAAGAGTAAGGTTCTTGAATTGTAAAAACAATTCAAACCTTTTTATTTTTTTAAAAATGAATTTATTTTAGGTGTCTTTTTATGAAATTAAGTATGGACGAAATAATGCTAATGAATGCTCTACAACAAGTAACAGGAGTTATGCCCAAAGACTGCTTAGTAGAAGAAACAGTAATTTCTTTTTTTATTCCAGAACAATTAATGGGAAAAGCAATTGGAAAAGCAGCAATCAATGTAAAAGAATTACAAACAAAATTAAACAAACGAGTGGAATTTGTTCCTTATTTCCAAAAGCCAGAAGATGTTTTTGCCAGTGCAATGGAAGTGAATTTTACTTCAGCAAAAGTAAATGGTGGAAAATTAATTTTAAATCTTGATTCAGCATCTCGATCAAAAGCGTTTAAAAATAATTCAAGAATAAAAAGAGTAAAAGAATTTATTTTAAGAAATTATGACCTTGAATTAGTTGTGAATTAATTATTTTTTTGATTTAATTAATTATTAATTTTTAATTTTATTTTGCTTTTTTTAATAGTTTCTTTAATTAAAAGTTTTGTAATTATTTGAAAATTTTCGTTTTCTTTAGTCTCTTCTAATGCTTCTGAATATATTTTAATTTTTTTATTTGGGATTATTAAAAACAAAAAACCTTTTTGTTCCAAAATATAATTTTGTAATATGTTTGCTAAAATTAAATTATTTTCTTTAAATAATTTTAATGAATAGAATTTTGAAGAAAACTTTGCTGCAAATTCTACTTGGTGAATTAATTCATTCTTCTCTTTATACCAAGTCAAGAGCAAATGTAATTGAGTTGGATTATATTCTTCTAATTTATTTTCTTTAGTTCCTAATTTATTTTCAGTAGTTATTAATTTATTTTCTTTAGTTTCTAAAAGCAAAGAGTGTATTTTTTTAATTTTTATTTCACTTAAAGGTTCGTTTTTTGTAATTCCTTCATTATAATAATCAATTAAATTTTTTAAATTTTTTGTTGAAATAGTTTTTTTTTCATTATTGGATAAGGATTTAATTAAATTTTCAAATTGATTTAATTTTATTTGAGTAATTTGGATTTGAGTCAATTGATTTAATTTTTCCAAATATTCCTCTTTTGCTTTTTCTAAAAGTTTTGCTGTTTTGTTTTTAATAAATTCTGATAAAGGTGGAACAAAAACGGTGTGATTTCTTGCTAAACAGGTTCTCTTCAAAACCTCTTCTCCAAGGAATATTTCATCGTTTGAAGGATACATAGAGCCAAAGTATACGCTTTCTTTTACAAGTTTATTTTTGAATTTAAAGGATTCTTCCAAATAATAGTATTTTTTTCCTTTTACTATTCTTGTGCTAATATAACTCATAAGCAAAATTAAGGGTAAAACTAAATATATGCTTTGTGGTGATAACTTATTTTTGTCCCCCTCCTCATTTAAAAAGGTTTCTTTTAAGAGTTTTATTAATTGGTGAGCTTAAGAGAAAAGAACTTTCTCTTGGATTAAATAATAAATTTGTAAAATTAAATTTAAGGTATTAAAAGGTTGATTAACTATGGGTCAAGGAGAATTCGCAGGAAAAAGTTTAGAAAAGAAGAGACAAAAATGGGTAAAGAAAGATGCTAGATCCATTAAGAAAACAAGAGCAAAAAATAATGTTTTCAAAGACTTGCTTGAAGGTGCGCCTCAAGGTAAAGGAATTGTTTTAGAAAAAAGAGGAGTTGAAGCAAAGCAGCCAAACTCAGGAATTAGAAAATGTGTCAGAGTTCAATTAATCAAAAATGGAAAAGAACTAACTGCACTTGCACCATATGATGGAGCAATAAAATTTATTGATGAACACGATGAAGTAATTGTTGAAGGACTTGGTGGAGCTCAAAATGGTCCAAAAGGAGACCTTTGGGGTGTTAAGTACAGAGTTACTCATGTTAACGGAATTGCTTTAGAAATGCTAAGAACTGGAAAGAAAGAAAAATCTAAGAGATAAAATTTTTAAAATTGGGTGGATGAAATGGAACAAAAAATTGAAGCAAAAGTTGAAACTCATAAAGCAACAACTGCAGAAGCACACGCTCCTGTTAATAAAGATGCTAAAGTTGCAGCTAAAAAAGAATTTAGTAAAGATGCACCAGTAAGCGTTGAGGCTACTAAAGAAGAAGTGAAAAGTGTTTTTGTTAAAAAAAGATCACAATTCGCTGATTACAAATTGTTCAACAGATGGTCATTTGATGATGTTGTTGTAACAGATTTAAGTTTAGTTAAATACATCAACTTAGAACCAGTTGTTGTTCCACATTCATTTGGAAGAAAAACAAGAGGAAGATTTGAAAGACAAAACCTAAATATTGTTGAAAGATTAATCAACAAAGTAATGAGATCAGGACAAGGAAAAAGAAAATTGTCTGGAAAAGTTATTAGAGGAAGAGGATCTTGCGGAAAGAAAATTGAAGCAGTTAAAATTATTGAAGATGCTTTTGAAATAATTGAAAAACAATTAAAACAAAATCCAATTCAAGTTTTAGTTAAAGCTCTAGAAAACTCAGCACCAAGAGAAGATGTAACAAGAGTAAAAAAAGGAGGAGTTGCATACACTTTAGCAGTTGACTTAGCTCCATTAAAAAGACTAGATGAAGCTGTAAAGAATTTAGCTTTAGGTGGATTTGGTTCATCTTTTAATAAAAAAGTAACCGCAGCACAAGCATTAGCTGATGAAATAATGGCTGCAGCAAATAATGACATTAAAAGTATGTCAATAAAGAGAAAAGATGAAGTTGAAAGAATTGCAAAATCTTCAAGATGAAAGCAATTTTACCCTTTGCAAAAAAGTTTATTCTTTTTTGCGAAGAAATTATTTTTACTTTTTCGTACTCCTATTTTGGGTGTGAAAAATTAATTTTTTTAGGTGATTATAATGGGCAGAACTGAAGCAATGGTTGAAACAGTAGAAAGTTTAATGTCAAATAGAGTAAATATTAGAAATATTGGGACTGTTGCCCATATTGATCACGGTAAAACAACACTATCTGATTCTCTAATTGCAGCTGCAGGATTAATTAACTCTGCATTAGCTGGAGAAATGCAAATGATGGATTATGAAGATCAAGAACAAGAAAGAGGAATTACAATTAACGCTGCTAACATTTCATTAGGATTTGATTGGAATAACCAAAAATATTTAGTAAATTTAATTGATACACCAGGACACGTTGACTTTACAGGAGAAGTAATTAGAGCAATGAGGGCTGTTGATGGAGTAATTTTATTAGTTGACGCAGTTGAAGGAGTAATGCCTCAAACTGAAACAGTAATTCGACAAGCATTAAGAGAATATGTTAGACCAGTTTTATTCATTAACAAAGTTGACCGAATTATTAAAGAATTAAATGCTACTGAACAACAAATGCAGGAAAAATTCATTAAAGTAATTGCAAAAGTAAATACTTTAATTGAAAGAAATGCTCCTGAAAAATTCAAAGACGAATGGCAAGTAAGTATTCAAAAAGGAACAGTTGCTTTTGGATCAGCAAAAAGAAAATGGGGTGTTAGTGCCGCATACATGCAAAAATCAAAAATTAATTTTAAACAAGTTTACGAATTCTTAAAAAATGATAAACAAGATGAACTTGCAAAACTATCTCCAGTACACGAAGTAGTACTTCAAATGGTTATTGATCATTTACCAAATCCAATGGTTGCTCAAAATTACAGAATACAAAAAATTTGGGGCGGAGACATGGAAAATCTAATTGCAAAATCAATGCAAGCATGTAACCAATCAGGTCCAATCTCAATGGTTGTAACTGATGTATCAGTTGATCCACACGCAGGAGATGTTGCTACAGGAAGAATATATTCAGGAACTTTACACCCTGGAGATATGGTTTATTTACTTGGATCTCACAGAGAAGTAAAAGTACAAAAAGTTGGAGTATACATGGGAAATGATTTTGTTACAATTTCAAAAGCAGAAGCTGGAAATATTGCAGCACTAGTTGGAACAAAAGATGTTTATGCAGGAGAAACAGTTGCAACTGACAAAGAATTAAAACCCTTTGAAAGTTTTATGAGTAACTCAGAACCAGTAATGACAGTTTCAATTGAAGCAAAGAATCCAAAAGATTTGCCAAAATTAATTGAAACTTTAAGAAAATTATCTAAAGAAGATCCTAATTTACGAACAACAATCAACCAGGAAACTGGAGAACACTTGTTGAGTGGAATGGGAGAATTACATTTAGAAGTAAACACATACAGAATTACAAACAATGCTAAAATTGATATTCAAACTTCAGCACCAATTGTAGTTTACCACGAAGGAATAGCTAGCGAAAGTGAAGTACTTGAAGCAAAATCTCCAAATAAACACAACAAATTCAAGTTAAAAGTAAGTCCAGTTCCACAAGAAATTTACGACAAACTAGCTGAAAAGCCATTTGACTCAAAAGTAAAATTCAAGAACGCTGAATCAATTGCAAAATTGCAAGAATATGGATTTGACACTGATGACTCAAAGAAAGTTTGGGCAGTGGACGGAATGAACGTTTTAATTGACAGAACAAGAGGAATACAAGCATTGCACGAAATTAGAGAACTTGTAATACAAGCTTTCAAAGATGCAATGAACGAAGGTCCGCTTGCTAAAGAAAAGTGCCAAGGTGTAATGGTAGAGCTAGAGGATGCAACACTCCACGAAGACTCAATCCACAGAGGACCAGCACAAATCTTGCCTTGCATGACAAGAGGAATATACGCATGCATGTTACAAGCAGGAACAAGTTTATTCGAACCAAAACAATTACTAACAGTAACAGTACCTGAAGACCAAATGGGTAGTGCATCAAGAGAACTTGGTGGAAGAAGAGTACAAATTACTGAAATGCGACAAGAAGGAGATTCATCAATCATAATTGGAAAAGCTCCAGTAAAAGAATTAATTGGATTCTCTTCAGCTATGAGAGGCGCAACACAAGGAAGAGCTGTTTGGACCGGAGAATACTACGGATACGAATTACTTCCAAGAGAACTTCAATTAACAACAATAAAAGAAATTCGAAAGAGAAAAGGAATGCCAGAAGAAATGAAGTCATGGCAGTTCTTCCTAGAATAATGAACTGCCTTTTTTCGCGAGCCTTTTTTTTAAAAGGCTCTGGCAGTTTTTCTTAGAATAAAATTCAAATTAATAATTCAAATTAATTAGTGAAGGGAAAAATTTCCCTTTACTAAAATCTTTTTTTAAATTTTAAAATTATTAAAATTGAGTTAAGAACATTTAAATAGTTCCCTTGTTGTTATCTTAATTATGAAGCAATTGAATTTTATTTTTTTATTAGTTCTTTCTTTATTCTTATTTTTCGGATGCACTCAAGTTCCAACTTGTGGGGACGGAATTTGCAACGAAAATGAAAATTCGCAAACTTGTTCTGTAGATTGTGGGGGTACTCTTGTTGAAGAAGGATATTTGCAAGTGTATGTAACTGATGCAAATACTGGTTGGTTTATTGAAGGAGCTCAAGTAAATTTTACTGAATCTAAGTTAGATGCTTGCTCTCTTAATTTGTCAGCTAAGCCCATAGTTGTAACTACAAATTCAAACGGAGTGGCAGAAATTAAGTTAGAAGCCAATAAAAATTATGTTGCAATAGTAGTTGGTGATTATTATCCATTTGATTATAAGTGCTCAGTAGTTTCTTCAAAAGAAAAAGTAATGATAAATTATTCGCTTGTTAAATTGCCTGCAAAACCAGAATGTCAGAAATTAGCAGGGACAAGAGAACTTGCTGTTAGTGAATCAATTGATGTTAATGGGATTAATGGAGATACTCTACAACTTAAGTTAGATGATTATTTAGTTGATGCAACAATTAAGAAATATGATTGGGTGAATATGTATCAAGCAAAATGGGTTCTCACTTATCCAAGTGGTATACCAAAAGTTTGGGGTGGAGTTCCTCATGTCAAATTAAATGAGATGTTTAAAAATTCTTTTTATAATAATGTGGATTTTATAACTACTTGCTGGAAAGAAGGAAATGAATTACCTTTTGCAGTAATAAGCACTAACTAATTTGTTAAAAGTAAAAAATATTTACAATTTTTTTAATTTTCAAAACATTTTTATGTTCTAAATAACATACTTATTTTGGATAAGGGTTAGTTTATGGAAAAGAGTACAAAGTTTATTTTAGCTTTAATTTTAATTTTATTATCCGACATTTTTATTTTTTTGAATTTTATTCAATCAAATGCAACAGGGATGGATATTGTTTGGTTGCTTTTGTTTCAAGGATTTTTTGTAATGTTTTTTTCAATAGTCAAAATACTATTACTTTCTGAAAAAGAACTCGATGAATCAAATAATGGATATACTAAATCTAATTTAGGTTGGGCTTTGCAGGTTATAGCTCCTTTAAATATTGCAATAATTGGAAATATTTTTACATTTGGTTTTGGATTAATTTTGGCAATTATTGTAATTTTTGCTTTCCTTCAAGGATTTCAAATAAATCAAGCCATTATTAATACAACATTTATTTTTCCTTCTATTTTGGCGTTAATTGCAGTTGAAATAGGATATTTTATTGTATTCTTGTTTTCAGAAAAAAGAAGTTCAAAAAAAATAGTGGATTTGTCAAATAAGTTTACTTTGCCTTTAGCCTTAGTTTTCTGGATTGGATTTTTACTAGTTGGATTGAAAATAACTTTCATTGTGTCATTGCCAGGATTATTTTTATTGATTTTTTTGTTTAAGCTGGGTGTTGATTTTTATTATTCAAGTGAAATATTTAGAAATTAGATTGATTTTGTTTTAGTTTATTTTAGTATTTTTCTTGATTTAACGGATGGTTTTAAAAGGTTTCTAAGGGTGAATTTGTATAATGCGTTGCCGGTGAAT
>CAZSDT010000034.1:0-8102 GCA_964605745.1 uncultured archaeon | reverse complement strand
ACAGGAGACTTAATTATTGTAATAATGGTTGAAGCACATGATGTGTTCAAAAGAGACGAAGAGGATGTTTATGCAGAAATACCAATTTCATTTACAGAAAGTGCATTAGGTGCAAATGTAGAAGTACCTACATTAGATGGAAAAGCAGATTTGAAAATACCCTCAGGAACACAAACAGGGACAATATTTAAAATGAAAGGAAAAGGGATTAAGAAACTAAATTCTGAATCTTTTGGAGATGAATACATAAAAGTAATTGTTGATACTCCCAAGACTTTAACAAAAAAACAACGCGAACTCTTAGAAGAATTAGAAAAAGAAACCCAAAGTGCAAAAAAAAGAAAAGGAATTTTTGAAAAAATATTAGGTAAATTCTAAATCACTTTATTAAGTTGTGAAGCATTTTAGATAGATTTTTAACCTTAAAAGAGTTTTATTGATTTGGTTTAGTTATGCAAAAAGTTATTTCAAGTATTGTACAATTTGAAAAAGATTTTCCGACTCTTTCAAAAGAGGGTGAAAGAAGGATTGCCCTGTGCAGGTATTTTTCTATTAATGGAGTAGTAAAAGTTATTCCCACGGATAAAGAATGGCCTAAATTAATTTATCCAAATACTGGTGTTTTGGATTTTAAATTAAAAGAATCAAAAGAAAAGAAAAAGATTTACTTGGAAAAGTTAAATGAATGGAAAATGAAACACTTAAGTGCTTCAATGTACCACCAAGTGAATCAAGTGAAAAAATTTGCTGAACCGGTTTATTGGCAGCACTTAGCAAAATCAATGACGGACGCAGATTATAGAAAAGATGCAAAAAGCGTAAAATTACCTGCTCATTTAGTTGCAGACAAAAAGTGGAAACCAATGGTGAAAATGTTTGTAAATGATATTGAATATAGAAAACAGCTTTCTGAAACCGTTACAACTTCAATGGTTTATAAAAAAGATAGAAAAGTTGCTAAATTTGCTGATGATCAGCAAAATTTCAGATTAGATTCTTCTGATAAACAAATAAAAGAGCTTGAAGAAAAAATAAAAGAATTAGATGAAACCGAAATTGCTCTAAAAGAATTGCAAAAATGGGCAAAAGAATAATTTATTCTATTTTTTTAAAAAATTAATTTTATTTTTAAAATATTTAACTTTATTTTTAATAAATTTTTTAATTTTAATAAATAAATTTTTATTTTTTGTTAAAAAATTCTTTTTTTAATTTACGCCGGCAAATTGGTTCCGAAGCCTTTTTATATGAAAAAAACTGAAGGTTAATTTAGTTTGATTGGTAAGCTCGAAAAGAGAAGAAATTCTCCTAGTAGAGTTTCCCTTGAAAAACGGGATGTGGTAATATGATAGCCTCAAGAATAGTAAGATTTGTTGAAGCAAAAGGAATGAGAGAAGTTGATTTCTCTTATATGAGAGCATAATTTTGGGACACTTATTTTGAGCAAAATGCAATTTGGTTCTGATTTGCTCACCCTGCTGGTTGGTGCCAAATTGCTTTTCTCTTTATTATTTGCCCTACTCTAATTCCCAACACGATTTAGAGAAATGAAAAAGTAAGTATGAAATGAAATATAAAAAAATAAAATTGATAATGGAGGAATTAATGATGAAACCAGTAAAAAGCGTAAAATTAGGTGGAATAGAAGTTGCAGTTTGGGAGAACTCTTCCAAAGAAGGAAATAAGTTCTTCACAACAACAATAGAAAGAAATTACAAAGATGGAGAAGCGTGGAAGAAAACAAACTCACTTCGAAATGATGATTTGCCAAAAGCAATACTTGCTCTTCAAGAAGCATACCACTTTGTTTCGGTAAAAAACTCTAATTAATTAAATGGGTTTTTTACTTTGCAAAATAATATTGTTCTGTTTCATTAAAAGAAGATTAAATATTAGTGGTGATATAATTATACATATAATTATATACAAAAAGTTGCCTATTACCCTATAGGTGGTTTTGGTTGGTTCAAATTGTTTTATCAATTAGTAAAGAACACAATAAAAAATTAAGGAAATTAGCCATGAAAGAATTTGAAGGAAAAAAAGGTGCTCTTTCAGCAATAGTAGAAAAAGGGATTGATTTAGCTGATGCAAAATTAAAACAAGAATTAGCTCATGAAAAATTAGTTCAACTTGCAAAAAGTTCTACTTGGAAAGGTGATGGAAAATTTAATAGAAGTGATCTTTATGATAGAAAGATTTTTAGTTGATTCTAATATTCTTGTTTATCTTATTGACACTGCTGATGAATCAAAACACAAAAAAGCACTTGATTGGCTTTTGACTTCTTCTTCATTAAATATTTTTGTTTCAACTCAAAATATAAGAGAATTTGCAAACAATTGTTTAAAAAAATCTGCTTCAAATAATAAGATAATTGAATTTATTGACCTTTTTTGCGCACGGTTTATTGTATTACAAGATAATCAACTTGATACAAAAAATGCTATTGAATTATCAAAAAGTAGGCCTCGTATTTTTTGGGATGCTAGTATAGTTTCTGTAATGAAAAGAAATAATATTGACGTGATTTTTACTGAAGATACAAAAGATTTTGATTTACTTGGGGTAAAAGTAATTAATCCTTTAAAGTAAGTTTTGAATAATTATTTTTAAATTGTAAATAAGTTTTTTTTAAATTTGTAATCAAACCAAAAAGCAATTAAAGGGTTTTGAATACTTTTATTTTAATGGTTAGTATAGTTTACATGGTTGCTGGAATGTCTTCTAGATTTGGTGGGAAGATAAAACAATTTGCTCGCGTTGGAAAAAATGATGAAACCTTAATTGAAGTTTCAATAAATCAAGCTCTAAAAGCAGGTTTTGATAAAATTATTTTTATTGTTGGAAATATGACCGAAATTCCATTCAAAGAAAAATTCAAAAATAGTTACAAAAATATTCCTGTTTTTTATGCAAAACAAACTTTTGACTCTAACGAGAGAGACAAACCGTGGGGAACTTGTGATGCAGTTGTTTGTGCAAAAGAATTGATTAACGAAAGTTTTGTAGTCTGTAACGGCGATGATATATATGGAGAAAATTCATTCAAAATATTATTTGATTATTTAATTAAAGAAAATTCTTCTGCGACTTTGGGGTTTGAATTAGGTAAAGTAATTCCTGATAAGGGTGGGAGTAATAGGGCAATTTATTCTTTTGATGAAAATAATATGGTTATTGGTTTAAATGAAATAATTGGTATTGAAAAAAATAAATTAAGTGAAATGAATCTAAAAGAGAGTACTCTTTGTAGCATGAATATTTTTGCTTTAACAAAAGAGGTTGTATTAGAATTAGAAGAAAATTTAAAAAATTTCAAAATTCTAAACAAAAATAATAGAAAAATAGAGTGTTATCTTCCAGTTGAATTATCAAAATTAATAAATGAAAAAAAACTGAATTTAAAATTATTATCCACTCCAGATAATTGGTTGGGTGTAACCAATCCTGAAGATGAAATAATAGTTAAAAATGTTTTATCTAAAGAAAGTTAATAATTTACGCCGGTAAATTGCCCTAGTGCTATTTTAAAAGAACAATAAACAAAAATTATTTTATGCCCTACAACATAAACGAATTAGTACTAAATGCAAACAAATTTCCTTCTTTTAACCCAATGCAAGAAGAATGTGTAAAAAAAGGTTTTGATAAGAGTTTGGTTGTATCCTCTCCCACTGCGAGTGGAAAAACAGTTGTTGCTGAACTCTTTATGCTCCAAACAGTATTAAATGAAAATAAAAAAGTTATTTACACTTGCCCCTTGCGTGCTCTAGCAAGCGAACATTATAATGATTTTAAACGTAAATACTCAAAACAAGATAGTAAAGAAAAAATAAAATTTGCACTCGCCACTGGCGATTTGGATTCAAATAGTTCTCACTTAAAAAGTTTTGATGTAATCCTAACAACCTATGAAAAATTAGCTTCTTTGCTCCGCCATAAATCAGAGTGGCTATCAAGCGTTGGATGCATTATAGTGGATGAAATGCACGAACTTGATTCGGATAGAGGGGTAGTTTTAGAAATTGCTCTAACACAACTTCGAATGCAAAATCCAAAAATAAAAGTTTTGGGGTTGAGTGCAACTATTCCAAATGCAAAAGAATTATCAGAGTGGCTAAAAAGTGAATTAGTTGAATCCACTTTTCGTCCGACAAAACTAAAAGAAGGAGTGCATTTTGATGAAGTTGCAGAATACAATGATTCAACAATTGATGAAGGTGAAATAGAAACTATTATTGAAAAAAATTTGGCAAATAATAAACAAATACTTGTATTTTTAAGTTCAAGAAAAAAAGCAGAAGGATTTGCAAAAAAAATTGCTTCCCTAACAAAAAAATTTATTTTGCCCAAAGACCAAATTTCTTTAAATAATTCTTCAGAAAAAGTTATTAACGCTTTAGAATCTCCAACTGAACAATGCTCTTCTCTCGCGGAGTGTATTAAATTTGCTTCTGCTTTTCACCACGCTGGATTAGTGGGAGATCAAAGAGAGGAAGTAGAAAATAATTTTAAAGAAGGAAAAATAAAAGTTTTGTGTTCCACCACAACTCTTTCAGCAGGGGTAAATACTCCAGCAGATTTAGTGATAATTCCTTCTCTTTACAGGTTTGAAAAATTTGGAATGGAATTAATTAGCGTTAGAGAATACAAGCAATGCGTTGGTCGAAGTGGTCGCCCAAAATTTTCAAGCGAAGGAAAAAGTATAGTTGTAGCAAGTTCTCAAAATCAAAAAGAATTATATATTGAAAAATTTGTTAATGGAAAAGTAGAACAAATATTATCAAAATTAGGAATAATTCCCATACTTCGAACGCACATTCTCGCCCTAATTGCATGCGATTATATTTCTGATTTAAAGAGCAGTGAATTATTTTTTGAGAGTACGCTTTATGCTTACCAATTGCAGGATATGGGTGAACTATTGCACAACATAGTGGATATTGTTGAAGAACTCAAAAGTTATGGGTTTGTTGAACAAAAAGGAGAACAATTTTTTGCTACAACTTTAGGTAAAAGAGTATCTGATTTATTTTTAGATCCCTTTAGTGCACACGAATTAGTTGAAGCACTGAAAGTAAAAAAAACTTTTACTTCATTTTCATATTTTTACGCTTGGGTCAATTGCACCGAATTTTCACCCCCCTTAAACCCACCAAAACAAATGGTTCCATTAATTATGGAAGAAATGTCAAACAAGTTGGATGAAATTCCTTTTTTGCAAGAAAAAGTTTTGTTTGATAGAAGTTCAAATGAAAAGTTTTTTTCAGCAATGATGTTGCAAGAATGGATTAAAGAAAAAAAAGAATCAGATTTATTTAAAGAATTTTCATTAGCACCAGGAACTTTGTTTGGAAAAACACAAATAATAGAATGGCTAGCATATTCAACAATAGAATTAAGCAAAGTGCTTTCTGAAGGAAGACACTTAATAAGTGCTGAAAAGCTTTCAAGAAGAGTAAAGTATGGTGTTAAGGAAGAACTTCTTTTGCTTGTAGAATTAAAAGGGGTTGGAAGAGTAAGAGCCAGAAAATTGTTTAATGCAGGAATAAAGAAGCCAAGCGAAGTAAAAAACAATTTGTCAAAAGTAGAAGCAATTTTAGGTAAAAAAGTTGCTGAACAATTAGAAAAACAATTAACTTTTGGCGAAAAAAAACAAATTTGAAATTCTTTTTGTTAAATTCCTCTAAAAAAAGACTTTTTTTCCTTTCCAAAAACTTTATTAATCCAAAAACTCTAGTTCTTATGAAGATTTAATTAAGTGATTTGATGGGTTTGGCACAATTTTTCAAAAACATTTATTATGGTGCCGAGGATAAGTGGTATGATTTTTTGGATTTTTTGGACCGAAAACAAATACCAGTATATAGAATAATTGATCCTATTGATAGAGTAGTTCCAAGTTTTCTGCTTTTTATTTTAACTCTAATTTTTATATTAATTTTAATTGCTTATTTATTGCAATTTTATTCACCCGCAGAATTTACTTTTACTACAATTGATTCAATTTCAAAACAAACACTTTCAGGGGTAAAAATATATGGATCAATTGACCAAGAAGAATTTAGCGAAGTTACGCTAGATAGTGGAGAAGCAAAAGTTTTGATTCAAGGAAAAGCCCGCAATTTATTTGAAAAAATAGGTTCTTTGTTTTTTGGTGAAGAAGATGAATTTACAGCGGTTATTTCTGCTGATAAAAATGGATATAATAAAATTGAAAATCAAAAAAAAGATTTAAGTTCAAAAGAAGCAACAATTACTCTTACTGCATTAAATCCAAATGACACAAATGGGAACTTTTCTTCAAGCACTGTTGTTGAATTAGTTGATAATGAAACTGGGCAAAAAATAGTTGATCAAACTGCTAACGCGTACATAAAATATAATTGTTCTAACAAAGGAATATCCCAAAAAACTATTATTGATGGGTATGATGGTGTGATTGATGGTGCTTTTAAATTAGTTGAGCCAGTTTGCGGATTTACAGTAAAAGAAGCTTTCTCTCCAGGGTATGAAAAGCTAAGTGGAGTAAATATAAGTTTAGTTTCAACTCAAAATTTACACACTATAAGATTGACAAAATTAGCAGCTCCTGTTAAAGGATTTCCAATAATTCGTGTTACCGAAAAAAATTCTTCGCCATTGAAACCTTTGGCAAATATTCAAATAAATTTTCTTGACTTAATGGGCAACACGATTGATGGCGGTTTAACTGATTATTCAGGAGTACTTCAAAAAGAAATGAATGCTGGAACATATGTTGTAACTGCAACTAGTTTGGATGGAAATTATTATTCAATTGATTTTGATGCAAATCAATTAATTGTGGTAGCTGTTGGGGATAGTCCTGACAAAAGATTACAAATGCAAAAAATGGATCCAACTTTAGCTAGATTTTTGAGAATAAAAGTAGTTGATTATAATGGAAGAACACCTCTTAAGGATGTAAAAGTATTTGCACAAAAATTAGTTATAACTTCTGATGGAAATAGAGCTGCTCAAGGAACTATTGGATCTTGTTCCAATTCATGCAAAACAGATTCAAATGGATTAATAATTATTAGTGGATTAAATGTTCAAAATGAACAAAAAGTAGTTGTGTCTTTAGCTAAGGATAATTATCTAATGAAAATATTTGAACCCGCTTTATACAAAACAGGTTCTGTTGAATTCGAAACAGTTGAAATGAAAAAAGCAGATTATACTGAAGAAGGGAATGCGGGCAAGGGATTAGTTATAGTAAAAGCAAAAAGAGATTTGCGTCCATTATTAGCAACAACTTATATGTACTATGATTCTTTAGAATTAAATATATCAAATATTAGTTTAATCCAAGCAGGGATAATTACTAATCCTTCAACAGGAGAAGCACTTTTTAATGGACTTGAAGGAACGGATGATAAAGTATATCACGCAAGTGCAAATTATGATGGAATAATTGGAAAGTCAGCAGTTAAAGCAGTTGATGTTAATCAACTTGTTATATTTGATATTAATATTGATACAGAAGTTTCTTTTTTAGAAATTAATTTAACTAGTTACAATGGTACACCGATTGTTGATAAAAATAAAGCAAAAATAATAATTACTTCCACTTCAAACACAACAACTCCCCCAGAAACACTTTCTTTTAACTCTGCTACTTCAACTTTTAAAAGTGCATTACACGATAGACAAAGCACATACTCACTTTCAATTGATTTGAATAATTATGTGCCAATTGCCAATGATTTAGTAACACTTAGTCAAACTGGGAGTAATTTAGTAACAAAAACAATGTATCCTACTAATGATGGTGTTTTAGCAATCTTCCACGGGTTGTATGAAAATTTAAATGCAAATGAACCAGGGATTTTTTTTAATTTGGATAATGCGCTTTCAGATTCTCAAAAAGGATATTATGCAAAAGTAAGTTATGTTTTAGGAAAAAACTTAATTGATGGAAATCTTTTAGGTGCTCTAAGAGTAAATGACAAAATGAATTTTAATAGTATCCCTTTTGTAACTTCTAATTATTACTTTAATAAATCTTCAATATACTCTTGCTTACCGCAAGAAAAACTTCCTTACAATGATGATAATTATTATATTCAATCAGC
>CAZSDT010000033.1:0-8118 GCA_964605745.1 uncultured archaeon | reverse complement strand
AAAACCATAATTAACTAATATTAATATACATATATAAATATATACAATTAATTAAAAATTAAAATTGCATTCAAAAATCTAAATCACTTTTTTTAGGACAGCCTTTTTATAGTTTTAAAAGGGGGTTTATAAACCCTTTACTTTTTCTTTATAAATAGTTGGAATGCGTTAAGTTGCATTCTTGGGGTGAGTGTTGATGAAATACACAATAGTTAACATGGTTGCTGCTGCTTCTTTGGATCAGAACCTAGATTTGTACTCTTTGGCTGTAGGAATACCAAATATTGAATACGAGCCAGAACAATTTCCAGGAGCGATTTTAAAAATCAAGGAACCTAAAGTTTCTCTTTTGTTATTCAAAAATGGAAAAATAATTTGTTCAGGAGCTAGTTCTGAAGAACAAATTGCACAAGGAATTAGAAAAGCAAATAAAATGATTCACGAAGTTCAAAAAGAAGTTAAAATAAAAAGAAACGTTGAATTTGAAATAGTGAATTTTGTTGCTACTGCTGCACTTGATGTAAATTTAGATTTGTTTGAAGTTGCAATGGAATTAGATAACGTTGAATATGAACCAGAACAATTTCCCGGAGCAATACTTCGAATGGATGAACCTAAACTAACTTTCCTTTTATTCAAAAACGGAAAAATGATTTGCGCAGGAGCAAAAAAAGAGGCTCACTTAAAGCAAGGATTAAAATTAGTTGAAGAAATGATTGTAAAGAGAAAGAAAGGAAAAAAGAAACTAACTGAATAAATCCACTAGGGCTATAAAATATAGCCCGAATGTAAATCGACGCGCGCTGGCGAAACAGCCGCGAACTGGAATGATTGTAAAGAGAAAGAAAGGAAAAAAGAAACTAACTGAGTAAATTAAATAAAATCAATTAAACCAAAGAAAAGTGCAATAATTTGCACTTTTTGAAAAATTTGACATCGAAGATGCCAAGCTTTATAAACCTTCTAGATTCAATTATAATTGAGGCGGCCAAACCGCGAGGGTCACACCCGGACTCGTTCCGAACCCGGAAGTTAAGACTCGCAGGGATTGGTCAGGCACTGCCTTATAGGTGGAGCCAGCCAGACGCTGCCTCACTCTTTGTAATGGTTACTTCAATTGAAGTAATCAGTTTTATTCAAAAACTAGCGAAAGCTTTATTCTCTACTGCCTTATCAAAGATAAGGCAAAAGCGTATTCCGTTTGGTCCAAGCAAAACAAAGTTTTGCGGGACCCGTGAAATTTCAATTTCACTTGGTCCAAGCGGAATTGGACCGCAGGCTTAATCTTGTATTGATTTAGAAATTTCCAAATCAAAGTTTATTCTTTTTCTTCTGAAAAGAAGATTTACCCAAACAAGTGGGTTTTTATTTAATAAAATATTTAATTAAAGAGAAAAAAGGCGAAAATTAAATGACGAAAATAAAAGATTTTTTTAAACCAACTTGGAAAAAATTGTACTGGTTGATTTTAGCTTATTTAGTTGCTGAAGTTTATACTAAAATAATAATTAATTTAGTTCCTCTTTCAGCTTTAGCTAATATAGTTTCTTTTGTATTAAATCCCGCTTCAATGGTTGTTGCACAAAGTAGTGGACTTGAAATGTTAATTGCAATTCCAATTGCAAAGACTATTGATTTAATTTGGTTGTATATTATTGCAACAATAATGGCAAAAGAAGTTAGCAAAGATAAAGAATAAAAAAATAAAATTATTTCAATTAGTTTTATAAACAAAAGTAGTATTTAGTTTGTTATATTTGAGGTGTGTAAAAAATGGTAAGAATTACTCAAGATCAAGATGCTTGCATTGGTTGTGGAGCATGCGCAGCTATTTGCCCTAAAGACTGGGCATTTAAAGGAGACAAAGCAGAATTAATTGGATCAAAAAAAGAAGGAAAAATATTTGTTAAAGTTGTTAGTGATGCTGGTTGCAGTAAAGAAGCAGCAAATGCTTGCCCTGTACAATGCATAAAAGTGGAATAAAAAGAGTTAGAAATCTGGTGGAAAGAAATGGACGAGAATTCAAAAAATATAATTCAACCGTCCAATCACAAATTCAGCAAATTACAAAAACAAGACAAAATCTTCACTGTCCAACATACTCCTAAAAAAAAGAATGCACGAGAAAATATTCCTAGACAATATCTACATTCTCGTTGGAAACACTTTTTGAGTCAGGATACTCACGGAGATTTATTAATTGAAGGAGTTAACATAAAGCAAATAGTAAAAAAATATGGTTCTCCTCTTTATGTTCTTGTTGAAGAAGAAATAAGAGAAAAATGCAGAGCTTTTAAGAAAGGTTTTGATTATGCACCTTTTCGCCCACAATATGCATGCAAATGCAACTCTAATTTAGAAGTATTAAGAATTATTAGAGAAGAAGGATTTGATTTTGATGCCAGCAGTGTTGGAGAAATAATTTTAGGATTATTGGCAGATTTTAAACCAGAACAAATAACTTTCACTAATTTGTATAAAACAAAAAAAGATATTTTATTCGCACTTGAAGTAGGAGTAATGGCAATCACTATTGATTCTTTAGAAGAACTTGAAACAGCAATTGAAGCAGGAAAGCAAGTAAATAAAGCAGTTCCAATAATGCTAAGAGTTAATCCAATGATTAAGGATGGAAAATTTTCAACGAAAAAACAACAATATGGAATACCATTCACTTATGCAAAAAAAGCTATTAATAAAATTAGGGATTGTCCTTTGATTAATCTTAAAGGATTTCACTTCCATGGATCTTACTCATATAATTCTAAAGGATATTTTTTAGCAGCAAAAAAAATTACTAATTTAGCTGTGTATGCAAAACAAAATGGGTTATTGATCCAAATGCTAGATTTTGGAGGAGGTTTTCCTGTTGAAGCACCCAAGGTTTATTGCCCGGGAAAATATTTTACGCCAAAAGAATTTGGAGAAAAATTTACTCCCTTCTTAAAAAATTTATGCAAAGAAAAAGGATTAGGAACACCAATTTTAATTTTTGAACCAGGAAAATCAATTGTTGCAAATGCAGGAATTGGAATACTCAGCGTTATTAGTAATAAAAAATTGGAAGCTAAAGATTTGATAATAACTGATGGATCTTGCTATTCAATGTTCCCTGATGTTTTAATATCCCATTGTGATTATGAAATACTTCCTGGAAATAAAATGAGAACAAAAAGCACACACAAATATGATATTACTGGATGCACGTGTGATTGCATTGATATTATTGCAACTTGCCAAAAAATGCCTAAATTAGAGAAAGGAGATTTACTTGTTGTAATGGATTGCGGAGCGTATAGCTTTGTAATGGGTTCAAATTTTAATAACTTAAAATTAGCTCCAATAATTAAAATAAATAAGGACGGAGTAACTCAATTAATCAGAAGAAGAGACCGTTACTCTGAAATTTTTGGACCCGAACTGGATGTATTAAAAGTTGCGGATCCAACTGAAATGAAAGGATTTTATGATTTATTAAGAAAAAACTATTAAATCAAATCAATAAAATTATTTTAAATTTCTTCAAAAGTTTTTTTCATTAAAAGAGCGTCTTCTTCAATATTTGGAGATTCACAAATTACTATTCCTCTACAATCCATATCCTTTAGTGCCTTAAGCAATTCTTGATACTTAAAATCTGATTCTTTTAATACTAAATGTCTTCTTTCTCCTTTTGCAGTATATTCTATCCCAGAAATGTGAGCGTGCATATTTTTTAAAAAATCTTTTCCTAAAGCTTTTTCACTATCTTCCAAAACTTTTCTAAATTCATCATAGGAATTAAATTTTCCGTTTGAACGTGCGTGCAAGTGAGAAAAATCAATGCACGGAAGAGTAGTGTTTAATTGGGAGCAAAGAGTGAGCAGTTCTTCAATTGAACCAAACTGAGTTACTTTACCGGTTGTTTCGGGACGAATAATTATTTTATTTTTTGATAATTTTAATTTTTCCTCAATTTCTTCAAAACCTTTTTTAATATTTTTAAATGTTTCTTCTTGTGTCATTTTCATATAAAAGCCTGGGTGGAAAGTCATTGATACGGCTCCACATTCTTCTGCTCTTTTTGCCGAAGCAATTACTCGAGAAACAGATGCATGGAATTTTGGACGTTCAAGTGCATTAAGATTAATAAAATAAGAACCATGGCAAGTCAAAAAAACTTCTTTATTCATAGCTATTTGTTTCACTTCTGGCGCGTCTTCTTTTTTCACATTTATTGAATAAGCAAATTCTAATTCCATTCCACTTAAACCCAACTCATTAACTCGATTTATTCCTTCAATTGTAGAAGGATTTTGTGTACTTATGGGAATTCCTGCAGTTGCAAAATTAAGTTTTTTAAAAACCATACCAAAACTAACAATAATCCAAATAAAAAGCTTGGCTAATTTTCTATTTTCAAACAAATTCGTTTCTTTTAAAAAGCATTCAGTTCTACTTTAATCAAGAGCAAGTGATTAATTTTGAGTCATCGCGAAAAAGCAAAAAATTTAATTTCAAATTTAGGACAAAATCTTTTTGATAATAGAGTAATTATTATTTTGCTAATAGCTATTTTTGTAATTGCTGTTGGAGTTAGATCTGATTTAATGAAATACCCTGGCAATTATTTATTTGAACCAGATGCTTCTTACCACGCAAGAATGATACTTGATTTGGCAAGAGATGGTTCGGTCCCAAATCCTGATAATTTAAATTATTACCAAGTTGAAGGAGGGGTTGGAAATCAAGCACCTTCAGTTTATTGGTATTTGAGTGTAGCTTTGTACGGACTTATTGCTTTAGGACAACCATTTAGTAAAGATTTGCTTTTATTTACAGTTAAATTCTTTCCAGCAATTTTTGGGGCACTTATTTCGGTAGCAATGTATTTTTTGGCAAAAGTTGTTTTTAATAATAAAAAAGTTGCACTAATCACTGCTTTTGTTACAGCAATAACCCCCGCTTTTGTTTATAGAACAATGAGTGGAGCTCAGGGAGATAATTCATTAGGATTTTTATGGATGGTTATAGGATTTTACTTTTTTATTAAATCAGTCAAAACAAAAACTCTTAACAAAAGTGATATCATCAATGCAATTTTAGCAGGAATATTTTTCCTAATAATGTCAATGACTTGGAGAATGTATATCTTAATTCCAGCAGTGCTAATCCCTTACATATTATTTTCATTAATATATATTGCAAGTTATTCTACTAAAAAAGAAAATATTAAGCATAATGAAGTATTGATATTTGTTGCAAAAATAGTACTTTCCTTAGGACTATTCTCAATATTATTCCTGGCGGGAGGACATACTTTCAGTCAAGATCCAGTATTTTGGTTATTTTCTGTTGCAGGTTATGCTACTTCATTTATCCCTTTAGATGCAGTAGTAATTACAGGTTTATTAGTAATTGGATTGATACTCTTCACAGCCCTAGCATACTACATTAGTAACCTTGACCACGAAACAAAAAAACTAGTTGGAATAGTAACAGTACTCGGATTATATCTAGTTTTCTTCATATTAATTGCGATGTTCTTAACTCAATCAGATATATTTTATGATAATGGAGAGGGAAGAAATAGTATTGGCTCAATGGTTGGAGAAGAAAGTGTAGGAAATCCGTTTTTTGGAACAAAATATAATGCATTAATTGTTTTACCTTGGTTAGCATTAATATTATTGCCAATAGGTTTATTCTTATTTAAAAAAGAAGATTTACATGCAGGAGTACTATTTTGGACATGGGTTATTGTCACTCTGTTCATGGCATGGTATAAATTAAAATTCACTTTTGTGTTTGGATTAGGAATAGCCCCTGCCGCAGCAATTGTTGCATTCATGATTTTTGAAATGTTAAAGAATTTTAAACTTGAAAAAGGACTTGAGGCAAAAGTTACAATATTTGCATTATTATTCATTGCAATACTTGGAGTTGGAGCAACTGCTAGATTTATACCTGATTATTCTCCTTTCCCGAATCAGGATCAAGGCGTAATTGACAGAATGGATTGGATAATTAATAATACTCCAACTGATGCAAAGTTCTTCAACTGGTGGAATGAAGGACATGTTTTGGCACTTACAACTGAAAGAAGATTTTCTACGGATAATAGAAATGCTTCTGGCGAAGCAAATCAATTATACTCAAGATTCATTATTACTCTTGATTCAAACTTAGCTTATTCTATTGCTTCACAAGAAATAGGGGCAGATTATATTTTACTTGAAAGTGATTTAATTGGAGCAATGCCTTCATTTGAAGATTATAATCTAGATAAATTAGCTCCAAGTGCAGTGCGAAATAAATATTCAGTAGGAAGTTATAATATTTTAAATTGTAATGATAACAACACTACAGTAAATTGTAGCGGAAATGTACTCCCAAAAGAACAATTCTTAGCAATTTCTCAAAAATGGAAATCTACTCCAGATGCATTCCCGGATGGAACAAATCCTGTATTTTATTATAGAACAAATGATCAAATATTAGTTTTGAACAAAGCAATGAATAATACTAATTTTGCAAAAGTATTTACAAATAGTGACGAAACAAATAAATATTATAGTGAAGTTTATTCCAAGGGCGGACTTAAAGTTTACAAAATTTTAAAATAAAAAAAAATAATTTAATTATTATAAATCTAATTCTTAAAGCTCTTACTAAATAATAGATTCTTTTGTTCTAATCAATCTTGCAAAAAAAAAACTCAATAAACTGCTAAAAACATACCTTTAAATTAACACACTAATATTAGTGTATTTAGTGTATGATATGAGTAATACAACTTTGACTTTAGCTTTACCACAGGAATTGAAAAAAGAATTATTACAATATAAAGAAATCAACTGGTCACAAGAGACAAGAAATTTTTTAAAAAATAAGTTGCGCACATTAAAATTAACAAAAAAAATTGAGAAACTAACTCAAAATAGCGAATATAATACAAAGACGATTGACGAAACTTTACAAAAACTTTTAAAGGAAGGCAAACTAAACATGTCTGATGATTTTAGTGACATTTATGCACATAGCATGGAATCACTAAAAGAAGTCTGGGATAATAAAAGTGATGAAGTATGGGAGAATTATTTAAAGAAGCACCCAAACAAAAAGAAATTATATTAGTCCCTGTCTTGTTCAGTAATCAAAAAGAAGCTAAAACTAGACCTGCAATAATAATTTCAAATGATACATATAACCAAAACTATGAAGATATACTTGTAGTCCCATTAACAACAAACCTAAAAGAAAATGAATGTTGCATAACAATAAATCAAACTAACTTGGAAAAAGGAAACTTATATTATGAAAGCAAAATAAGAATTGACAAAATTAATCCAATAAAACAAGATTTAATAATAATGAAAATAGGTTCAATAAATAACAAAACCCTTGAAAATATAATAAAAAATCTAATAGACTTATTAACTAACTAAACACCAAAAGGAACATACCAATTACTTTAAAAACAAAAAAATCTCATTCTTAACTATGATTGCTCTATTTGTACCACTAATAATTGCAATTATTTGTGTGTTACTAATAATGCCCCCTTTCATCAAACGAATGCACAAACAAGGTTTTTTTGGAAAGGATATGAACAAATATTCTCAACCACCCACTGCCGAACTCGGAGGAGTAGTTGTTTTTTTAGGATTTGCATTCAGTGTATTTACTTCAATTTTTATTGCAACTTACTTAGGATTGATTAATATTAATTTGAGTTTGCTCTTAGCTGGTTTTTGTACAATTGCAATGATTTGTTTTGTGGGATTAATTGATGATATTATTGGATGGAAAAAAGGAATCAGACAATGGCAACATGCTTTGTTCCCAATTATTGCAGCACTTCCTCTAATGGCTATTGCTGCGGGAGAAACAACAATGTTTATCCCATTTTTTGGAATCATAAATTTAGGAATAATTTACTCTTTGATTGTAATTCCAATTGGAGTGACTGGTGCAAGTAATGCATTCAACATGCTTGCTGGATTTAATGGACTTGAGGCAGGGCAAGGAATTATTCTTACAACAACTCTTACAATAATTGCTTTGCTTACAGTACAAACAACTGCAGTGGTCTTAGGAATAGCGATAAGAGGAGCATTAATTTTATTTTTGTTTTGT
>CAZSDT010000032.1:0-8126 GCA_964605745.1 uncultured archaeon | reverse complement strand
TTTGCTTTGCGAATTAATTAATAATTTTAAAAAGAAATACAATGTAGAAGTTTATCTTGAACCAGGTGAAGCAGTTGCATTGAATACTGGAATACTTGTTGCCACCGTTCTTGATATAATTGATAATGGCAAAAAAATTGCTGTACTAAATACTTCTGCAGAAACACACATGCCGGATGTATTGGCAATGCCTTACACTCCAGAAATTATTGGAGCAGGAAAAGTTGGTAAATACAAACATGAATACAGACTTGCAGGAGTAACTTGCTTATCTGGAGATGTAATTGGAGATTATTCTTTTCCTGAAGAACTAAAAATCTGTCAAAAATTAATATTTTTAGACATGGCAATTTATTCAATGGTAAAAAACACTACATTTAATGGAATAAATCTTCCTTCCATTTATTTGCATTCAAAAGGAAAACTTAAACTAATAAAGAAATTCGGTTACTCTGATTTTAAAAGAAGAGTTTAGAAAAATTAAAATAAAAAACGCAGAGGCCGGGATTTGAACTCGGGCTCCTGTGAAGGAATACGCTTTCTGCCCTTTCTTTTCTTAAAAGAAAAGAAAGTGTAAGTTGCCCAAAGAAAAGACTATGGATTACTTACTGCTCCACTTGAAGCTTCCAGGCGTACGCATTTGACCACTCTGCCACCTCTGCATTATTTCAGTTAGTGTCATGCAAAGCATGACACGCGATAGCTTTTCGCCAACCTTTTGCCCACAGGCGAAAAGGCTGCCATTCTCTGCCACCTCTGCATTTTATTATTTAATTTTAAATCCAATTGATTTATTAAGATTTAGAATTTAACTAAAAACAAAAATTAATTCAATAATTTTTTTTAGTTTATTGCTTTTTCAATAAAATCAATATCTAGTTCTTGATGAGTATTAATCCCAATAATTCTACAACCATATTTTTTTGCTTTTTCTTCAAGGCTATTTAGTTTTTCAGTTTCAAGTATTTCAATAGCAACTGATTTTTCGGGCAAATAAATATCTGCTCTACTTTCAACATTAATTCTTGCCTCTGTCCAAAAAGGTTCATTAAGAAGTTTAAGAAAATAGCACACTTCAGATTTTCTTAAGTAATGCTTTTTGCTTTCACTTTTTGTACTAAAATTAATTACATTCAATTTGTTATTTTGTTTTAATCTCCAATCCACTTGTATAAAAAACACCTTTCCAAGAGAAACAGGTTTTGAGGCTTTAAAAACAAAGTAGAGAGTAGTTTGCCGACGTATAAATAAATTAAATTAATTTTTTTTGTCGCATTGCTTCAAAGCAAAATACTGGCGCAATTGCACTCAAAGTAAAGAAACTTGTTGGAGCAGTCATTGGCACCGCAAGCATAGCATCCATCAGATTTTGTTTGTCCTTATTCAAGCCTGTTGTTTCTGTACCAAATACTATTGCATGTTTTCCGCTTGATAAATCAAATGTAAATAGGTTTTTTGTTCCAGTATGAGAAGAAGTCCCTATTATAGAATAACCCTGTTTTTTTAACGAACCTATTCTTTTACCAAATTCAGGGTGGAATGAAACGTGCCCTAAGAGTTGTTTTTTCTTAAACCCTGGGATCCAAGAATCAAGTATCCCAATTACTTTAGGGTGATTTATTGGCAAAGAAGACCCAGTTAATTCAATGCTCACCCCCGCAGCAAGGCCAAGATGAATCATTTGCGCCAAATCTCTAGGATCGCGTAAAGAATCAAATAATAGAATAACATTTTTTTGCATAATATCAATTTTTAGTACCAAATTTGAGTGTCAAAAGGGTTTTAAGTAGAACAGACTAACATTTTTTTTATGGATTTTGAGAAAAAAAGTTTTGCAGTAGTAGGAGCTTCAAATAATCCAAAAAAATATGGATTTAAAGTAATGCAAGCATTAAGCAAAAGAACCAAAAATATTTTTCCAATTAATCCAAAAGAAAAAGAAATTTTGGGTTTTAATTGTTATAAAGAACTTAATGAATTGAAAGAAAAAATTGATATAGTGGTTTTTGTTGTTCCCCCAATAATTACGTTAGATATATTAGAAAAAAACTTTGCAAGAAAAAGTTTATTTTGGTTTCAAGTTGGAAGTTTTGATAAAGAAGTGATCAAGTTCTGCGAAGAAAATGGAATTGAATTTGAAAATGAAAAATGCATAATTAAAGAAAGTGAAAGAAATTAATCTAATAAAAAAATGATTAAAAATATTATTTTTTAATATCCTTTTATTCTATTACGAAGTTCTTCAGAAGAAGCAGGAGGCATTTTTTCAACTTCTTCCAAAATAGCTTGAATTCTCATTAATTCTTCTAATTGGTTAAAAACATACTTAGCTCTTCGAGTATCCCCACTACGTTCAGAGGACTTTAAATCAGCCATAAATGCATTAATTTTACCATTTAAAGCACTTGATCTTCCACTTGATCTAGCAATTGTTCGCAAAGTACGTCTTGGAGAAACACCTGTATTTTTAGCAATTTTTAGAATATTCGATTCCACTCTTCGATCAATTTCATTAGTTGGTTTAAGCCTCAATATTCTTCTAATTTCTTTCTGCTCTTTAATTGTTTGAGCTTCAGTAACTCGAGGGTAAGAACTTGTATAAAGTGCTTCTCTAGAAAATGCTTTAGAAGACATAGCACTTTTTTCTCTTGATTCACTAGCTCTTGCTAACTGATCTAACTTTGATCTTTCCATTGACTTTCCAATAAAAGAAAGGGCTGTAGCAACTACTGCTGCCCCTATTCCAACTCTTGCAAGAACTTTACCTTTTGAAGTAGTATTTTTTTTAATATTATTTCTTGGTTTATATAAAGGCCTACAAATAGATTTACATCAAAACTCCTTTATTAATCTTAGCCCAGTTAAAAAGTTACTAAAAAAATTAATCAAATACAAAAATATTAACAACTAGGCATAAAAAACACTAAAGAACTTCTTAATTACACTTAAATAACACAATAAACAAATAACCTGTGCATAATATTACATTATAACCTAATTAACCTTTAAAAGAAGCAAATGATGCAAGGTTAATTAGAGATGTTTTGCATGGATGATGAAATTGAATTAATTGGATTGGAGGTGATTACGGCGGCTGTTTCAGCTAATGCAGGAGCGGATTTGGAATTGACTGCAGCATAAAGAAAAGAATTAATTTATGAGAAAAATAAATAATTAATTTACCAAAGGTGATAAAAATGTAAAATGGGAAAATTAAAATATTTATTAGAAAAATAATAGAATGGCAAAAAAATATTCAAAAGAAATAAATAATTAGTAAAGATTCAATAAACTTATTATAAAAAAATCAATAATTAGAATTTATTTTATTTTAAGTAAATCTATTTTTTAGAGCAAAAAATGCTTTTTTAGAGGTAATTTTGAGTGTTTTAAGGTAAGTGTTTATATACTAGGATATTTTATTGTATTCAAGACGTAAAAGTCTAGAAAGTACCCGGAGGGGTTAACGATGGGATTATTAGACGCAGTTAAAGGAAAACCAAAAAAGAAAGCATTCGGCGGATATTGTATTAGCTTCAAAGGTAAAACAGATACTGTTGAAGATGTATTCGGCGCAGGCGATGTAACACCAAGTGAAATGACAAAGAAACTTTGGGCTTACATAAAGAAAAACAAATTGTCAGGAAAGAAGTAAATTCTTTTTGATAATATTTAGATTATTCTTGGAGATAAGTTTCTCCAAGAAACAAATCTAATAAAGCTGATTTTAAAAAATAAAAAAAGATTTCTAAAAAAGAAACTTATTAAAAAAAACTAATTTATAAATTTAATTTCTTTTTAACTAATTTTGCTTGTTTTACCATTATTTTTGCATGTTCTATTGGTTCAAGCATTGGTTCAATTTCAAGAGTAATCATTTTCAAGTTTGGAGAAACTGCTATTGTTTCTTCAGTACAGTCAAATACTGTTTTTGATTCTAACCCACTAGACTTTAATACAAAATGTTTATCCACAAAACCTTCATTTTTAATAAATTGAGGACAATTTACATGCAACTCAAAAATATTTCTTGAAACAGCATTTAAAACATCCAAAAAATAATCTTTCACACCGCCCTTATAATCAGCTAGTTTTATTCTTGATGAAGCAGAAATCAAAGTGTGAGACACATCCAGCAAAACCCCTGCATTTGTAGAGGATAAAATGTCTTGCATATATTCAATACTTGAACAATACAGCATATTCTCTTTATCAATTTTCGAAGCAAAAATGTTTTCGCAAGAAGGATAAATCATTTCAAATAAAATTCTTTTATCTAACTCGTGATCTAAAAAACGCAAACTTTTTCTAGTATTAGATAAAATTATTTCTTTAGGCAATGTTTTTGAAAACCAAACCGATTGTCCTGCGTGAAAACTCACAAAAGGAAGAGAAGATTTTTTACAAGAATTAACAATAGAAGGATTTTCTACAATTGTAGGAATAAAATTTGAACTATCAAGAGAGATTTTAAAAAATCTTGAAGGATTGTGGATACTTGCTTTTAATCCAGAAGAAATAATTTTTTCAATATCTTCCGAAGTGTTACTTAATTCAATTCCACTAAATTCATTTGAATCTTTTAAAATACTAAGAGCTTTTTTTGAATCAGGCAACCCTTTGCACCAAGAACAATAAAATTCAACCATAGTCAAAAGAAAAAGAAAGAAGTAGAGTATAAAACCTTTCTTGTTCAAAGTCAAAAAAAGCAAGCTTTTTATTCTCCTTTCCCCTCGTCATTACATGGTTACAGAAGTTTTGCCATTAACATCAATTGGAATAATAATGGTATTAGCAATTAGTATTAGTTTTATAGTAAAAAAATCTGGACAAAATTCTGTAATAGGCTATATTTTAGCAGGATTCATTTTGGGCCCAATGTTTTTTAATTTTCTTAATCCATCAGATCCGCTTGTTGTTGGTTTTGGAGAACTTGGATTGTTTATTCTTTTGTTTTTTTTAGGACTTGAAATGTCATTAAAAGATTTTTTAAAAGCAGGAAGCACTTCAATTGGACTTGCTTTATTGGACATGGCGGGTTTAGTGGGAATGGGTTTTTTAGTTGCATATTTATCTGGATTTTCTTTTGTTTTTTCAGTTGTAGTAGGAATGATGGCTTTTTCAACAAGCACAGCAATTGTAGCAAAATTCGCGCTTGATAAAGGAATAATTAAAAATAACGCAGTAAAATTAGCAATTTCAATTCTAATTTTACAGGATTTTTTAGGAATAGTTTTACTAGTATTCTTAACTAGTTTTTCAGCTCCAAGCGGAACGGATCCAATTCAACTCGGATTAGCAGCAGCAGTATTTGCAGTAACAGCATTTTTTGCAGTTTCAAAATTATCAAAACAAGTTGAACAATGGCTTGAAACAAACGGATTTGGACACACAGAAATAACTTTATTTGCGCTTGGAATTGGTTTAATTGTTGCAACTTTGGGAACTTTCCTTGGTTTATCAAGCGCTCTAGGAGCATACTTTGCAGGTTTTGCTTTAGCAGAAACCAAATACGGAACAAGAATAAAAAATGATGTAAGTTTCTTACGAGATTTCATGTTAGTATTTTTCTTTGTAACATTTGGAACAATGATTTTTTTTAATACTGAAACAAATTTAATTCAAGTACCTGAGTTAACTACTTTATTTTTTATTGCAGGAATTGCAGTGGCTGTTTCTTTTGGAATTGTGTTGGTTAATGGGATTGTACTTCACGTATTCGGAGCACCATTTGGACTTAGTCGAGAAGATTCTTCACTAATGGCAATAATGCTTATTCCCTTGGGAGAATTTGTAATAATTATTTCAAGAAGTTCAATAAATGAATTAAGCGGAACAGAAGGGGCATTAATATCTTCACTGGCATTTTTATTAATTTTAGTAACAGTAATAATTTTCCAACCAGTTTACAATCTAAGACACTTACATGAAAAAATATTTTCTTTACTTCCTACAATCGGAACTTCCCCAAAACAAAACGTGATTATACAAGAACATACTGATGAAACAAAAGAGTACTTAAAAAAATTCGTTGGAAATTTATTAGTTGTCCTTTGCTTTGTTTGGATATCAATTTTATTTTATGAAGCAATTCCAAGAATAGGAATACCAATTTTATATAGCAGACAAATCACAGCATTTTTGATATTTTGTTTCTTTGCTTCTTGGCCAATGGTTAATGCAATTAAAGCATTAAAAAAATTAATCGAACATGCTTTAAAAGTTCAAAAGAAGACTTTAAAGAAATTTGCATTCAGAGAATAATAGAATAAGAAACGAAGTGAAATTATGAATAGTAAAAATAATTTAATTAAAATATTTGTAGCAATACTTATTTTAACACTAATTTTAGGACTACTGGGTTGCACTGCTCCCCCTTCAAATGAAAATGCATTTCAGTCAATAGAAGGAAATTCAATTTGTAAATTGGAAGGAAAGGCTATTATTAGAATGTATTCCACAAATATTTGTCCGCATTGTATTTGGGTAAAACCAGCATTTGATTCTGTTATAAAAAAATATGTAGATCAAAACAAAATTATTGCTTATCATTGGGAGTGGATCATCAATAATGAAGGAACTTTAGTTGGCGTTGATGACAAATTAACCACTAACATTATTGAAGGAACTTTGCCTAAAACAGAAGAAGCAATATTTAATGAATTCAGCCCAAATACCAACGTACCTGCTTTTGTTTTCGGGTGCAAATATTACCGGATTGGAAATCAATTTGAAACACAAAAAGATCTTAATGCCGAGAAAGCAGAATTTGAAAGAATAATTGAAGAATTGCTAAAAGAGTAATTCCCTAAATTATTTTTACTATTAACTACTAAAAATTTTAATTTTAAAAGAACAAACGTATATTTAAAAGCAAAAAGTCTTTAATTTATTCTTAATAATTTAATTAAAATTTAAAGAGTTGAAAAAAAATGGTTGAAAAAAAAGGAAAAAAAGTAATTAGCCTAAAAGGGGTTTCAAAAATTTATGGTTTAGGAGATATCCAAATTAAAGCACTTGATTGCATTGATTTAGATATTTATGAAAATGAATATGTTTCAATTATGGGCCCAAGCGGTTCTGGAAAAACCACTCTTCTTGATGCTATTACAACAATGATGAAGCCAACTACCGGAAAAATTTTTATCCAAGGGGTAGAAACAACTAAAATGACTAATTCCGAACTTGCTTCATTCAGAGGAAAAAAAATCGGATTTATTTTTCAGACATTTAATTTAATGCCTAAATTAACTGCTCTAGAAAATGTTATTGAACCAATGTGGATTAATGGAGTCCCAAGAATAGAGCGAGAACCGCGAGCAAGAAAATTATTAGAATCTGTTGGATTAAGCGACCGAATGCAAAACAGACCTAATCAATTATCTGGGGGACAAAAACAAAGAGTTGCAATAGCACGTGCACTTGCAATGAATCCAAGCATTATTGTTGCTGATGAACCAACTGGAAACCTTGATTCTAAATCAGGAGTAAAAGTAATGGAGATATTAAACGATTTGCACAAAAAAGAAAAAAGAACAATTATTGTTGTTACTCACGATGAGAGTGTAGGAAAACAAGCTGAAAGAAAAATATTAATTCGGGATGGACAAATTGTTGGCTCAAAAGGCGATGGAAAAAAAGTTTGCCAAATCCAATAATTTTTGAAAAAAAAAAAAAACAAAAAAAATAAGTTGAATATAAAAAAATGGATTAAACATAAAAAAATAGTTCAAACATAAAAAATTTTTTAAATAAATTATTTATTTTATAAATTATCATTTTATTTTTATGCAATTTGATATTGATGTTTTAGAGAATTCTATAAAGAATTTACGCAGAGCTGGAATGCGAACTGTACTTACGCTTATTGGCGTAATTATTGGAATTGCTGCAATAGTAAGTCTTCTTTCGATTGGACAAGGACTTAATGTTGCTGTTGAGCAACAATTCCAAAGTCTTGGTTCTAATACTATTTTTGTTATCCCTGGAGCAAATGCAGGAGGATTTTCAAGAGTAGTTTTAACCCAAGGAGATATTTCAACTCTTGAAGCAGTAAGAGGAGTTAATGCAGTAGTTCCTATTTATGGAGCAGCAGCTATTTTGGAATATAACAACCAAAAAATTAA
>CAZSDT010000031.1:0-8187 GCA_964605745.1 uncultured archaeon | reverse complement strand
AAGCATTAGCAACAATTCTAAACTGGCGAACTTCTGCGATTGCAGAACCGGCTTTTGGAAGAAATTGCTTATCAACAATCTGCAAAATCACAACTTCTTTTACATCTTTTTCAATTGAGTCAATAAATTCTTTGTCATTTTCTCTGCCTGAAAGTAATGGGATTAAAATCTTCACTTACACCACAACAACCATTTATTCGTTTCTACTTAAAAAACAATCTAATGAAAAATCAAACCAAAAAAAACTTAAATTAATAATTAATTTTTCATGATACAAAATGGACAAATAAAATAAGGTTTTTATCCATTTTATTTAAATAAACACCAAAAAATGTAATAGAGCAATTATTAAATATCAAAAACTCCTTGTTTTTGACATGAAACCATTAAGTTTTGATATTGAAGAAGTACTAAGATTATTTGATGAAAAAAAAGTTTTTGATTTAAGAGGAATGAGTTCAAGACTAATTAGAGAAGCAGCAATGGGAAATGATTATGCAAAAGCTGAACTTGGAGTAATTGCATACGCTTTGCACAAAATAGAATCAAAACAACACTTTGTCAACAGCATGCAGTGGGGAAGATTAAAACAAACTGTAAAAGAAGATTTGAAAAATGCTATAATTGCTGTTAAAGCAAATGATACAAAAATATTTTTAGAATCTTTAAAAAAAGTAATACATCACATTACAAAAATTGATGCCGAATTAGGCAATTATGCAATGGGAATTTATGAAAAAGCAAAAATCAAAGAAGCATCACTAGCTTATTCGTACGGACTAAGTATTGCACAAGCAGCAGATTTAACTGGAGCAGATAAAAAAGAAGTACAATCATATATAGGCTCAACAACAATGCATGATGAAGAAGCTGAAATAAAAAATATTTCCGAAAGAGTAAAAGAATTAAAAAAAATAATTGAAAATCAACAATACTATGGTGAAAAAAAATGAGCATTAAAGCAGTTATTGATTCAGGAACAATGATTACATTATCTGGAACTTGTTTGATGAACGTATTTAAAAATTTTGTAAGAGCGAACAAATTTGATTTAATGATTTCAAGCACAATTGCACAAGAAAGTGTTTGGAACCCAATTGGAAACAAAAGATTTGCACTAAACGCAGCAAGAATAAAATATGCTATTAGTGAGCAAATTGTAAAAACAATTCCAAAAGATTCGCAAGTAAGTTTTGAAATGGAAAAAATACTAAGAATCGCAAATCATATATTTTTTACCCAACACGGGCCTTTAACAATAATTCAAGCAGGAGAAGCAGAAGCACTTGCTTTAGCAAAAATATATGGAGCAAAAGCAATGTTTATTGATGAAAGAACAACAAGAGCATTAATTGAAAATCCAGCTAGGTTAAAACAGGTTTTGGAAAGAAGACAAGATGAAGCAGTGAGGATAAATCAAGAAAATTTAGATACAATAAGAGGAATGTTTCCAAATTTACTAATGTTTAGAAGTGTTGATATTATCGCACTTGCTTTTGAACAAGATTTATTTGACCACGAATTAGCACACGGAAAATTAGAACTAGAAGCAGCACTATATTCTGCAAAATTCAATGGATGCGCGGTAAGCGAAAATGAAATAAATGAATATTTGAAAAATGCAACAGACAGAAAGTGATGAAACTGTGAACATAACTTTGGCAAAAAAAGAAGATGCTCAGTGGATTGATGCAATAATAAAAGTTGAATTTTCTTATATTGATTTAAACAAAGGAAAAATAATTGATAAAATAAAAAATCCTAATTTTAATATTCTAATTGCAAGACAAGGAAATATTCAAGTGGGGTTCTGCGAAACCGAATTTTTTCTATTAAAACATGAAGCCAGATTGAATGCAATATTTGTTGAAGATGCTTGGAGAGATCAAGGAATTGCAAAAGCACTAATTGCACAAACAATAAATGATTGCAAGCACAAGAAAATACAAAAAATATTTCTGCTAGTAAAAGAAGAAAATATTAATGCAAAAAAACTTTATGAAAAAACTAATTTTGAATTTGTAAGAATGCACGACAAAATTATTGATGACTCCAACATAGAAATTTGGGAACAAAAAATATAATTATTCCTTCGACAAAAGACGAAAACTACTAATTTGTTTATAAACTCAAATTAATTATTTTATAAAATGAATGTTATATTTACAATTCATGCTGAACAAAGAGCAAAAGAAAGAAACATTACTAAGGAAGAAATAATAGATTGTTTGTATAATCCTTATAAATTACAAAAAATAGAGAATAAACATTATTGCCAAAAAATCACCCCTAGAGGAGTAATTGAAATTGTTTTTGAACGCAAAGAAAACAATTTAATAGTAATAACAGCATATTGAGTATAGTTATGGATATAAATTATGACAAAGAAGCCGATGCGGTTTACATAAAACTCAAAAAAGGAGTTTTTTTTAAAAACAAAAAAATTAATGAACACACAATAATTGATTTAGATAAAAATAATGATGTTTTAGGATTGGAATTGTTGGAGGTTAGTAAAAGACTACCGCAAAAATCAATTTCACAAGTTACACTTAGAAATATGATTGCAATTGAAACAAAATAAGAAAATTTAAAAATCAGTAATCTTTTGCAATGTAAACTACTTTAGTTGCTTTTTTTCCACAAGCAACACAAATACCTTTTCCAATTAATTTATCCTTCAAATCAATTCTTACTCCTCTTATCTTCCCGCCTGTTTCCTTTTCTATTATTTTTGCACAAGCTTCTCCATCACTTTCTACTGAACAAAAATTTGCTCTTGCAATCCCTGTACCAACAATTGATTTAATTTCCTCAATAGACTCAACATCCTTAATCAATCCTTCAAAACTCAAACTTGCTTTATTTTTTAAATTCTCACTCAATTCTTTACCATTTTTTGCAACTTCACTTAACAAATCTTTTTCATCAATTGCAACTTTGGTTTCATTATCTCTTCTATAAAGCATTAATTTATTTGCAGCTAAATCCCTTGGACCAACTTCAATTCTTAATGGAACTCCCTTCATTTCCCAAAAATAATATTTCTCTCCGGGTCTTTTATCGCTTGCATCAATTTCCACTCTAAAATTTGCTTCCTCTAATTTGTTGTAAATCTCTTTTGCTTTTTCTAAAACCTTAGGCTCTTTCTCAGCCATTATTGGGATAATTATTATTTGTTTAGGAGCAATTTCAAAAGGAAATTTTAATCCTTTATTATCCCCGTGAGTAAGTATTACTGAAGCAAAAATTCTTGAAATAGCAGGACCATAACAAGTAGTAAAAGGAGTTTTTTCTTTTTCATCCTTATCAGTATATTTTACCCCAAATGATTTTGCAAAATGCTGATTAATCATGTGTGTGCTTGGCTGTTGAACTACTCTGCCACTTGGAGTAATTGCATCTGCCCCAAAAGTTCTACTCGCACCTGCAAATTTATCCCACGCAGGTCTTTCAAATACAATTGTAGGAACACCATACACCCCAAAAACAATTCTTTTTGTTGTCTCCATATCATCCAAAACATTTTGGAATGCTTCTTCTTCAGTAGCAAAAGCACAATGCGTTTCAATCCAATGAAATTCTCTACTCCGCAAAAATGGTCTAGTTGCTTTTGATTCATAACGAAAAACATTTGCTCTTTGGTAAGTTCTAAAAGGCAAATCATTATGAGAGCGAATCCATAATCCAAACATTGTGTAAAAAGCAGTTTCACTAGTTGGTCTTAATGCTAACTTTTCTTCTAACTTATCAGTTCCGCCTTTTTCTACCCAAAAAACTTCAGGAGAAAATCCTTCAATATGCTCAGCTTCTTTGTAAAAATAACTTTCAGGAATCAAAGTTGGAAACCAATAATTTTTATGCCCTCTTTTTTTTAAATCCTTTTCCATGAAATCATACATTAACTCCATGGCTTCAACACTCCAAGGTTGAAAAACTAAACAACCCTTAACTCCGTAACGAATATCCGCAAGCTGGGCTTCTTTTATAATTTCGGTATACCATTCACTAGGCTGATTTTTGTAATCAGGTAATTTTATTTGTTCTGCCATAAAAATCATTCAATTAATACAAAAATAGTACTCCAATGGGGTTTTAAAAGTTTTCAAAAGGACTAAACCTTCAAACTACTAATAACTCTTACTAAACCTGTATTAGCATCTACTTCTACTAAATCTCCGTCATGAAGAACTTTAGTTGCAATTTTAGTTCCTATTATGCACGGCACCCCAAGTTCTCTTGATACTATTGCTGCGTGACTAGTCAAACCCCCCTCATCAGTTATGATTGCTAGCGCACTCTTCATTATTGGCACAAACTCTGGACGAGTCATGGTTGTTACTAAAATTTCGCCTTCATTAAAAATGTCTTTTGAAGGATTATGAACTATTCGAACTCTTCCTTTTATTTTTTCCCCATTCCCCTTACAAGCAATTGCACCACGCAAAGATTCTTTTGAATCGGCTTTGTTTGGAATTGCATCTATTAATTCAATCGCTTCTTTTTTGTAAAATCTTAATACTTCATTTTTATTATAAATGAAAAATAAACCTTCTCTTCTTTTATCAATTTCTGTAAAATTAAATTCTTTTCCTGAAATTAAATCTCTTAATTCCTCAAGGGTTAAAAGAGAAATATTATTGTAAGAAATTTTTTTTCTATTAGTTATTTCTTGCAATAGATTGAAGAAATAGCCCACCTGTTTAATCATATTTACTTTTCTTTCATCCATCCAAATATGCATTAACTTAAAGTACCACAAATAATTCTCTTCTTCTTTTGTAGGAATTAGTTTCTTTTTGTGTGCTTTTTGTTTTTCTTTTAAATGGTTAATGCTATTTGAAAGTTTTTCCATTTCTCCTTTAAGAGAATCAAGAGTTGTTTTTGAATTTGTTTCTTTTATTATTTTTATTAGGTTTTCGCACTCAAGGTTTATTGTTTCATAAAAACTTGTTCTCGCGTAGAAATATTTTTTTGAATAATTTAAAAGTTTAGCAAAATATTTCTTGTCTTTTTTCTCAATAAGTTTTGGATTAATTTTTGCTTTTATGCATAAATCTAAAAAAGCAATTCTTTCTTTACTAAAAACTGACAATTTGAGAGGCAAAGTCATATCGGAGGCATATTCCAAAGCTTCTGCTTCATTAATATTATGATTTTTCATTAATAGAGGGACAATTTTTTCTTCAACAACTAGACCTTTATCTTCTCCAATTGAACCATACTTCCACCACTTTTTCATTAAATTGGTAAGATTATTATAATAAGTTAAAATTTCTTCTTTTTTTGCTTTTTTTAATTCCTGCGGAGTTAGAAACATTTTGTCAATCTGTTTTTGTATTTTTGTAGCACCTATTAATATTTTAATAAATTTTTTTCTATTTTGTATTGCTTTTTCCCAAGAGTGCCTTTCAAGATTTTTATAATTCTCAATTTGGATTATTTGCATTCCTTTTTCTCCTTTGTATGGAATAAATACTGGAGAATAAGTATCACCTAAAATATTTTCATTTCCAAAAGCCGAAAACATTATTTCAACCATAGGAATAGAAATTCTTGCTTCTTTAACATCAAAAGAATTATTTTGCAAATAATTTTTTGCCCATTCAAAAGAATTATTTTTTAATTTATTTTCTTTTTTATTATCTTTTTTTGGTAATTGATTATTTTCTTTTTTATTATATTTAACTATACTAGGCATTTCTTTGTCATTTGATTTGTCAGTGAGCGTTGTAATGGGTCTTGATTGAACTATAAAAAATTTCCCTGCTTCAAAAGCCCACTCAATATCACACGGAAAGCCATAATGCTTTTCTATTCCTAAAATTATTTCACTTAACTCCATTATTTGTTTGTCAGTGAGTTTTTGTTCTTTTCCCCTAGAAATATTTTCTTTCCACTCGCTTCCGCCAGTTTCTACTTTAAATAATCCTCTTTCTTGTTCACTAATATTTTTGTCAATTATTCTTCGAGGGACTTTTTCTATAACATAAGAATCAGGAGTAATTTGTCCTGAAACAATTGCTTCACCCAAACCCAAACCAGCTTCGATAATTAATTGATTCCTATCTTGCGTTACTGGATGAACTGAAAAAGCTATTCCGCTAATTTCTGAATTAACCATTTTTTGAACTACAACAGCAACACTAATCTTTGTATTGTGCAAACCTTTTTCAAATCTATAAAAAATTGCTCGAGGAGTGAATAAAGAAGCCCAACATTTTTTTACATTCTCCAAAAGAGTATCATTTTTTGTATTAAGAAAACTATCTAACTGCCCAGCCCAAGCTGCACTTGACGAATCTTCACTAGTTGCACTTGAACGAACTGCAACAAAAGTTGAATTAAGAATTTTAAAATTTTTAACAATTTCTTTTTCAATATCAACTGGCATATTAGCACTCATTATTAATGCTTTAATTTCTTCTGAAGCATTTTCAATTGAACTCATTTCTTTGTGATTTACTTTTTCTAAAATAGAATCAATTTCAACGTTCAAATCGGTACAGTCTAAGAACTTTTCAAAAGAAGCAGAAAGAATTACATAACCATTAGGAACTGGAATACCTGCATGAGTCATTTCTCCTAAAGAAGCTCCTTTTCCACCGGCTTCACCAACACTTTTTTTTGAAAGATTACTAAACCACTTTAAGAGATTTGAATCAGAAACCATCAAAACTTCACACCAAATAATTACTAAAATACATACTTATTCTTAATTTAAATCATTGCCAAGTGAGAAAAAAGATTATTGCAAAGGGAATTTCCCCTTTACAAATCAAATAATTAGTTTAGTTCGAATTGAACTGCAACACTTGCATTTACTTCAACGTCCCCTGCGGTGATTGGAGTATCTACTGCTTTGAGAGCTTCACCAACAGCTAAAGAATCATTTCTGTAATTTGATGGAGTATAGTAGAATGAGTTTTCACTTACACTATATACTTTACCCAAAGTTACATTCAATCCTTGTGCTATTGAATCAGCTTTTGCTTTTGCTGTTGCACTTGCTTCATTTAGAGCAATTTTTCTTACTTCAAGTTCCTTTTCTTTACTTAAACCGAAAGAAATACTTGATACTCTATTAGCACCTGCGCCAACTGCTAAATCAATTACTTTTCCTGCACTAGAAATATCTGCGCCATTTAAAGTAACTTGAATTTGGTTAACTGTTCTATAACCAATTGAAACTGATTTTTTTGAATAATCATTCCATTCAAAATCTTCATTCACCGAGTAAGAAATTGTTTTTACTTGCGCTTGAACTGAACTTAATGATTCCAAAGTTGATTTAACTTTATCCGCTATTACTGCATTGTCCGCCTGACTTTTTGTTGCTAATAAATCAAGAGTTTCTATACTCAAAATTATTTCAACTTTATCAGGAGTAACCATTTTAGTTACTGAACCTGATACACTCATTGTTTTAATATCAGGAGCAGAGTCACTTGTTACTACTACTCTATCACTTGAAGCATTGCCTGCATTAAAGGCTACAACAATTAAAATTGCTACAACCAAAACTGCAAGAATAGGCATCCAAATATGATTTTTACAATCGCAACTTTTATCCATACTATTCCCTCCTTAATTAGGAATTAACTATCAATAATTAGATTTAACCCTTTAAAATAATATTTATAGAGTTCGGTCAAAACCGAAGTAGAAAAAAATAGTAAAAAATTACTAAAAATTGCAAAACTAAATTAGAATTTGAAAATAAGAATAAATGGGGGATGAGAGAATTGGACTCTCGCCTAACGCTCCCAAAGCGCTAATCATACCACTAGACTAATCCCCCATAGTTTGACTAATCTATTAAGTAAAATTTCCTTTGAATGGTTTTTAAAGTTATTCAAAAAACGAAAAACCCAAATTTTAAGTTCCTTCTTTCCAACTACCCAAATACATTTTCTGCTCTTCGGTTAATTCATCCATGTGCAAACCAAGAGCTTCTAATTTTAGTTGCGCAATTTTTGCATCAACTTCATCAAAAAGAACATGAACCTTATTCTCCAACTTTCCTTTATTCTTTACACCAAATTCAAGTGCTAAAGCTTGACCGCAAAAGGATAAATCCATTACTTCACTAGGGTGACCCTCTGCAGCAGCTAAATTAACTAATCTTCCCTCACCGCACAAAAATATTTTTTTATTATTTTCTAAAACATATTCATCAAGTTGCCA
>CAZSDT010000030.1:8072-8371 GCA_964605745.1 uncultured archaeon | reverse complement strand
CAAGCCGAAGCTGGAAATGTCCTTGAATATAGTGCAGCAGCAGGTGGAGCAGCATTTATTATTGGGGATAACTCCCAGTCAGTTGCAATACTAAATGACACTTGTTCATTCACAACGGACACTCCTGATTTTTGGAGAAGAGCACTACAACCCTATCCATCACACGCAGGAAGATTTACAGGGGAACCCGCTTACTTTAAACACGTAGTTGGAGCAACAACACGAATGCTTGAAAAAACAAAAATGAAAATCAGCGATTTTAAATATGTAGTATTTCACATGCCTAATGGAAAATTTCC
>CAZSDT010000030.1:7374-8047 GCA_964605745.1 uncultured archaeon | reverse complement strand
GCAAAATTATTTGGTGTAACAAAAGAACAACTTGCTCCGGGATTAGTTGTAACGAAAATTGGAAACACTTACTCCGGTTCTTCAATACTGGGACTTGCAAGTGTTTTAGATATTGCAAAACCAAATGACAAAATTTTAGTAACTTCCTATGGTTCAGGATCTGGATCAGATTCATTTGTTTTCACAGTAACAGAAAAAATTACTGCAGCACAAAACAAAGCAAGAAAAGTAAATGATTACATTACACGAAAAGAATATTTGTCATACCCAAAGTATGCAAAAAACATGGAGCAAACACACTAAAAGGAAATTTTTATGGCACGAGAAATTTCAGTAGAAATTTGGAATTAATAAAAATAGGGATTTTTATGGCACGAGTAAAATTAAGTTCAAGGGTAGCACTTCCTGCTTCAGTATTAGAAGCTCAAAATAATTATAAGGGAGAAGTTAAAGGATTTTCAGAAAGAGAAGCTCGAGCTATTTATGATAAAGTTAAATGTACAACCCCAACTCCAGAAAGCTTATAATTTACTAAGTCTGCTTAGAATAAAGCAAATAGAGTTCTATGGATATTTTGGTGACAGAGTAAAAGGCCTTGTGTTTTGTCGCTCAAACATGGAAGCGGCAGCACTTTCGGATCAGTTCAATCAGTTAAATTATCGTACAGTTGCTC
>CAZSDT010000030.1:0-7364 GCA_964605745.1 uncultured archaeon | reverse complement strand
GCAAAATTAGCTTATAATAAAGCAAGAAGAGGGCTTTGGAGAAATGCTTATTTTGGTCAGATTGCAGCAAGAACCAAATCCATGATAGAAGATTTTAAAGTTCATAAAGCGCTTGGGGTGTTATTTACTGTTTTGGGTGTAAGAGTTGGTTCTGATTATTTGCAATCAAGAAGAGCACTACGTTCAAAACTTGATTTAATTGGACAAACTCTTTCAATAGAAATGGCTAGAGATCCAACTCTTCGAAAATCAATTACAACTTTAGCAAAAAATTATCCTTATTTATCAGTAAATAAAAAAGGAGAAATTTTTCTTTCATCTTATTCAGGGTGCATACTTGATAAAACAACAATATCTGGAAAAATACTTAATATTGAAGATTCAAATCCATCAAAAAAAGAACTGCATGCATCTAACAAAGCTTTTGGACAAAAATTAAATCTAAAATCATTAATTTCTAGGGGAAACCCAAAATTTGAAAAAGCTAAATTTATATCAAGAGGGGCTGGCGCTAGACTCCCTGCTACAGAAAATGTTACTACTGCTTTAATGAGTAATAATCAAATAAGAATATTTACTAGAACTGTTAATGCTGCTGGTGTGACAAAATCTAAAGAAAGAATAATTACTCCTGACCAAGTGAGGAGCAAAAAAATTATTGATGGGGCGCGACCTATTAATCCAGCGGATGCGACAAAAATTATTTTGTTAAGAGTAAAAGAAGCCGGAAAACCAGTTGAATTAATTCGCTTAGAACTTGCAGCAAAAAAAGCAGAGACAATGTTTAAAGGATTTGTTATTCAAAAATAAATTTAAGAGAAGTGAAAATAAAAAAGAAACAAAAGTTAAAAAAAAATAAAATTTAAAAAAATGAAAGTTAAAAAGAAACAAAATTTAAAAAAAATGAAAGTTAAAGAAATAAAATTTAAAAAAAATGAAAGTTAAAGAAACAAAATTTAAAAAAAATGAAAATTAAAAAATAAAAAGGTGGATTAATGAAAATCGGAGTATTAGGAATTGGAATTACTAAATTCGGCGAGAGGTGGGACCAAGGGTTAAGGGACTTACTACTTGATTCGCAATTACGTGCATTAAATGATTCAAAAATTGTTGCAAAACAAATTGATGCGATGTATACCGGAAACATGATTGGCGGAATTGCAAGTGGGCAATTGCAAGTTGGAGCAATGGCCAGCGAAAATTTAAATTTAAATATTCCCTCCGTTCGAGTAGAAGGAGCTTGTGCATCTGGTTCGCTCGCATTAAGACAAGGAATACACGCAATTGAAAGCGGAAGCGCAGAAATTGTAATGGTAAATGGTGTAGAAAAAATGACTGATGTTTCAACAGAACAAATTACAACCGCATTAATGGGAGCGGGAGACGAAGAGTTAGAAGGATTCACTGGATTAACTTTCCCTGGACTTTATGCATTATTAGCAAAAGCTTACATGAATGAATATGGATTAACAAGAGAAGTACTAGCAGAAGTATCTGTAAAGAATCACTACCACGGAGCAAGAAATTCATACGCACAATTTCAAAATGAAATAACCACTGATACAGTAATAAATGCAACAATGGTTGCAGATCCATTAACTTTATTTGATTGCTCTCCAATTACAGACGGAGCAGCATCAATAATAATTGCTAATGAAAAAGTTGCAAAAAAATTAAACAGCGAAGTTTACATTACTGCATCAGGGTTAGCAACAGATACACTTTCGTTAGCAAGAAGAGAATCACTTTTAGAATTAAAAGCAGGAAGACTTGCAACAAATATGGCCTACAAACAAGCAGGAATAACTGCAAAAGATGTTAATTTTGCAGAAGTGCATGATTGTTTTTCAATTGCAGAAATATATGCAGTAGAAGCACTTGGCTTTGCAAAAAGAGGAGAAGCTGCACAACTCTACACTTCAAAACAAACTTACTTTGACGGCAAACACCCAGTAAATACTTCAGGTGGATTAAAAGCATGCGGGCACCCTGTAGCAGCTACTGGAATAAAACAAGCAGTAGAAGCAGTAACACAATTAAGAGGAGCAGGCGAAAAAAGACAAGTTCCAAATGCAGAGATTGGTGTAACTTATAACGTTGGCGGAAGTGGAGCAACTGCTTGCGTACATGTTTTTAAGAAGATGAAATGAAATAAATTGTATTTAAGGGTGTGAAAAAATGGGAATATTATCAGGAATAAAAAATATTTTTGGAAAAAAAGAAGTTGCTGAAGAACCAGCAAGAAGAATTGAATCAAAAAGATTAGTAGAACAAATTGGAGATGTTGAATTTGTTCCAAGATATAAATTAGCACAAAAAATGCGAGAAGATAAAGAAATGGATACTCCCTTAGTAAAAAGAAAAAGATATTAAATTTGAAAAAATGTGAAGTGAAAATATGTTTAGAGACAGCCCAATAATTCGATGGAGAAATTACAATGACCGCTATAAACTAAGCGGGTACAAATGCACAAGTTGTGGTGCAACCTATTTTGAAAAAAAAGGTGTTTGTAACTGCGGAAATTTAGATTACGCACAAATGCAATTCTCTGGTTTAGGAAAAATAGTTTCATTCACACAAGTACATTCAGGGCCCGAAGCGTTCGAATCAATGGGTGCATATTGCGTTGCAATAATTGATTTAGCAGAAGGCGCAAGAATAACCGGCCAAGTAGTTGACTGCAATTATAGTGATTTAAAAATAGGTTTAGAAGTAGAAGTCGTTTTTAGAAAATTTTATAAAAGTGGAGATGCTGGTATTATTCACTACGGAACAAAATTTATCCCAAAAATTTGAATTTAACTAATTTATTTTTTTAAAGAAAACTCTTTTATTTTAAAAAGAGATTGTTAATTTATTTTTAGGTTGTGATTTGTAAAATGGCTACTATTGGAAAAGGATATGCAAAAATAATACTATTTGGAGAACACTTTGTAGTGTACGGATTGCCCGGAGTAGCCGCAGGAATAGATAAATTTGTGCAAGTAGAAGCACAAAAAGTAAAAGACTCTGACGATGTTTTATTTGATGACAAAGTATTTAGCGAAAAAATCTCGATGAAAGAAAATCCTAACCACATTAAATGCAAAATATTTCACGCAATGTTTGATAGTGATGAATATTTGCCAAAAAAAGGAATTAAATTTATAATAAATTCAAATTTTCCAGCTGGTGCGGGGATGGGTTATTCAGGTGCACTAAGCGTAGCAATGGCGAGAGCAATGAATGTATTATTTGACCAAAGTTGGAAAGATGATAAAATAAATGAACTGGCTCATAATAGTGAATGTATTACACACATAACTCCAAGCGGAATAGATAATACTTGTTCTACTTATGGAACAACAATTTATTTTGAAAAAGATTTAACTGGTGGAAAAAATATTGCCCGCCCAATAAAATGCGGTAAAGCCCTTTATTTTGTTTTAGTAGAAAGTAGCGAGAAACACTCCACAGCAGAAGCAACCGAATTTGTGAAAAAATTTAAAGAAAAAAATTCAAAAGATTTTGACATACTCTGTTCTGATTACAAAGCAATTGTTTCAAAAGTAAAAAAAGAAATCCAATTCGGAGGAGTCGAAGAAATTGGAAAATTAATGAACAAAAATAATGAACTCTTAAAACAACTTGGAGTATCAACACCAGAAATAGATCAAATAGTACGAATAGCAAATTTTGAAGGAGCCTTTGGAACAAAATTAACCGGAACTGGGGTGGGCGGAAGAGTTTTGATTTTGTGTGAAAATGACAAACACCAAGACAAAATAATTGCTTCTTTGGTTGGGAAGGGATTTAAAGCAACCAAAGTAAAAGTTAATTAAATTAATAATTAAATTTAAGAAAAGTATTAAATAAAATTAATTTTTTAAAGGTGAAATAAAATGGGCAAAGGAATTGGATTTGGAAAAACAATTTTGTTAGGAGAACATTTTGTTGTATATGGTTTAGAAGGAATACCCGCTGCAATTGGGGACACCACTATTGCTCAAGTTGAAAGAATACACGGAAAAATTGGTTACGATTTAATTGATAACAGACCAGCAACACCTGGATACAAAGAAGAAAAAAAAGGAGAATACGAACCACTTATTAGAAGAATAATTGAATATATGCACGTTCCTGAAAAATTAAAAATTACTTTGAGCGGAAATTTATTTTGTGCATCAGGCGTAGGCGCAAGTTCAGCTTGTGCCGTAGCAATCGCGCGAGCAATAAATGATGAATACAAAATGAATTGGAATGATTATCAGATAAATAAAGCTGCATTTGAAGGAGAAACTGCTGGGAGCGGAACTCCAAGCGGAATTGATAATACTGTTGCAACATATGGTGGATTTTTATATTTTAAGAAAAATATTTCCGGCGGAGAAAATCAAATAACTCCAGTGAAAATAAAACAGCCAATTGAAATTGTTTTGGGAAACACTGGAAAAACAGCTCTAACAAAAGAAGTTGTTGGTGATGTGAAAATTCAAAAAGAAAGTGATCCTAGTGCAATGCAAAAAATATTTGATAATTATAATTTAGTGGTAGAAAGTGCAAAAAAAGCAATTACAAATTATGATTTGAAAAAAATAGGCGAACTAATGAATCAAAATCAAGTTCTTTTGCGACAGATAAATGTTTCATGCAAAGAAAGTGAAGACATAATTAGTGCTGCACTTAGTGCTGGAGCATTTGGTGCAAAAATAACTGGAACAGGAAGAGGTGGATTAGTAATTTGCTTAACTCCCGGAAAAGATTTACAAGAAAAAGTTGCTAAAGCAATTAAACAAGCAGGATATGAAGTTACAAAAACCACGATTGGTTGAAACTTATGAAATTAATTGTAGCAATAACGGGTGCAAGCGGAATGAACTACTCCTTGGCGTTGCTCCGCGAATTAAAATCAAAAAAGATTGAAGTTCATTTAATTGTGAGTGAATGGGCTAATGAAGTATTAAAAGAAGAAACCAACAAAAAAGTTTCTGATTTAAAAAAATTAGTTTCTAAAACTTACTTAAATAATGATTTAGCTGCAAGCATTTCTTCAAGCTCATTTTTGGTTGATGGAATGATAATTATTCCCTCTTCAATAAAAACAGTTTCAGAAATACTTCACGCACACACAAGCACTTTAATTTCTAGATGCGCTGATAATATGCTCAAAACTAAAAAAATACTTGTAATTGGATTACGCGAAACTCCTCTTAGCGGGCCTACATTAGAAAACCTTTGGAAATTATCTCTCTACGGAGCAATAATATTCCCGCTCTCCCCTGCATTCTACCACAAACCAAAGAAAATAAAAGACTTAGAAGCCTTTATTGTAGGTAAAGCGTTAGACTTATTAGGAGTAAAGAATAATACATTTAATAGATGGGAGAAGAACTAACGTTCTTTATTTAATTTAATTTTGAAAGGTGAAACATTATGAGTTTTAGAGAATTTGTAGAAAAAACAGATTATACAATAACTAAACCCGTTTCAAAAAACTTAGAAGCAAGTGGAATAATTTACTCTGCGAATGATAAGAGCATAATGTTTGAAAATATTAAGGAGAGCAAAAATAAAGTTGCTGCAAATGTATTTGCCTCAAAAGAAAAAGTTGCAAAATATTTTGGTTGCAATGTAAGCGATTTAGTTCCAATGATGATTAATGCATTAAATTATCCAACAAAACCAGAAGTAGTTGAGAAAACTGATCATACAGAACTTGAACTTGATTTAGAAAAATTACCAATATTAACTCACACTGATAAAGACGGCGGAGCATATGTTTCAAGTGGAATAATAATTGTAAAAGATTCTGTTGTTGGGCAAAATGTTTGTTACCACAGAGGAATGATTTTAGGAAAAAATAAAATTGCTTTAAGAATTTTAGAAAGAAATACAATGGAATTGTTGAAAAGAAATAATGGAGAACTTCCTGCTGCGTACTGCATTGGAATAGGAGCAGAAACTGCTTTGGCTGCTGCAATGGCTCCGCCCTTAGGTGTTAATGAATTAGAAATAGCAAATTCAATAAAAAAAATTAAAGTAGTAAAAGCAAAAACGTTTGACGCAATTCTTCCTGCTGATTGTGAAATAATAATGGAAGGAAAAATAAGTTTAAATGAAAGGCACAAAGAAGGTCCGTTTGTTGACTTAACTGGAACAAGCGATATAATTCGAGAAGAACCAGTATTCACTGTAGAAAAAATTTATGCTAGACCAAATTATATCTATCACGCACTTCTTCCAGGCGGATTTGAACACAAAATACTAATGGGAATGCCTAGGGAACCAACTGTATTTGATGAAGTAAAAAAAGCTGGCGTAGATGTATTGGACGTAAGTGTTAACCCCGGCGGAAGCTCTTGGTTTCACGTTCTAATTAAAATAAATAAAAAAAGTGAAGAAGATGGCAAAAAAACAATTGATGCTGCAATGAAAGGACACACAAGCGGAAAACATTTCTTTGTAGTTGACAAAGACATAAATATTTATGATCCACTTGAAGTAGAGTGGGCAATGGCTACTCGATTCCAAGCTGATAAAAACTTTTATGTTTATACAAAACAAAAAGGCTCATCACTTGATGCAAGTGCGGACCAAATAACAAGAGAAACAGCAAAAGCAGGATTCGATTTAACAATGCGACTAGACAAAGTTGCAAAAATGACGCGAACAGAATTCCCAAAATTTGATATAAAAAAATATTTGTGAAATGGTGAAAAATATGGATTTAACAAAATACGAGACTGAACTGCTTGAAGGAAAATATGGTAATGCTGTAAAAAAAAGTATGGCAATACTTGTAGCTCTTGGAGAAATTTACAATGCAAAAAAATTAATTGATGTAACTAGCGTACAAGTTGCTGGAGTAAGTTATGATAATTTGGGAGATGCTGGTTTAGAATTTTTGGCAGAAATGGCTAAAGACGGAAAAGTAAAAGTACTAACTACTCTTAACCCTGCAGGAATGGATTTAGAAAATTATAAAAATTTAGGGATAAGCGAAGACTTTGCAGTAAAGCAAAAATTAGTTATAGAATCATTTGAAAAAATGGGAATACTTTCAACATGCACATGCACCCCCTACTTAATTGGAAACACTCCTCACTACAAACAACACATTGCATGGAGTGAAAGTAGTGCAGTAGCTTATGCTAATTCAGTACTTGGTGCAATGACTAATAGAGAAGGCGGACCTAGTGCTTTAGCAAGTGCCTTAACAGGAAAAACCGCAGAGTATGGAATGCACTTAGAGGAAAACAGAAATGCAAAAATAAAAATAAAAGTAGAAGCAAAAATAGAAGGAACTTATTTATTCGGCGCTTTAGGAAAAGTAATCGGAGAGAAAGTAAAAGCAAAACCAACTTATATTACTGGAATAAAAGAA
>CAZSDT010000029.1:0-8576 GCA_964605745.1 uncultured archaeon | reverse complement strand
GTAATCGTTTTTAAAGCTTTGCTTGTCAGTTTATGTTATACAAGTTTTTTTAAAAATCGGTGATTAACAAATGAAGATTCAAGGAAATCCAAGAAAGCCAGGTAAGAGAGGACGAACTCGAAGTAAGTTTAAGAAGAATTCTCCAAAAGTTAGTGTTAATGATATAATGACTGAGTTTTCTGATGGAGATAAAGTTTGTGTTGTTATTGATTCAAGTTACCACCCAGGATTGCCTCACAAGAGTTTCCATGGTTTAACTGGTAATGTTATTAGAAAAAGAGGCGAAGGTTACGAAGTTAGTGTAATGCAAGGAAACCAACGTTTAACTGTTGTTACTACTGCAGTTCACTTAAAGAAATTAATATAAAATTAAAAGTTTTTGGTGAAAATTTATGAATTCAAAAGTTATTGAAATGAAGCCAGTTGCTTTGCACGAAGTTAAAGAAGTTCTAAAAGCTCGAAAAGGTGAAAAGGAACTTAACTACGAACAAGAACAGACTTTCAAATACGTTGAAAAATTTTCTAAATTAACTGAAAAACAAACAAACGATTTACTCAAAGCTTTAAGTGAAGTAAATTTCTTAAAAGATTTAGAATTATTAAGATTTGAAATTGCAAATACTATTCCAACTAAGGTAGAACAATTACAATTAATGTTACCAAAAGGAATAGCTCCTTCTGAAGATGAACTCAAGAGTGTAATTGAGTTGACAAAGAAGTTTGAGGAAAAGGTCGAATAGTTCTAATTTTCGCATCTTTTCTATTCTTTGACATAATAGAATTGTTTTAAAAAGAGTTTAAGGGAATAATTTGTATTAATCAATTGGTTAAATAAAAGGTTTTGGAGGCGAAATAATATGACTGCAGAAGAAAACGGATTCGTTTTAGATTACATGCCGACAGGCAAATCTTCAGCTGCAAAAACAGAACCTTTAGCCCAAGTTATTGGAAAAGAATTCTTTACTCTTTTAGAAGTTGTTCCTAAAACTGGAACTAGTTTTAGCGTTGGCGAAGAAGTTTATGTTGGAAAAAATGATAGACCAAAAGTTGATTTGGTTAAAGGAAGAATTGCATATAGAGAACTAACTTCAAATTCTTTATCTGAATTAGAAGAAGTAGTTGAAAAAATTGTTTTATCTCAAAAAGAAAAATTTTTATCTTTCTTTAATACTTCAAGAGCAATTTCTTTATACCGACACCAATTGGAATTACTTCCTGGTTTAGGCAAAAAAAATATGCTTGCTTTACTTGATGAAAGAGAAAAGAAAGCATTTGCTTCATTTGAAGAAATTCCTACAAGAGTAAAGGGAGTAAGCGACCCACAGAAAATGATAGTTAAGAGAATCGTTGAAGAATTAGAAGGACCAGAAGATAAACATTATTTATTTGTTAGACCTCCTGCAGAGCCAAGAGAAGATAGATTCAATAGATACGGCAGTTCTCCTTCTAAATCTAGAGGATACTCACAGAGAAGATATTAATTGTTAAATAATAAAAAGAAAATAAAAAAATATTAAAAAAACAATTAATAAAAATTTTTAATTTTGTTTTATTTTTTAAAAAAGTAAAAGTTTTTTAAAAAATTATTTTAATTTTTTTTATGGCTGATAGTAAAATGTTATCTCTTTTTGATCAATTACAGGATTTAATGATTCAGAATCATTTTCGTCCTGAAAAAAAACTTTCTCAATTTTTTTGCATAAATGAAGCTCTTTTACAATTTTTAGTAAATAGAGCAACTCTAAAAGAGGGGGACGTTGTTTTAGAAATTGGTCCTGGGACAGGATTTCTAACTAGAATATTACTTAATAGAACAAAAAAAGCAAAGGCTAGAGTTGTTGCAATTGAATTTGATGAAACAATGTATGCTTTGCTCTATAAATTATTTTCAGAAGAAATAACTAAAGGAGAATTGACTTTGATTTTAGGTGATGCTTTAGAACAGGATTTGGAATTATTAAAAATAAATAAAGTTGTTTCTCTTCCGCCTTACCACATTTCTTCTGCTCTTTTATCAAAACTAACTTTGAGCAAAGGAATAGAAAAAGTAGTTCTTGTTTTGGATAAAGGATTTGTAGATAAAGTAATTGCATTTGAAGGTTTTACTGAATACGGTTCACTAACAGCTTTAGTAAATTTAAATGCTAAAGTTGAAGTGGTGGAAAATTCTATTGCTCCGCAGAGTTTTTTCCCTGTTCCTAACTGCCAAAGTGCAGTGCTTCAACTTGATTACAATATTAAGAATAATTCAAAAGAATATTTTACTTTCTTAAAAGAATTGTTTCGCCACAAAAACAAGGATTTGCAAAAAGCTCTTCGCCAATCAATTGGATTTTTAGCTAAATCATTAAATTGGGATGCAAAAGAAATTGAATCAAAAATTAATGATTTGCCTTTGGCTCAGAAAAAAGTTTATCTACTTGCGCCGGAAGAATTGTACAAAGTTTATTCTTATTTAACTACTTTGAAAAAAGACAAAAAAGATGATAAGAAATCAAATACAAAGAAAGCTAAAGCTAAAATTAAAGTTTAGAAAATTAAAATAGATAAAAAAATAATTAAAAAAATAAAAAATAATTAAATTATTTTTTTGTTCTAATTTAATTAAATTTTCTATTTTTTTTTCCTAAATTATTTTATTGTCTGCAATATTATTCGCTTAAATGAGAATGGAATATTTTTGTAAGCGAATGTTTCTGCAGCTTGAAGTTTTTCCTTGTTCTCAGCATAAATTGTAATTAATAAATCTCCTTCCATAACTTTTTCTCCAACTAATTTATGTATTATTAATCCAGCAGTTTTATTTGCTGGTGCACCGGCAATTCTTGCAATTTTTGTTAATAATTTAGTGTTAATTTCCTCTATCACTCCGTCAGCTCCTGCTTTGAAAAATTTAGTGTAAGGTGCTATTGGAACATCTTCACTTGCATAAATTTTTCCACCTTGGGCTTTAATAATTTCTTTAAATTTTTCCAATGCTTTTTTGGATTGCAATATTTCAAGAGCCATTTCATATCCTTTTGTTGGATTAGCTTTTCCAACCATTTCTAGTAATGCTCCTGCAAGTTCACAACTTTTCTGTGCTAAATTATCAAATATTTTTCCTTCAAGTATTTCTAAAGCATGTTTTGCTTCAAGTGCTGGGCCAAACGCTGGTCCGCTAGGTTCATCCCCATTAGTAATAACTGCTTCAACTTGCATTCCGACTTCTTTTCCAACTTGAACAAATTTTTTAGCCATTCTAATTGCAACTTCTTTATCTTTTATTTTCACATATTTTCCAACAGGTAAATCAATTACAACATATTTACTTCCAACACTAGCTTTTTTTGCTAACACTGAAGCAATTACTTGTCCTTCGGGGTCAAGTGAAAGAGGGTGTTCAATTTTAATTATTTTGTCATCAGCAGGTGCAAGATCAACTGCTCCGCCCCAAGCAATTACTCCTCCTACACTTTCAGTTATTTTTTTTATTTTATCAGTAGTTAAGCAAACATTCGCAAGCACTTCCATTGAGTCAGCGGTTCCTGCAGCACTAGTAATACTTCTTGAACTTGTTTTAGGCATTATTAATCCAGTAGAAGCAATTATTGGTGTGATAATCATTGTTGCGCGTCCATTTACTCCTCCAACACTATGTTTATCTACAACAATTCCTTTTTTGAATTCTAATTTATTACCGTCATTAATCAATGCTTTAGTCATTGAGATTGTTTCATCAATGTCAAGTCCTTTCATGTAAATTGCACTAACAAAAGCAGTTGCTTCAATATCACTTAATCGTTCATCAGAAATATCTTTTACAATAATAGTAATTTCTTCTAAGGATAATTTTTCTCCCATCATTTTCTTTTTAATTAAATCAAGACTTTTTAATTGTCCTGTTGGGGTAACATTAATTTTATTTCCACTTTTAACGCCTAGTTTTTCAAGTCCTTCTTCAAACAATCCTATGTTGTCATGTTTAATACTAAAATCAGTTACATCTACTACTGCAACACATTTTTTATCATTATTTTTATTTAATAATTCTAATCTATCTCCAGCCATTACTCCTAGTTCTTCTGCATCTTTAGTATGTAAAATTGCTACAAGTTTTCCTGCACTAATTTGAAAACCCTTAACTTTCAAATCTTGGGAGTATCCATCATTAAACATTAATTATCACCTATGAAGTGCATGAATAAAGAATTAGTGGTATTTATTACTGACGGATTGAGAAAAAAAACTATTTTTTTCATTTTTTTGTATAAGCACTATCAATTATTTTTTCTTTTCCAATAAATTCTTTCTAATTGGTTCTAGGATTTTATCAAGTTCCAAAGCAAGTGCATTTTTCAAATCCATTGGGTGAAGTTTTCCTTCTAAATAATATTTTTCAAGTTCTTCATAAGTTGAAAAAGAAATATCTCCACCAAATTTTTCTGGTCTAACAATATTGAAAGTTTCTTTCTTATCCATTTTATGTACCATTATTACATATTTAATAAAAGCCATTACTCCGTTAGCCTCAACACTTTTTTCCGGGCAAAATGCTTTGTTTAATTTTGTTTTAATATCTGCAGTAGTTTCAATTAAATCAATTTTTGAATTAGCATCAGAAGAAGACATTTTTCCGCCTGGTGAAAGCCCAGGAATTAAAGGAGTCATTATTTCTATTCTTGGTTTGTATCCTAATTGAGGTAAATTTTCTCTTGCAAAAACAAGTATTTTTCTTTGATCAAGTCCGCCATATTGTACATCAACTTTAAGGTATTCTTCATCAAGGGCTTGGAGAAGAGGATAAATTAATCCGCTTAGTTTTGGATTATCTCCCATTTTTACTACATCACTAGCAGCTTTAGTTGCATCATGAACCGTTGTAAAAGAACTAAGTTTTAACACATCAAACATATATTCATTAGTTAATTGAAAACTTGAACCTTTAACAAATTCTAAATCATTTACATTTGCTCCGCAGCTTTTCAAAAGTCCGCTTATAACTAATTTATAGTATTCATATCTTTTTTCTAATAACTCCCAAGGGCAGTTATCAAGTGCTCCGTGCACATCAGCTAAAAGGATTTTTGCCTTAAACCCAGCTTTCATAAAATCTGCAACTTTTGTTCCCCAAACTAAATACCCAATATGTGGTCTTCCAGTAACACTAGTTCCAATATACATTACTGGGTGTTCTTTTTTTTCCAAAAGATTTCTTAATTCAAGCGGAGTAATTATTTCAGTAGTGTTTCTTGTAACAAGCTCTAATTTTTGTTCAATTGTTAAAACCATTTTTTTCTTCAACTCTTTTAAGTGTTTTTTTAATTATTCTTTATTTTTTTTAATTTTTTTTATTAATCTTATTATTTATATTTTTTATTCATTTGTTTGATTCTCTTTAATAATTTTTTTAATGAATCATTTTTTATAGTTTGAGGAAATCCTTTTCTTTGTTAATTAAATCCAATTTTTCGAATAAAAGTGAAGTTAATTGCTGTGGAGTGAATATTCCGTTTTCGCAAATGATGCCCTCTATTTGGCTTGAATCAGTTCTATCAAAAGCAGGGTTAATTATTTTCACATACGGCGTGTAATTCTTATCTTTTTTTGTGATAAGTTCTATTTCCTCTCTTTGTTCAATTACTTCATCTTTTCCAAAAAATGTTTCAGGTTCAAATTTATGAGTGGAAGCAACAACATAATGTTTTACATCATACTTTTTGCACATTGCACTAATTTGATTGGTTCCAATTTTGTTAACTACATCCCCATCAGCAAGGATTGCATCTGCCCCAGAAAAGAAATAATCACATTCTTTTAAAATAGTTGAAGCAGCATTATCAACAATTAAAGTAACATTAATTCCTGCAAGGGCAAGTTCTTTTGCAGTAATTCTTCCTTGATATAGGGGTCTAGTTTCGCAACAATAAACTTTAGAAATTTTTTTCTTTGCTTTTATTAACATTTTTACAACCGTGCTTGAGTGACAAATTGTAATTATGGTTGAATTTGGTTTAATTAATTCCGAACCAAATGAGGTTATTTTTTCCATTGCTTTAGTTCTATTAAGTTTGTAATTTTCTATTGTTTCTTTGATTGTTTTTTCCATTTGGATAAGTGTTAATTCTTTTTGAGAAATAGATTTTTTCACTATTCTTAATGCGGTTCTTAATTCTGGTTCTGTTGGGCGGGAATTAAATAATGCATTTGCGTTGTCCAAAAATTCGTGTCTAAATTCTTTTTCATTTTTTGCTTTAGTTTTTTTTGATGAAATTAACAAAGCTTCCAAAGCTTTTTTTCTAACATTACTTGCGCCTTGAATTTTTAGTGATTTAATATCCTTAACCGTTTGTTTGATTATATCCATGTGAATGAATATTCCCTTTCTAGTATTAATACCTTTTTAAAATTTAAAATTTAGTGGTTAGGATATGCTTTATATACTAGTTTTTTGCTACTAAATGGATATGTTTGGCAAGGATTCAAGCGGTAATACATCTTTAACAATTTTGTTTGGGTTATTTGGAATAGTTGCTCCTTTTGTTTCAATTTATATTGCGACTTTTATGGGCAAAAGTGATATTGCCATGATTAATAGTTCAATGTTAATGTTCCTTTCAGTTCTTCTAATGATTTTTTTAATAATTACTTCCTTTCATAATTTCTTAGAAAATAATAAAAAGACTTTTTTGGTGGGTGTAATATTTTTATTGTTGACAATAATTTCATTTATTTTAAATCTGACTTTTTTTATGAATCTTTAATGCAAAATAAAAATAGATTTTGTATTTTGTGCAAAAAGTCCTGTTAGTTGGATTCAATTTTAATTTTTGGGAATGTTTTTAAACAAGTTGTAAATGAATTAGTATTAGTATAACTTTTGCCGTTTAGGAAAGGTGGGTTTAGATGGATCATATAGTCAGAGGAGCAATAGCTCGTGCACAAGCAGAAATGAAAAAAGCAAGTATTCCACAGAAAGCATTTAGTGGGATTAAACCAATTGCAGTAAAAGAAACTGCCAAAGAAATTGCTAAAAATTTGAAAGCTGAGAAAGGAAAAAAGAAAAATTCTACTCATTCAGATAATGATTTACTTGAAATGCTTGAACATAATAAAGCAAAAATTTTAGTTATTGGCTGTGGTGGAGGCGGATGCAATACTATTGAGCGAATAGCTGAAGTTGGTATTGAAGGCGCAAATACTTTAGCCCTAAATACAGATGCACAAGACTTATTGACTACTAAATCAGACAAAAAAATACTTATTGGCAAAAAACTAACTAGAGGTTTAGGAGCAGGTTCTGACCCAACAGTTGGAGAAAACGCAGCTAGAGAAAGTTTAGAAGAAATAACAGATGTTTTGAAGAATTCAGACTTAGTATTTATTACATGCGGGCTTGGTGGAGGAACAGGAACAGGTTCAGCTCCAGTTGCAGCAGAAATTGCAAAATCATGCAAAGCTTTAACTTTAGCAGTAGTAACTCTGCCTTTCACAGTTGAAGGAAAAAAGAGAATGGAAAACGCTTTGTTTGGTTTAGAGCGATTACAAGAATTCACTGATACAATAATTGTAATACCAAATGACAAGATTTTGGAAATTGCACCAGATTTACCAATTAGTGCAGCTTTCAAAGTTGCTGATGAAGTTTTAACAAACGCAGTTAAAGGAATAACAGAAATGGTAACAAAACCAGGTTTGATTAACCTTGACTTTGCAGATTTACGAACAATTCTTTCACGAGGCGGAGCCGCAATGATTGGATTAGGAGAATCAAGCAGAGGAGAAAGCGGAGAAGCAAGAGCACTAGAAGCAATTGAAAATGCTTTAACTTCACCACTTTTAGATGTTGATATTTCCGGGGCAAATAGAGCTTTAGTAAATGTTTGCGGTGGAACTGACATGACTCTAAGAGAAGCAGAGTTAATTGTAGAAACCGTTTCAACAAAAATACATTCTTCAAGTCATGTAATTTGGGGTGCAATGGTAGATCAGAATTTACCAAAGAACCACATTGAAGCAATGGTTGTAATTGCAGGCGGAAGATTCCCTTATCTTGAAGGCGGAAAGAATGCTAAGAAAAATGGAGAAGAAATTGATTTAGGAATAGAGTTCACCTAAAATTTAGGATGAACTTTTTTCTTTAATTTAAAGAAAAACGAGGGCTTTTAATAATTGCCCTTTAAATATTTTTTATTAATAAGTAATAATAATTTTTATTAATAAGTAATTATTATTAAAAAAAAATTTATTGGTGAATAAAATGAATCCTGTTGAAATGATAACAAATTTTTTAGCTGATGCAAAAAGAATATTTACTGTATCAAAAAAACCAACTATGGAAGAATACAAGAGAATGGCTCTAGTAGTTGCATTAGGTATAGTAATAATTGGAGTAATTGGATATATACTTTATTTATTCTTCGCACTAACCGGAATTGGATTTTAAATAAATTCAATTTCTTTTTCTTTTTAAAAAAACAGCTTTGGTGAAATCCTTTATAAAGGTCTAAATAGGAGTTTGCACTCCTATCTAGTGTGATACCTTTATGAGTTTTGTATATGAAGTTAAATTAAATCCTTTCTATTTGACTGTTGAA
>CAZSDT010000028.1:0-8785 GCA_964605745.1 uncultured archaeon | reverse complement strand
AATGTTTCATTAAAAGGATTTACTTTTATTGAAGGCTTTCCTGATTTAGGATTAGCTGGAACAATTGGAACAAAATATTTGATCGACAAATTAAAATTTGAAGAAATTGGACACATTGATTCTAACTTGTTTTTACCTATGATTAGAATCCAAGAAGGATTGCCAATTCACCCTGTTAGATTATATGCAAGCAAAAAAAACAAAGTTGTTATTGGAATTGCAGAGCAATTAATTGACAATTCTCTTGCTAACCCAATGGCAGAAGAATTGATTAGTTGGATTGATAAAAAAGGAATTACAAAAGTTATTTCAACCTCGGGAGCAAGAATACCTGATGGAAAAATGGTTTATGCTTTTGCAAGTAATGAAAATTCAAAAAAACTAATTAACAAGAACAAAATTGAAATGATTAAAACTGGATTAACTAGCGGAGTAACGGCTTTACTAATGTTAAAATTAAAAGACAGTAATATGGATGCGATTTGCCTTTTAGGAAATGCAAAAAATAATGCGGATTATATTGCAGCTGCTGAAGTAGTGAAAGTGATTTGTGCTTTAACACAAATGAAGGTGGATATTGCCCCACTCTTAGCAGAAGCCAAAATACTTGAAAAAGCTTTAATGGAAAATATTAAAACTATTGAAGATAACAAAGAAGGAAGAACAGATTCAAACCCAATGTACGCTTAAAAAATCAAACTTTTTTCTATTCTAACTTATATAAAAAAAGTTTCTGCAATTAGTTGATTTACAATTGCACTCAATTAAATTAGTTTTTTCTTCAGTTGCACAATAATCAAGAGTAATTTCTTCTTCAGGAAGGATTTTTCTCTTCGAACGCAAAAAAGCCCCTTTTTGATCCAGTACAAGTTCGCTATTCGGATTGCAGGAATGATTGACAAAATTTAATATAAGTGGATCATTGATAAAAGTGTTATTTGAGATTTTGGCTAAAGAGGGCGCTGGAGAAGTTCTTAAATCATTCATTGGAACGGAGTAAAAGTATTTGTTGGCGTGAATTTCTTTTAATGCAAATACACCTTTACCGTGAATTGTACTTTGAGCAACTTTGAGTATGTCCTCTTTTAACAAATCTTTGCTAATTAGACTCTCTTCGTGCATTATTTTTTCAAAAAATTCTTCTTTTTGCATACACACAATAATTAAATAAAAGAAAATAAAAACCCTTTCAATTAAATATTTTTTTAAAATTAGTTTTTCTAATTTGAATTAGTTCTTCTTTTTGAAGTTTTTAAAATTTATTTTTTTAAAATTCATTCTTTTTCTTGTTAAACCGAAGCTAATTACTAAAAATAATGCAATAAACATTGCTAAACTTAAAGCAGTTTGGGGCATTGAAGGTAGGGCTAATGGAGAAGCACTTTGTTGACCAATACTGAAAGTCATTTTGTTCTCGCTTGTTCCAACAACATTACCATTCTTGTCAGTTCCAAGCCAAGTACCATTATCTTTGAATGCTTGATTTAATGGAATTTGCAATCCGTTCTCTGGATACCATTGGCCAGTTTCTGGGTCGTACCAGAATGAACCCTTTGGCCCTTGTGCAGAAAGAAGTGTTTCTGGAGCACCACCATTATAAGATAACTTTGGCACACCATTTTCTGCATCAAACTTTAATGTCTGTTCTTTTCCATCAGCTGTATTGAATCTTATTGTACCATCAGCATCTTGCTTTATTGGCCCAACTACTTCTTCATCAACTAAAATCTTTCCAGTTTCTTTATCTCTAACTCTAAAGAATGTTTTACAATCCCCACTATTTTCATCTCTCTTAGTATAAAATTCGTAAATGTTTTTGTTTGTAGTAAATTGAGTGAATGGGCCTAAGTGATTCATTGAAGTATTAAAATTATCTACTTTCTTTGCGCCAAGTTCATCATTAGCAAATGGAATTGCTTCTAAGTTAAGTGCAGGAACATCACATTCAGTAAGCGGATCTTTAATTGAAGAAAGTTTTGCATTCAATCCTTTTACATCAGAATTATTTAACACTGCATCAGCGTGTTGTCTTAACCAAATTACTAATTCGTTTGTTTCTGGTTTTAGAACTATTGTTCCGTGTTCGAAAGTTATTCCACTAAATTTACCAGCATCAGCATTATTGTTTAAATCTGCAACTAATTTTGCTTCCCAAAATCCATCTACAATAATTTTTGATCCACTTCCGCCCATCATTCGAGCAGAGGTTCCTTCAAGAGTAATTTTTCCATCTTTTGCAAGTAAATTACCATATTTATCCGTGCTGAATTGTTTTATTTCACCAAACACTTGAGTTAATTCATCACCTGAATAACTTATTCCTGATTGATCTAAAATTGCTTTTTGAATACAAGATAAAACAGTTGAATCAAGAACTTTTAATTCACCATAACTACTTAATTCAAATACGGTTGAAGAATTATTTGGAGCAGAAACTTTGTTTAGAGTTACTGGAACTACTTGTGCAGGCAATCTATTATCAGTTGTTATTAATCTTGTGTGGTCAGCTTTATCAGCGCCAAGAACTACTTCTCCATTAATTTTCAATTCACCAGTTTCATAATTTATTTCAACTGATTGGTTTCCATCAGTAGTAATCATTTTTCCTTTTGTATTATATCCATTAGGCATTAGAGTGTCTTTGAACCAAATATAAAAAATATCTTTACCAACAATTGTTCCACTAGAAGGAGCCATTAATTCAAGACTAGCTTGCAAAATATTTGCTTCCTTTGCTTTAGTTGAAAATTCTTGGAACTGATTTTTTAAAACATCAAGTGATTTTTCTACTGGATTTGTTGGTGTAGTATTATCAGTAGTTGTCTTTTCACTTACAACTTCATTAAGTTTTGAAGACATATCTGCTAATGCTCCCGAAATACCTTCATTAGAAACGGCTTCTTTTGATTTTGATTTTGCTGCATCTTTAAGAGGAGGTGCATAAAAGTGAATGTAATATCCTTCAACATCATCAATACAATCTTGTAATTCTCTACCAATAGTCATTTGTTGGATTAGTGAAGCAGCTAAACCTGGTCCAAATCCAGCAAAGTAAACTAAATTTTCTCCTAATGCTGCAATTCCTCCAGAAGCAGGACCAGCCCAGCCAAGATTATATTTTTCTAATTTTTGCTGGCAAGTTAATCCTTGACTTTTTGCACTAGAAAGATTCATTCCATCTCCTTCTACTCCTGCAGATTTTCCGCTAATATCCGAGTGGTGAGTGTAGGACACTAACAAAGAACCTGTTTTTACTTTTTCTTCAGCAGTTGTTGCTTCTACTAAAAAAGCTTGCATATTTATTCCTGCTTGAAATCCGCTAAATGCCAATTTATCATTTTTATAAATAAGCTTTCCACTGCACCCAACACAATTTTCATTGTGTGAATAAAATGCTACGTCCTTAACAACATCTCTTGTTAATGAACTTTCAAACCATCCACCGGAATACTTTGAAATATTTTCTTTAACGAAATCATTAGTATTCATACCCATTTCAATTACTTTAGTCCAAACAAAAGGAATAGTTTTGAAAGCTCGCTTAAACATATCCCCTTGATCGCTCCCCTCATTTACAAAAAAGTCAATAAATGAATCTTTGTAAATTTGATCTACTCCTTGAGTCACTTTCATAGTGGTCCAAGTTTCTGGAAGTATGAATGCAGAATAATCTTCATTACCAAATCCTTTCTTAAAACCCCAATAAGCAATTGGCATTAAAGTTCCTTTGTATATTCCCATTACAGGATTTTTTAAATAATTTTTAATAAAATTGCTTTCTTCAGCAAATTGTTTATCAAGTAAACTTGTATAATTTCTTGAAACAAATTCGTTCTGCACTAATCCATTATGCAAATCATCCATGTTTGCTGCAGCTGTTTTTGTTCGGCCAATTGTTCTTTGGTGAATTAATCTATTAGCAAAATCTTCAGGAGTCAAAGTAATATCAGGAGCATATTCTGATTCAAAAACCGAAACATTACCACCCAAAAGTGGATTTGATTCAATATATTTTACTGAACTTTCATTTAATGGAATATATCTACCATCAGGAAGTTTTACTGAGTAAGCGGAATTACCCATTTTTGATAAATGCAATCTTAAATCCTGCAAACTAACATTTTCAGAAACTACTTTAGTTGGTTTTACTTTATATAATTGTAAACTTATTCCATCCGGAGCAACTAAATAAGTACCCGAGTCGGCTTTACCTGCCCACTCAGAAAAATCACCATTTTTTTGAAAAGTCTGAACCATTTTCTTTAAATTAAATGGTTGCCCAGTGGCTACATCAATATACCCTTGTCCTTCAGGAAATCCATTTTGTTTAATTGCAAGCCCACCGAAAGAAAAAATATCTTCATTATCTTTCAACCAGGCTTCAAAATCAAGGTTAAGCGCATCATCCCAATCATCCATTATCCCAGCAGCTTTTTGCCCAAATTCAATCTTGGCCAATTTTTTTGCTTCAGCTTTCAGTAATGGATCAGTAATTGCATCAGCAGCCTCTATTAACCCATCAAATGCTTCTCTTGAAGCAATAATACTTTCAGCACTCTCATGAGAATAAGCTCTTAGCAAATCAACTGCTTGCATAAATTTTTTTCTTTTCTCGGGAGTAAATTTCCAAATTGGACTTTCAGGTTTTAATAATTTCTCAATTTCTCCTTTTGCACCGCTACTCCACAATGATCTATCAATCATAAGAGGTTTTTTCAAATACTCAAATATCCCCTCTTCAGTTGATATTGATTGAAATAATTCTGTCCTCTTTTTTCCAAACAAACTCAAAGGGGATGTTAAATCCAAATATTTTTGCCTAATTTTTTGAGCCCAAGCAAACTTGTTACCAACTGTTCCGCCACCAACTGTTTTTGCTAATTTTGTTAAAACTTTGTAAGAGCTCATTAACAAAGTTGGACCAATATTGAATACAACCATGTCGGTTGTCATCCATGAATTAAAATATTTTCCAAACGCAGAATAAGTGCTAATAGTGCAGGCAGAATTATTGCAAGTAGTGGAATTCTTTGCTTCATATTTATTTACTAAAATACTATTTTCAATCAAATCGCCTTGTCCAAAATCCCCTGTTGTAAAATCACTAGTATCCAAATCCAAATAATTTGATTTTAATTTATTTGCACCATCCTTTCCAAGTGCTAATTCAGCTAAACTTTTTCCTAAAGCAGGAATCGTTGCAAATGAATTAACTAAATCCTCTTTAAATCCAACCCCGCTTGTTCTTGTAGATAAATTTTCTTGTCCATACATCATATTAGATTTTTGTGCTTGAGCAGATTCAGCTGGTAACCCAACTCTAAGTGTATCAACTAAAATTAATCCTATTCCAAAAGGACCCAAAATTGATTTTCCATTTAAAAAAGAAAATCTATCTGCAGGAGCGGCTACACTAGGAGCATCAACTTTGACAGCATTTTTACCATCATTATCTCTCCCAACTAATTCAGTCTTGCCTAAATCCTTAACATCTTTTTTAGTATTGGAATCAGCTACATTACCATCGCTTAATTGTTTGCCATCAAAACCTTCGTGAGTAAGATTAAGTATTTTCTTTGCTTCTTCTGGAGTAAGAATTGAAACTGCACAAGAGCCGGGGGCTACTTGATTAACTGCGGTTGTTGAAGGAATAGTTGGAATAGAAGGATTTGTTAAAGAAGGAAGAGTTGGAGAAGTAGTCGAAGTCGGAGCAGGATTATTAGTTGAAGTTGGATTTGTTCCACCCAAATTTAAGGGAGCAGGATCTGCAAAATAAACTTGTTCAAAAGTAACTTGCTCTAAATTATTTTGCTCAATAGTGTAAGCAAAAGCAGGGTGAGTTAAAAACACCATTGAAAAAATAAAACAAGCAAAAAAGAATTTAACAAAAGTATCAAATAATTTATTCATTAAATCACATCAAATTCTACGTATTTTACTCTCAAAAAAAATATTTTTCTACTAATAAGTAATGTTTTTACTTATATAAATCCTTTCTTATCCTTAAAATTAACATCATTTACATCGCTAAAAAATTTTTTTAAAGGCAAAAAAACAAATTAAACTAATAACATTAATGGCAAGGCTTTAACTGAACCTAAGAAAATGTAAATAAATAAACCCAAAGGAACCCATGAAAATACAAACAAGAAAAGCAAAAGAAACAATAAAGCAGAAACTACTATTCCATAAAACTCTTTTGCCCAACTCCTTGATTTTCGCTTAGATTCTTCTTTACCCATAAAGAAACTTGCAACTAACTCAAAAAAGAAGAACAAAAAGGAAAGAATTATTGAAGAAATTATGATTCTAGGCATTGCAATTAAAACAAAACTAATATTTTCAAAAATAGTATATTCTGTTTCCGGATCTCTTAAAGGCGCATTAAAATAACCCACAAGCATGAAAAAAATAAAAACAAGAGTAATCAAAACAAAAAAAGTGGAGAAATTTAAAATTAAACAAGATTTTGACCAAGAAAGAGAATATTTTTCTTCAATCCATTTTCTTAATGGAGAAAATATTTTGAACAAAACAAAGCCAATTAATGAAGATAAAATCAATAATTTTAACAAATCAAAAATTGTTCCAAAAATAATACTTAAATCCATGCAAAATTAATGATTTAATTAGTATAAAAGAATTGCTAAAAGAGAAAAGGAAAAGATTTTGAAAGAATAAATAAAAGACAATTGAAAAAATTTTATTTTTTTGCATTGAAAACAACAGACATTAAAAAAACAGCAAATTTTATTTTCTATTTGCCCACACCCTAAAAGACAAATATAAATACTCATAAAAATATTGTTCTTATAAGTCTTGATATAACATGGACAATTTAATCTACATCATTTTGCTGCTTGGCAGCTACTCCATAGGATATGGGTTAGTTAAAGCGGGTTTTCCCCAAATTCAAAAAAGAAATTTTATTGATAAACTAGCTTTTGGGTATGTAGGAGGAATAATTTTATTTGGACTCCCTTTTTTGATAACAAGCGCATTTAATTTATTAGATATTTATTACTTTTTGGTTTGTTTATTTGTTTATTTTTTGCTAATATTGATATTAATTTTAAAGAAAACATTGCTAAATGAAACAGAAGAAGAAATTAATGAAGAACAAACAGAAAGGAACAATTACACCAATTCAACCAAAAATTTGCCTCAAATGTTTAATTATTCAGATTTAAATGAAAAAAAAGAAGAAAAAACTAGTTTAAACAATCAGACAAACTCAAACCGAATTAGCTTTAATGAGGGGCTTATGGTTAAAACTAGAAAGGATGAGGGGCAAGTATTTAAAGAAGAAAACAAAAATAATATAGACCAACTAAGAAAAGAAAATAAAGAATTTAAACAAAATGAAAATGAAAAACAAAAAGATTCCATGCTGGCAAAACTTAGAGCATATGCCCAAGAAATTAATGATTCAAAAAAAGAAGAAAAAATTAAAAACAAAACGCAAGAAGAGGAAGAAGATTTAGAAAGTGAAGAAGAATTATTAAATATGTTTAATGATGAATAATTTAAGATTGTGATAAAATGGAACAAAATATACCGCGAAGATTGGCTAGATTCAACAGGAATCAAAATTCAGATCAACAACAGGACAATTATAACAATAATCAATTTTCCAATAATTCCAACCAAAATAGATTTGATTATAATCAAAACCAGAAAGAAGAAAATTTTGAAGTGGATCAAATTAAAAAAATCCCTTCAATGGATTATAATGATGTCAATCTTGAAGCTGATAAAAAAAATTTAGAAGAGTTAAAAAAGATACAAGAAAAAAATTTGGTCGAAAAACTTGCTCTTAATGAAGTTGAAAAATTCAAAGTACAAAATAAGAGAATGCCTAACTCAAAAGAAGAAGAACAAATCGCAGAGAGCTTGTATACACAGTTAAAAAATGATTCTCTTAATACCCAATCAAATAATTCCAATCAAACTACTCCTCGAGGAAGAAACAGAAGAAGAAATGCAGAAACCCAAAATGCTGGACAGAATTTAGATGAATCAAACTCACAAAACCCTCCTTCAGCCCAACCCATTAATCAAAATTATAACTCGCAAGTAACGGATATAAAGGATTTATTTGCAGATGATGAAAATGAAACAAACCCACAAAGCCAAAATAGACAAAAAGATGAATTTGACATGGATATTGGAGAAGTTGAAGAAATTGATTCAATTGAAAACAAAGCGGAAGAAGAATTAAAAAAAAATCAGTCAAACATTAATGAAAATTCAATTTGCCCAAATTGCAAAAAGAAAACAGAGAAAATTATTTACTGCCCGAAATGCGGAACAGCCTTTTGTTTAAATTGTATAAAAAAGCAAGGAAATGATAAAGTTTGCCCTAAATGTCAAACTAAAATAAAAATATCAAACTAAAATAAAAATTTAACTAATTAATAACAATTATTATTCAAATATTAGTAATTTTTATTTAATTATTAGTATTAGTAATTTATTCAATTATTAGTATTAGTAATTCCTTCAATTAAAGAACAGTTAAACTCAGCATCTGTTCCGTCGGTTATATTTGTAAAAATACCGGCTTTCTTTGAAACCCAAATATCAATTCCCAACAAATAACTCAAACATTGCCCCGCACTCTCACATAAAGAAATTCTCCCAACAGCAGAATCTAAAGAACCAGCATTAGGGAAAATATACTTTTCAATAACATTTGAAAATTTTGGAGAACAAGAATAAAACTCTCTAGTCACTCCTCTAGTTTTATCATCAGGATCAACCGGTTTGTGCAAAGCAAAAATCA
>CAZSDT010000027.1:0-8898 GCA_964605745.1 uncultured archaeon | reverse complement strand
GGAAGCGAATTTATTTTAAAAGAAGTTAGAGAAAAATCCCCACGAAAAGATTTGGCAGAGAGGGAAGGAAAAATGCTTCTAATTGCTAATTCTGTAGGAGTTGGGCCAATTATTAAGGAAGTTAATTTTGAAGAAAATTTTGTTGTAATGGAATATATTAAAGGAGAAAAGTTTTTTGATTTTGTAATAAATGAAAACTTTGACAAAGAAGTTAGTGCTAAACAAATATATGAATGTATAAAAGAAATTTATAGACAATTACTTTTGCTTGATAAAATTAATTTAAGTCACAATCAATTACAAATTGGAAAAAATATTTTGGTGAAAAAAGTATTTGATGAAAAAGAAATTAAATATATTCCAGTAATAATTGATTTTGAAAAATCAACTATCAAAGAAAACAATCACACCAAAAATATTGGCCAATTATTCGCAATGTGCTTTTATAATCCAAACGGAGCTATTGCTAAAAAAATTAGAGAAAAGTTAAATTTGACGCTTTGAAAATAAAAATAATTTAAAAATAAAAATTAGAATAAAAAAATTAGAAAGAGAGAAAAATTACAATTTAAATTTTCTCTCAATCGGCCGCTCACCCAGCCGGCGTGTGAGCAGTATCTTCGCAAGCTCGATACAGCAATTTACAATTTAAATTTTCTCTCAATTCCGCATGTCCAATTCCGCTTGGACCAAACGGAATTTAAGTACAATCGCAAGCGATTGTACGAACTAAATTTATTTTACAATTTAAATTTTCTCTCAATTTCCATTTTCAATAAATCGCATGCAATTTTCATTGATTGCATTTGTTGAATTATTCTTTCTTTTTCAAGTTCAATTTCACTTACTGCTTCGTATGGTTCAATTGCTTCCTTGAACATACTTCGATCAATATAGGGGTAGGGATATGAATCCATTTTTTTACTAACTCTTTCAACCATTGTTCCTAACCAAACATTTAATCCTCGCTTTACTGGACCCTTAATTGTTTTGTCATTTCCTAAGTGTTTTCTAATTTTGTTTGTAATAGTTGCTTTTGGAAAAGGCAAGTCTTCGGTTTCAAGTTTTAGGGATAATGCTTTTGCTTTGGCTTGTGAATCAACAGAAGTTATTACTGATTCACATTCAACTTTAATTGATTCAATTTTCTTAATCAATTCCTCTCTTTGCTTATTTATCCCCTGCATATCTTCATAGGGTGCAACTGAATCGCGAAGCATATCATAATTAACAAAAGTATAGGGTTGAGAATTCATTTTCTTTACAATCTTTTCTACCAAAGTATTAACCCACAAATTCATTTCATCCTTAACAGTACCCTTAATTTGTTTTCCTTTAGAAACACTCTTTCGAACTAATTTAGTTATAGTTGCTCTAGGGAAAGGCAATTTATCATCAGCATCAGTGGTTAGTTGAGTTGAATCATCAATTGAATCAGAATCAGCATCAATTTCTTCATTTTGCTCCAAAGAAACACTTTCTTCATCAATTTCATCCATTTCTTCTAATTTCTCTTTAATTTCAGCCATTTTTAACCACTATCCCCTAAATTCTTTTAAAAAAAAATACCCTTTGCTTTGTATAAGTAAAATTCCATTGAAAACAATTAAAAAGCATTGGAAAGCAATAAAAATTGAGTTTTTTATAAAAAAATTAAAAAAAGTATGCTATATTGCATATTTTCCTTAATTCCTTTAAAAAGGCTTAATTTTATTAAAAAACAACAAAATTAGCCAATTATTGAAGCAAACATCAAAACTACACTAGCTAATAACAAAATACAAATAGTAACTATTTGAGCCACATCAAGAGCATTAAAATTAAATATAAATAAACCCAAAGAAACAACTAAAGTAATTACCCCCAAAGCAAGCATTGCATAAGAAAAAAACATGGATTTTTTTCTGAATTTATGAACCTTAATTTGTTCCACATCAAGTTCCATTTGAGCAAGTCTTGAATTAAGTGAATCTAAAGCTACTCTAACTAATGAAACAGAACGCTGGGATTCATCAATTACTTTATTTACTCTACCCTCAAAAGATTTAGTTGAAGCAACTATATCCTCTTCTACACTCTTTAATTGAATTCTGGCTAAATCAGTAACTTTAATTTTTTCTTCATCCTCAATTGCTTTAATATCAGCATGAATCATGTCCTCAAAACCCTTTTTTTGAGAAAAAATTTCTTCTCTAACCATAGAATTAATTTCTTTTTTTAATAAAGTAAAAGTATCAGCTTCAGCAATCAAAAGTAGTCTCTTTGACTGCTCATCATTAACACCCAAATCATGAAGAGTTTGAATTATTTTTTCCCTTGGTTGTCCCTCTTGAACCATTTTTTGAATAATATCAATAATTGATTCCTGATTAGCCATTTTTTCAATCCACCAAAAATAATATTTTAAACTATATAAATAATTAAATTAAACTAATATCTTCAAATATATAAATAATTAACTTAAAATATTTTTATCAATTACCTCAATTACTACCGCTTCCCTCTTTTCAATTGTTCCAATCCTTAATAAGAAAGATAATCCAATATTACCAGTTCTATTAGGAGTCAAAGTAGAATATAATGTTTCGCAACTTGATTTTTTAATATCAATTACCTGTTCATAAAAAGTTTCCTTAAAATCCCCTGCTTGTGCATTAGGAACCCAATAAATTTCCCCCAAATCATTGTTTGATTGATTGCATAATTTTACTGGATAAGTATATTCCTGCCCAACAATTAATTTTGAAGGCAATTTAACTTCAGCTTTAATAGGATCAATTGTCGCTTGATCTAATTCAAAATTTAGAAAAACTGATTTATTGAAAAGAGACTTTATCTCAACTGAATATTTAAGTCCCTCTCCGAGAGGAATGGCTGCAACAAAATCATATTTTTCATTCGGTCCAAGAGTAGAAGCTCTTTGAGAATCCTTAAGGAAAAATCCCCTGTCAATAATTCCATTTTTTACCAATACACTAATACCGGTAATTTCATGATTAGATTTATTTTCAAGTTGCATTTTAAGAACAATTTTATCCCCAACAATTGAAACAGAAGAATCATTCACAACAATTGTGTTGGATAAAAATGCAACAAAAATTATGCCAAATATTAACAAAGAAAAAATTATTAGAAAAAAAGGATAAACTATTTTTCTTGAAACAAAAACCATTCATAAGTTAGGCAAAAGAAGTATTTAAAATTATATTAAAGACAAAAACGTTGTTTTATTACTTAATTAAATAAAATAAAAATTAAAAAGTTATAAATATTTTTTTAATTCTAAATGCTCATCAAAAAATTGTCCAACTTTTTGAGTTATTTGGCCATCAGTACTTACATAAAACCCATTAGAATTATTTTTTCTCAAAATTTTAGTTAAAGAATAAACAAATTTTAGTATAATATCCTCTTCATGATAATAATTAAGCACTGAAACGGAATCAAAAATAAAAGCAACATCTTTTCGAGTTGATAAAATATTAAGAATTTTTATTTGAATCTGAGTCAAATTTCTTAAAGAATCGGCAAAAATTAAATTAGGTTCTTCATTAACTTGAAAAATACTTTTCGAAACAACATCAACAATAAAACAATCTTCCTTAATCCCCTCTTCAAGCAATCTTTTTCTCACACTAACATAATTATTCATAAACAAAACTAAAACAGGGGTACGTTCTGATTGAATTGTAAATTTCACTAATGCAATAAAGACATCCATTAAATTTGAGGTATCACAACTAACAAGAGCTTGTCCTTTAAAACTAACTGAAATCTTTGATTTAATCTCGCTTAAAACTTTTTCATTTCCATCAAGTGCTTTGAATGCATCATACTTTACTTCCTGAGTAATAAGGTGGGAAGAAAAAAAATCCTTCTTTGATAAAATATCTTCAAATGCTTTCATTTGCTCATCAGTAAGAGAAAACCCGCTGCCCATACCCTAACTAAGGAACTAACTTATTATTAAAGTCTTTTGATGAATCAATCTCAAAATCACTAAAACAAATGCAAAAAAATAAAAAAAATTATTTAAAAAAAATACTAAAAAAATTGTTTTATAAGAAAGAAAGCCATCTTTATAAACAAGAAAGAAGTATTATTTTAACTTTTAAGGGGCAAAAAAATGGGTTTTTTATTTAAAAATGATAAAGAAAAACAAAGCCCTTCGCTTGACGAATTAAAAAAACTTACTCTTGGAGAAGAAACTAAAAAAACAAATTATACAATAGAACCAAATAAATTACAAGAACAACCACAATCAATCCCATCAAAAGAAGTTCAAAAAGATATAGATTCATTCAAAGAAGAACAAAAAATATTCACTCAAATTACATCTATTAAGGAAATCCAAACTGACAAAAATTATGCTGTCCCAAAAGAACTTACCCCGCCTAAGGAAAAACAAAAAGAAGAATATACCCTATCAAAAAAGAAGACTCCACAAACAAGCGCATTTGAAAAACTAATGAATAAGGAAAATAATGAAATTAAGGAAGATAAAAAAAATGAAACATTATCTTCAAAAAATTATTCTAATCCACAAGTCACACAAGAAACTACAGAAACAACAATCAATCAAGATAATGGTACAATAGAAAACACCAATGTTGTAACAACAAAAATTGAAAATAAACCACAGGTAAATCAAAACGAAAAAGAAAATAATTTGATTTTTGGGCAGCAATCAAAAACTCAAGAAGCAAAAGATATTTTTTTTGATTGGATGAAACCGCCAGAAATAGAAGAACCAAAAGATATTGATTTTGAAGAAGAAGAAAATATCCCATTAAAAGAAAGTTCTTTTTCTAAAAACAAAAAAACTTTTGATGAAAAAAAAGAAATTGACAAAGCAACAATTCTTAGAACACCAATTGATGATATTTTTGAACTATTAGAAAAATATGGAAAAATTGATGTTGATGAAGCAGCAAACTTTATCAAAATATCTGAATCAATGATTGAACAAATAACTAAACCATTTGAAGAAGTAGGAATAGTTGAAATAAATTACCCAACAAGCTTGACAAAAAAACCAACTATTATTTTAAAAAATTCAGTTGATTCCAAAATAACTAAAATACCGCAAGGAGAGACGCTTGACTCATACACAATAGAAGTAGATTTTGTTCCTGCAAAAATCTCAGTAATATTATCCAACGAAGAAGCTCGGCCGGTATACACAATCCAAATGCCCTCAATTGGAAAATACACACTCAAATTCTTATCATTTATAAAAGATGAAGTAGCAGAAACAATGCCAATTGATTTAGAAGAAATAACTGATCCAAAAAAATCTAAAAAATTAAAAGACAGGTTTTTCAATGAATTAAGCACACACTTGAAAAAATATTTTCCAACTTCACCAATTGAAATGCTACACATGATGTCAGGAGTACTATTGCACGAAATGTATGGATTAGGAGATATTGAAATACTAATGGGGGATGATATGCTTGAAGAAGTAGGAATCAACTCAGCAAAAACCCCAATTACTGTTTATCATAGAATACACGGATGGCTAAAAACAAATATTATGCCCGGAGGAGAAGAAGAAATAAATAATTTCTCATCACAAATCGGAAGAAAAGTTGGAAGAGAAATTACAATACTAAATCCAATACTTGATGCACACTTACTAAGTGGAGACAGAGTTAATGCCACACTATTCCCAATTTCTTCAGAAGGAAATACTATTACTATTCGAAGATTTGCTAGAAAACCTTGGACTATAATTGATTTTATTGGAAAAGCACACACGATGAGTTCAGAAATGGCCGCAATGCTTTGGCTAGCAATGCAATATGAAATGAATATAATAATTGCAGGAGGAACTGCAAGTGGAAAAACTTCTGCATTAAATTCAATGCTTGCATTAGTTCCAACTTATCATAGAATAATTTCAATTGAAGATGTTCGAGAAATAATTTTACCAACTTACCTTGATTGGAACTGGATTCCACTTGTAACACGCTCACCAAATCCGGAAGGATTAGGAGAAGTAACAATGCTTGATTTAATGGTGACAAGTTTGAGAATGAGACCGGATAGAATAATTGTGGGAGAAATGAGAAGAAAAAAAGAAGCAGAAGTACTAATGGAAGCAATTGAAACAGGACACAGTATTTATTCAACAATACACGCTAACTCAGGTTACCAGGTTTTGCGTAGATTAGCAGAACCACCAATGAGTATCCCATTAATGCAAATTGAACTAATTGATTTAATTGTAGTACAATACAGAGATAGAAAAACAAATAAAAGAAGAACTTATGAAATCGCTGAAGTAGAACAAACTTCTTCTGGGCAAGGATTGCAAATTAATACCGTATTTAAGTGGAGTCCAAGAACAGACTCTTGGGATAAATTAAACAAACCAAATAAATTAATTACACTGCTTAATATACACACAGGACTGACTGAAGAAGATATTAACAGAGAAATTGCAGACCGACAAATAATTTTGGATTGGATGAAAAGACAAAATATCACTGAACTAGATACAATTGGATTTTTAATGAAAATATTTTATAGCTCCCCTGGAAAACTTAAAAAAATGGCTCAAGATAATTTACAAGTAGAAAAAATATTAGAATTAATGAAACCGGAAGAAAAACCAAAACAAGAAAATATGGTGAATTAAAATGCCCGAAAAATCAATTACACCAACAATGATGCTTTTTCCGCTTGAAAATGCTAAAAAATTTAGTGAAAAATATTTATTTATTGGAAGATTTCTTTCAAAATTACTTTTCTCATTAAAATATGATCTTCAAAAAGCTGAAATAAATATTGATGCTGAAAGATACTGCTTAGCTTCATTGATATCTGCAATAATATATTTCATAATGTTTCTTTTTGTAGGAATGGCTTTTGGAGCAATACTAACAAAAGAGATTGGAGTAACAACACTAATAATAATGTTTATTTTAAGCATAAGTTCTTTTTTTGGAATGCTTTTATTTCACTTAATTTTTCCAAAATTAGCATCCTTCCAATTAGCGGGATTAGTTGATCAGGATTTATTATTTGCATTACGAACAATGCTAATTCAATTAAGTTCAGGATTAAGTTTATTTGATGCAATGAAAAATATTTCAAAATCAAACTACGGACAAGTATCAGCTGAATTTAATTTGGTTATAAGAGATATTAATTCAGGAATGGGAGAAACTGAAGCTTTAGAAAAACTTGCTTTTAAAACAAAATCAGAGGTACTCAAAAAAACTTCATGGCAAATAATAACCACCCTAAGAAGTGGAGGCTCAATAGTTAATGCGCTAAATTCACAAGTTGAAGCACTAGTATCACAACAAATGGATACAATCAAAGCATATGCTGCAGAACTAAACCTTTGGACTTTAGTATACTTAATAATTGCAGCAGCAATGCCATCATTAGGAATAACCTTTTTAGTAATTGCTTCTTCAATCGGCGGAAGCGGAATCGGACCAGAAGCGGTTATACTAATTGTAGTACTCTCAATAGTAATTCAAATGGCCATGATAATGCTAATTAGATCAAAAGTTCCAAAGGTAGTGAAATAATGTTTGAAAGAATCTCAAGAATATTCTCAATAGTTATTCCAAAAAAATTTATTGATACAAAAGTAAAAACAGCCCTAATATATGCAGGCTCAAAAGATGATGCGAAAAAATGGGTTGGATTAAGATTATTTATTGCAACACTATTAGGGATAATAGGATTTCTGATTCCATTTAGTTTAATTCCATTAATGAATGTGTTATTTGGAACACAAATATATTTTGAAGGAATATTAAATTTAGTAGTAATGATTGGAGCAGGATTAGGATTCTTTTTAGTTACACTAATTTTATTTTACTTACACATTTCATATGTAATTGATGGAAGAAAAAAAATGGTTGAAAATATTTTACCCGATTTTCTTTACTTAGTTGGAAATAATTTGAAAAGTGGAATGAGCCCATTTTATGCATTCCGTTCAGCAGTAAGACCAGAATTTGGTCCACTAAGTGAAGAAATAAAAATTGCTACACAAAAAAGTTTAGGAGTAGAATCATTCTCTGATGCATTAAAAGAAATCGGACAAAGAATTGATTCAAAAGTTTTAAATGATACTACAAAATTCTTTGCACAAGCTCTAAGAAGCGGGGGACACTTAGCACAACTAATAGAAACAACTGCTTCGGATATAAAACAAACAAACAGATTGAAAACAGAATTAATAACATCAACAAGAATGTACACAATGTTTATTTTATTTGTTGTAATAATTGCTTCACCCATGTTACTTGCAGTAAGCGTGCAATTTTTGAATATTTTAGGCTCAATACAAACACAAACCGCTGGACTTGGCGGAACAAATGCGTCAGTTGCAGGCGGACCACAATTTGCTTCAGGAGGAATAAGCATTACCCCTGAATTTATGACAATGGTGAGTTATGGAATAGTAATAATTAATTCCTTCTTAGCAAGCATATTCATTGGACTCCTTGGAGGAGGAAGAATAAGAGATGGTTTAAAGTACGCACCAATAATGGCAGGAATTGGAATAATTTTATTAATGGTATTCTTAGCGGCAATAGGCGGACTGCTTGGTGGATTTACTGGTTAATTTTTTAGAAAAATTTATTTTAAAAAAATCTAATTTTACAAAATCCTCTTTAAAAAAAAATTAAAAAAACACCCCTTAGAAAAGTTTAAATAGCACTAAACTCTTCAATTAAACATAGAAACTTGAAAGGAGGTAAAACGATGAATAATAGAGCACAAGGAACAATTGAATACTTAGTAATAATTGCAATCGTAGTTGTAATAGCATTGGTTGTAGTTGGATTATTGCTACAAATATTAGGAAACTTCGGAACAATGTCCGAAACAAGCCTAAAAACATCATGGAAAACAGCAGAACCATGG
>CAZSDT010000026.1:0-9019 GCA_964605745.1 uncultured archaeon | reverse complement strand
ACCCATACTAAAAGAAACAAAACACTTGTATATTGATTTACCAAAAATTGAACCTGATTTAATTAAGTGGTTTAATGAGAAAAAAAGTAAGTGGAGTAATGTTGCAGTTTCAATTACAGAGCAATGGCTAAAACAGGGTCTCAAAGAAAGATGTATTACTCGTGATCTTTCATGGGGAGTAAAAATTCCGCAAGAAGGTTGGGAAAATAAAGTTTTCTATAGTTGGTTTGATGCTCCAATTGGTTATATTGGTATTACTATTGAGAATAGAAAAGATTGGAAAGATTGGTGGTTCAACCAAGACATTTCTTTGTACCAATTCATGGGTAAGGATAATGTTCCTTTCCACGCAATAATGTTCCCTGCATTTTTAATTGGAACAAAAGAGAATTACAAATTAGTTGATTACTTAGCTTCTACTGATTACTTGAATTATGAGGATAAGAAATTTTCTAAGAGCAAGAATATTGGTGTGTTTGGTGATGCTGCTAAAACTACTGGTATTGTTAGTGATATTTGGAGATATTATTTATTCAGAATTAGACCAGAAACTGGGGACACTCAATTTGAGTGGAATGATTTTGCAAGTAAAGTAAATAATGAATTAGTGGGGAATTTTGGTAATTTTATTAATAGAGTTGTAGCACAGAATGAAAAATTCTTTGCAAGTAAAACAACAAAAGCAAATCAAGAATTATTAGAAAAAGTAAAACCTCTTATTGAAGAGTACAAAGTTTTATTCACTAGCGCTCGAATTAGAGATGCTTTAAGTAAAGCAAATGAAATTAGTTCATTAGGAAATAAATATTTACAAGAAAAACAACCTTGGATTGAAGTTAAAACTAACCCAGAAGGTGCAAGTGTTACAATTGCAAATTGTTTGGAGCTAGCAAAATTATTAGCAGTAATTTATTATCCTTTTACTCCAACTGCGTGCGAAAAAATATTCAAAATCTTAGGGGAAAAAGAAACTATTATTAAAGTTGGAATTAGTGGAGCATTTAGTGGAATAGAAGAAGGTAGAGTAATAACTCCTGGTGGAATTTTGTTTGAAAAATTAGAAAATGCAAAGATTATTGAATTAAAACAAAAGTTTTCTGGTGTTCAATAATTATTTTTAATAAAAATAAATTTTTTTTTATTTTAAATTAATTTATTTTTTTATTAACTATTTTTTGTTTTTCCAGTGCTAAAATGGTTTGTTTTTAAGCATTTTCTTTCAAATTGTTTGGAAGTTTTAAGAGTGGGTGTGTTACCAATAAATGTATAATTTTGTTTTTTGATAAAAACAAGGTTGCATAAGTTGGTTTCAGTAAGTCATATTAATGGTTTTGGCACTCCTTTTGTAAATTAAGTGATGGTATGATTTGTATAATTGCTTTAGTTGTTTTCGCTTTACTGGGTTTAGTTTCAGCAAAGTATAGAACTTATTTTTTTGAAGCTTTGGATTGCGTAACAAAGAAAGTTACTTTAAGAAAATGCACTACTTCTTTTGATAAAAAAATGAAAATGAAAGTTACTGCTAATTTAGCTAAAGTGAATAAATCTTTAGCAGGTTTTGTATTCAAACACTTTGATACTCTTTCTTGGATTGTAACAATTTTGATGATTTTTTCATTAGTTTGGACTGCTTGGGTTGGTTTTAGCGGAGTGTATAATTGGTATTATTATGGTAATTGTAATGGTCCTGAATCAACCGAGTTATGTGAATTAAATAATTTAATAGGAGCTTCTCCGCAAGTAATAGCACAATGTAATAATCCAGATTGTAATGGTGCTTGTGGTTCAGCTAATTGTAGTAGTGCAGTTTGTGGTTGTAATGGAGAAACTTGCCTAACGAAGTGAGTTAAAAATAGTTAAAGAATTATTTTAATAATTTGACAATGGGGGTAATATATTATGTCAAAACACGAAAAACATCACTCTGCTGTAGAGCACAAAGCAGAGGGCTCAAAAAAAGAAGGAAAAATTCTTGGGTTTGAGTTAAACACAATTTTGCTCTTAGCTGTTTTAGTAATAGCAACAGCTGTAGTATCAACTTGGGCGGGTTTTGCAATCGCTGATAATACAGCATCAACTCCTAATGTAGTAGCAGTTGATTCTAGTTTGTTAACTAAAGAAGTAGAAAATTATATTAATGCTAATTTATTGGCACAGCAAGGGGTTAGTGCAAAAATAAGTGGTGCAAAAGAAGTAACACCTGGTTTGTACGAAATGCCTTTTGAAATATATCAAGATGGTGCTGTAGTAAGTTCAGGAAATGTTTATTCTACAAAAGAAAAACTTTTTTTAGTTCAAGCAGCATTTGATTTGAACACTCCAATTCAACAACCTGAAGTTGAACAACCGGTTGAAGTTGCTCCTGTTAAATCAGATAAACCACAAATTGATTTGTATGTAATGAGCTTTTGTCCTTACGGAAATAAAGCTGAAGATACATTAAAACCAGTTTATGAATTATTAAAAAATAAAATTGACTTTAACGTTTATTATATTGTAAATGTTAATGGAACAACTGTTGATTCACTTCACGGTGCTCCTGAAGCAACTCAAAACGAAAGAGAAGCTTGTGTATTAAAGTATTACGGAAACCAGGCTTGGTTTGATTTTGCAGCTTATGTAAATACTAACTGCGGTTCGAACGGATCTTGCTGGGAAGCTGGAGCAACTGCTCTAAAGCTTGATAAAGCAAAAATCAATACTTGCGTAACAAACGAGGGTGTTGCTTTAATGAAATTAAACGAAACAGCATCTAATTTAGCTGGTGCTAGTGGTTCTCCAACAATGAAAATTAATGGAGTATCAACTACTTCAGTTTACCAATATGGTAATTCAGAAGCATACAAGGCAGCTATTTGTAATGCATTTAATACAGCACCTAGCGAATGTGCAACTGTATTAAGTGGAAGTACAGCTACTACTCAAGGTGGAAGTTGCTAAATAGAATTTTTAATAAAATAAAGAGAGTTGTGTTAAAGCAACTCTTTTTATTTTCCTATTTTTATATAATCTTTATTCAATTAATTGATTTATTATTGGGTAGTGAATTAATTTATGTTTAAAATATTTGAAAACAAATTTTTTCTTTATTTTTTAGCGCTGATAAATTTAGTTGCTGGAATTTATTCACTTTCTTTTTACTCAAATCAATTATCACAATCAAATCCTCTTTTGTGGATTTTTATTGCCGATTGTCCAATAGCTGCGATTTTGTTTGCATTAAATATTTTTTTAATTGCGAGAGGAATAAAATTGCCTTGGCTTTCTTTTTTATCAATAATGGCAAGTGTAAAGTTTGGCGTTTGGACGATTTTTGTTTTAATATTATCAAATAATGTATTCTCTCTTTGGTGGATTTTTTTATCTCACATTTTGCTTTTAATTGAAACAATTGTTTTATTGGGGTTGTTTGATTTTAGAGTAAAACATGTTTTGCTTGCAATTGTTTTGTTTTCAATTGGAGATTATTTTGATTATATTTTAAAAACTCATCCACCTTTAGAAAATAATATTTTTGTTTTAGCTGGATTATTTGCAATACTTTCAACAATTTTGTTTTCTTTTTTACTTCCTTTAATTTTTTCTTCCCCTCTTCTTCCTAAAAAAAATACTTTTGTTCCTCCCTCTAAGAAAAGAGGTAAGTGGAGTAATTAGATTTTTTTTGAGGCAAAAAGCATATAAATACCTTTACCCTTAGTTCTTTGTTCAAAGGTAAAAAAATGGCTAATAGTAACGCGTTTTCTATCACTGGCTTAGGTGCTTGTGGGGAAGTTGGAAGAAGTGCATTCATACTTGATTTTGGAGAAAAATTTCTCTTAGATTATGGTGTTAAACTAAATATTGACCAAGTAGAGTATCCTCTTGAAGTTAATGAATATGTTAAAGCTGCTATTATTTCTCACGCGCACTTGGATCACTCTGGGTTATTGCCTTATTTTTATAAGAATTCTGATTGTTTAAGTTTTATGACTCAAGCAACTTTAGAGTTGGCTGATATTTTATGGAAGGATTCAATAAAAATTGCAGAATTTGAGGGGCTTGCGCCTAAATATACTAAAGCAGAGATTGACAGAACTCACAAGCACAATTTTGTAGTGCCTTATCATAAAAAATTAAGTTTGGGTACTGATTTATCTTTAGAATTTTTTGATGCTGGGCACATTTTGGGTTCTGCTTTGTGTAAATTTACTTACAAAGATAAAACCTTCATGTATACGGGGGATTACAAAGTTGATGAGACACAACTTCATGCTGGTTGTGAGTTGAATGTTGGTGAAATTGATTATTTACTTACTGAATCAACTTATGGGGATAGAGAACAAGCGGATAGAAAATTAGAAGAGAAAGCTTTTTGTGAATCTGTTCAAAGCACAGTTGAGAGGGGCGGATGGGCAATAGTTCCTGTTTTAGCAATTGGAAGAAGTCAAGAAATAATTGATATTCTTTCTAAATATGATATTGATGCTCCAATTTATTTTGATGGAATGGCAAAGCAAGTTTCTGAAGTTTATTTTAAACACCCTGATTTAGTAAAAGATGCTAAAGGATTAAGACAAGCACTTAATTCAGTTAATTGGATTCAAGGAAAACAAGATAGAAGTAAAGCTCTAAAAAAACCTGGTATTGTTGTTTCAACTTCTGGAATGATGCATGGTGGACCCGTAATGCATTACGTTAAAAAAATTATTAGTGATCCTAGAAGCAAAATTCATTTAACTTCTTACCAAGCTGATGGTACTCCTGGCAGAACATTACTCGAAAAAGGAATGCTTCTTGATGAGAACACTGGTGCAACGGTTAAAGCTGGTTGTCGGTATGAGAAGTTTGATTTTTCTGCACACCCTTCTCAGAGTGAATTGTTAAGATCTATTAAAAAGTGGGATCCTAAAGAAATATTTTTGGTTCATGGGGATAAAAAAGTTGTTGATATTTTTTCAAAATCAATTTACCAAGCAACTGGAATAAAAGCAACTGGACTTCAAACAGGAAAGAAAACTTTATTTGGGTGAATTAATTTTTTAATTAATTTTTTCTTTTTATTTTTTAAAATAATTTAATAATTTATTTAAAAATTTATTAATTATTTTTAATGGATTTGTTTTTATGAGTTTTGAACAATTTTGCGTTAAGTGCGGAAAAACTACTGATGCTTTGATTAAGGGTATGTGTGTTAATTGCTACCTTAAGCGAAACGAATTATTTGAAGTAAAAGATTTTGGAATTGAAATTTGCGTTAAGTGTAGGAAGATGAAAGTTAAGGGTAGATGGGGCGCTTATAATTTTGATGCTATTAGTGAAGAGGTTTCAAGTAAAATAAAATTTCTTCTTAGTGTTGATCAGCCAAAAATTAATGTTGTAATTGAACCAATTACAGAGATTGATTTTAATTCAACAATTAATGTTGCTGGTTTTATTGATGGTGTTTTAGTTGAACAAAAAATTGATTATCCTTTTTCTTTGAACAAAGTTTCTTGCGATGCTTGCATGAAAATTGTTTCTAATTACCGAGAAGCAATAATTCAGTTGCGTGCAAATACTTTCGAGGAAGCTGAACAGATGCTTGATGTTACAAAAACTTTTTTATCTGAAGAACAAGCGAAAGATTCTCTTGCTGCTGCAATTAAAGTAGCAAAGTTTCCTAAAGGGTTTGATTTATGGATTGGCTCAAACAAGGGGGCGTACAAAGTTGTTAGAAAGTTAGAAAAATTATACAAAGTTAAAGCACTTGAATCAAAGAAATTAATTGGTGAGGATCAATCAAGAAGATTAAAATATCGTTTCACTTATTGTTTGAAAAAAGAATAAATTTTATTTAAACAAATACTTATTCAATTAGTTTCTAAAATATAAAAAAATAATTTAATTAATTTTTTTTTTAATTACTTTTTTTATTTTATTTCTCAAATTCGCTTAAAGCTTTAGTCATTTCTTCTAGAGGCATATTTGTTGTAACTAGTGGAATTTTTTCACTTTCAGCTATTTTTATTGCAATTGGATCAACTGGTTTATCTGCAGTAAATTGACCGTGAAGTATAATCATACTTGGTCTCATGTCTGTGGAAAATCTTCCAACTTTAATTGCAATTAGTGGACTTCGGCCATTTTCAACGTGTCTAAAAATAAGTACTCTGTTTGGAGTTTTTCCATATAGCATCATATATTCGTGTACTGGCACTTCAAGAATTACTTTTATTGAATCAATTATAGTATAACCAAAAACATTTTCTTCTTTTATTTTGTGTGGCAGGCATATTACTTCTCCATTAATTTTTTTCACAATTTCAGTTGCTTTTATTCCTGAAGTGAATTCGTGTGATTCAAATGCTGTGCTTTGTTCTTGAGAGAAATCTTTTTCTAATTGTTTTACTACTTTTCCGCCATGTAATTTATCCATTTCTATTAAAGCATTAACAAATCTTGATATTACTGCAATTCCCGGGTTTTTTCTTCTTCCTCCTTCATAATCAGAAATGGTTGAGGAAGAAACTTTTAAGTATGAAGCAAGTTCGGTTTGGTGGATTGCAAATATTTCTCTCCATTTTTTCATGCTGCCTCCAGCATCATTAGAGAGCGTAATTTCTCCAGCAATAGTCATTGACAATTTATCCATTACTAATCCAATGAATATTCTCTAAACTACTTAATAACCCTTTCGTCAGTTGTACATTTTGGATGCAATATTTTTCGTCAGGTGTATGATATAAGTTAGGTTTGGATTATTTTTTATTTATGGATTTTAATAATAAAGTTTTTGCGCTCTGCAAAAAAATTCCAAAAGGAAAAGTTTCTACTTACAAATTAATTGCAAAAAAAATTAAATTCCCAAATGCATATAGGGCTGTTGGAAATGCATTGAATAAAAATAAATTTTTAATAAAAGTTCCTTGTCATAGGGTTGTTTTGTCAAGTGGTTTTGTTGGTGGTTATGCGAAGGGTACAAAAGAAAAAATTAAGTTATTAGAAAAAGAAGGTGTTTTTGTTTTACCAAATGGAAAAATAAATTTGGGTAAGTATTTGTGTAAATTTTAATAAAATATTTTATTTTTAGGTTTTTTTTCAAATTTAGTTAGTTTTTAAGACTTTTTTTGCCTCTACACTCAAGAATATAAGGTGCTTGGTTTATGATTTGTTTGGTGGGTATAATGTTCATTAAAACGATTGTTGAAGAAGGAATTAGTGTTAAAGAAAAAGATGATATAGTAACTAACTGTACTGAATTAGTACAAGTTAAGCAGGCTATTGATAGATTAAATGGGGAAAGTAAAACTGCTGTTGTTCTAAAACTTGATGATGATAATTTAATGATTGTTGGTGGCGGAGCAAACAAAAAATATATTGTTTTTGCTAAATTAGCTAAAAAGAGTTATTACATGGCTAATAAATTTCCTGTTACTAGCGAACCAATGATGATTACTGTTGCAAAGAAAAAAGAAAAATATCCTGCAAGAAGATGTCTTGGGTTAGATATGGTTCTTGAAAGTGCAAAACATTTTGCGCATAGAGGCACTTTGGCTCAAACTTTCAATTGGGAAAGAGCATAAATTTATTTTATTTTAAAAATTTAATTGATTTGAGTAATTTAATTCAAATCAATTAAAACTAATTTTAATTATCTTATTCTAGTTGTAAGTGATTTTTTTTCTCTTTCAAAAGAAATAAATACTCTTTTTGTCAATAAATGTAGTATGGTTCACTTATTTGGAGATTGGTTCGGGGATATTGTAGTAATTTTCCTTTGCTTTGTAATTTACTTGTTTTTGAGAATAAATACTAAAGAAAAAAAGACTTGGAATAGATTGGATTTTGCTTTTTCTGCAATAATATTTTTTATTTCTGCTTTTCAAGTAATTGGTTCGCTTGTTTATGGGGATAATTATTATGGCCCAGCTGAAGGATTTATTATTTCATTAATTATAATGCTAATTACTTTGGGTACTGGTACTCTTACTGCAATTGAATTAAGAGCGGATAAGAAATAGATTGTAGATTTATTTAATCTGAAAATTTGTAATTTGATTAAATAAAAATTATTTATAATTTTAAATTATTTTATCCAACTAATAATAATAGTGACATTATTCCTATTCCAAGTAGTATGAAGAATAATTGTAGTATTGCTTTTTTTACTGAAAATTCTTTGTGCAGTTCTGGAAATAAATCAGTTCCTGCAATGTAAAGAAAACTTCCTGCAGCAAACGCCATTAACAGCGGAGTTATTCCTACAATTATTATGCTGAAGAATATTGTTAGAATTGCTCCTAAAAATGAAGTTAAAGAACTTAAAAAATTATAAGCAAGTGCTTTTCTTTGCGAGAATCCTCCTTTGATTAGTACTGCATAATCCCCCATTTCTTGTGGTATTTCGTGTAACACTACTGCAATTGTTGTAGAGAATCCAATTACAGGGTTAGCCATGAATGCCCCTGCAAGTATTACTCCATCAATAAAGTTGTGGATAATATCTCCCATTAAACTCATGTAAGTAAATCTGTGACAAACCTTTCCGTGATTTGCGTGGTGGCAGTGTTGCCAGTGAATTACTTTTTCGAGCAAAAAGAAAACAACTATTCCTGCTAAAATTGAAAATGATATTTCTGGAGTTATTCCTGATTTTGAAATTTCTGGAAGTAAATGTATAAACACATCTCCAATTAGTGCACCTATTGCAAATGCAACTAAAAATTCAACCCATTTATCTAAAGTAGAGTTTTTTATTTTTATTGTAATTATTCCAATTACTGAAACAAGTGAAATTAAGAATAATGAAGTGAATAATTCAAAGTACATTTTATTTCCCTTCTATTACTTATTATTGTTTAGCTTGGTTTATATATCTTATTGATTGTGATTATCAATAAGGTTGTAGTGAATGGTAAAAAAAAGATTAACTAGACAAAAAGAGTTGATTCAATCAAAGCTTGATTTGATTGATTCTTTTTTTGATGCAGAGGATTTGTTTGAAAAAGTAAAACATATTGATCCTTCAATTGGGATTGCAACTATTTATCGGTTCTTAAAT
>CAZSDT010000025.1:0-9167 GCA_964605745.1 uncultured archaeon | reverse complement strand
TTTATTGGGACACTTATTTAACAGGAGAGGATTATTGCAACTCAATGGGGAATGGTAGTTGTACTTCAACCGACAATGATATTCTCGCTTATTATGGAACTAGTGGACTTACTAAACTTAATAATAGTTCAGCATGGACTGCAAGAACAGGAAATTATCCAATATTACAATGGCAAGTTGAATCTGACCCAAGTATTCTTGATGCAGAAGCTGATCCTATTGTTGATTGGCCTGAGATCATTCCTTTTACTTTTAAGATTCAAACAACTTCGCCTGATGAAGAATTTAAATTTCAAATTGATGGTGCTGATGGAATGAGAATAGATTGGAATTTAGGTGATGGGTGGGAAGATTTAGATGATGGTAGTGCAGTAAGATCAAAGACTTATCCAACTGCAGGATATTATTATTTGAAGTTAGAAGGTACTGCAAGTAGAGTTGCGTTTGGGGAAGGTATTGAGGAACCCGGATTTTTAAAAGATATTTTAACACCCATAAGTAATAGTGTTACTGGTTTAACTTCTGCAAGAAAAATGTTTGCTGAAAATGCTATCTTAGATAATCCTTTTACTGCAAGCAATTTTTTTGATACAGCTTCAATAGGAATTACTGATATGACTAATATGTTCACTTATTCTAATTTTAATCAAGATATTTCAAATTGGAATACGGGTTCTGTTATTACTATGGAAACGATGTTTGGTGGAGGAAATCTTTGGAACAAAAATCCTTTTAATCAAGATATTAGTAGTTGGGATGTTTCCAGAGTTACTAATTTTGATTATACTTTTGCCGGAACAAATTTTAATCAAAATATTAGTGAGTGGCTTGTTAGTTCAGCAATAAGTATGGAGGGAATGTTTCAAGATTCTTCTTTTAATCAGGATATTCATAGTTGGGATGTTAGTAATGTAACTTCCTGTCTTTATTTTGATAACTCTTCTTCATTAAATCCTTTTTATCGTCCTAATTTTACTTGCGATCTTGGTGAATAGTTTTTTTATAAGTTTTGAGTAATTTTTCTTTCAAAACTAAATACTTAAATTCTACTTAATTATTGATTTAGTATGGGTTCATTGGATAAAGCAATTTCGGATAAGTACATTTTTTGCTCTTATTCAAAAGAATATCCAAAAATGTTTCAAAGAGAAAAAAGATTTCTTTTGAAACTTCTAAATTCAATTAAGAAAAAAGAAGTTCATCACATTGGAAGTACCTCTGTTCCTAATTTGGGCGGGAAAAGAATCCTTGATGTTATTGTTCAAGTAGAGAAAAAGAATTTTAAAAAAGCAAAAACCCTTTTAGCAAAGGGTGGGTTTGTTTACCACCACACAATGAAAAGGAAACGAAGTTTTCACTATAAATATTATTTGAACAAATCAAAGAAGGTGATTTTGGTTCATTTGCACTTAACTTATTTTGGTAGCGGAGAAATAGAAAAAGCTCTTTCTTTTAGGGATTACTTGCGCTCTTTTCCTTCAGTTAGAAAGCAATATGAATTAATCAAAAGAAAAGCTTCTGCTCTTCATTCTAAAGACGGAAAGAAGTACGTTGCATTCAAATTAGAATTTGTAGAAACTACTTTAAAGAAAGCCCTTGATTGGTACAATGAGAATAAATTAGTAAATTGAATTTAATTTAATCCAATTTTTGTTTAAACTTGTGTTATTTTTCTTTTCCAAACAATTAAATTCAGTTTTGTTCCTGTATTAATTGGTATTATGCCTTCTAATAATTTAAATGGTTCTAGCCGTCCTAATGGAAATGGTTCTTTTAATGGCCAAAATTCTAATGGTGCTGTTCATTCTAATGGAGATTCTCACAACAGGGTTAATAAAAAAGCTTTTAGAAGCAGGGCTAATGATTATTCTTTATCTGAATTAGAAGCTTTTACTAAAGCAACTTACAAAGCTTATTTATCTATTCTTGGCTCAAAACCTGATGCAATAATTGCTCCTTTGCGAGGTGCTGAACCTTTAGTAAAAGTAATGCATTTGTTTGGTTCTGAAGAAAGAAAAACTAGTGAATTGCCAAGAGTATATTATCCTAGATTGGGGCAAGTAAGTATTGGTGAACATGGTAAAGTTATTGACAAAACCTTGCCTGGATTTCTTCAATCACAGGAAGAATCAGAGCAGATTAGAGAAGTAAGAAGAATGCTTGATTCTGTTTTAAAACGCTCAAAAATTGAGGGTAAGAGAAGAATTCATTTAGTTTTAGTTGATGAAGTAAGGCACGGCGGTTCTGTTACTCAAGCAGTTGAAATGATTGAAAATTTAATAGCAAAAAAAGCAACACAAATCCCGGTGAGTATTTCGGTTGTAGCTATTGCAGAAGATAGGGCTTATAGGTCTGCTAGTTATAATGCATTAAAATCCAGAATTCATGTAAAAGAGTTTCTTGTTCCAAGAGTTTTTACAATGGATTCTGCAACCTCTTTATTCCCTCTTCTTAAAGAAAAAAATAGGTTTTGGCCCTTTAATACGCGGTTGAAGTTGGGGATTACGAGAAAAGCCATAAATGGAAGAAGAGAATTATTAGAGGATATTCAAGCTTATAGATTACTAAATCAACATAGTCGCATGAATTCTTTTGGTTTAAACAACGCTAATTTAAGATTAAAAAAAATACCAAAAAAACCTTTGTTTAGAAAATAATTTTTATTAAAATGCTCATTTTTTATTAAAAAACTCTTCAACATCTTTTTCAGGAGTATTGGTTTTTTTGTATTCAAAATCGCGTGGGTAATAATTCTTGAATCGCACTTCTCCAAATCTCTCATCCAAAAATATACAAACCCCTTTATCAGTTTCTGTTCGAATTACTCTTCCTGCTGCCTGAACTGCTTTACTAATTGCAGGAGCATTATATGCGTATTCCCATCCTTTGTTGAATTTGAATTGGTAAAATTGAATTAATGAATTAGTGTAAGTATTCATTCGCCCGAAAGGTACTCCAACAATTATTGCGCAACTTAAATTATCTCCCGGAAAATCAATTCCTTCTGCAATACTTCCTCCGCTTACAGCTAAAAGTACTCCTCCAAAATTTGAACCGAGTAATTTGAATTTGTGAATTAGTTTAGTTTTTTCATCCTGACTCATTTCTCTTTCTTGTTTTAAAATTTGTCTTCGTGTTTTAATTTGCGTTGAAATATTGTGCATTAGTTCAAATGACGGAAAAAATACAATAGTGTTTCCAGGAACTTTTGCAATAATTTTATCCACTCCCTCTGCAATTAATTTGTATTGCTCGCTACTCCTTGAAGTATATTTAGTAGTAGTTGAATCAACAAACAAATTCAATCTATTTTCGCGCGGAAAAGGACTCTTGTATTGTTTGAGAATAACCTTTTGTTTAGTATTATGTATATTATCTTTATCAATTAATTTCTCTGCACTAATAATTTCTTTTTTTTCTTCTTCTTGCGAATTTAATTTATTAATTCCTAAAACATCCGAATACATTTCAAGTGGGAGTAAAGTTCCTGACATCATTACTGCCGAATGAACTTTTGTAAGTACATCTCTAGCTGCTTCGCTAGGATCAAGCGGGTATACTCCAATAGTGAGCGAGCCCTTTCTTTCAATCATGTAAAGCGTGTGCTGTTTTTGCTTTAGCAAAGTGTAAATGAATTCAATAATGGAAGAAAGAAAGCAGTTCTCTGTTTTGTGTTTTGCCATGAACTTTTCAGATGCTTCCTCTATTTTGGTTAACTCCGTTCCTGCAATTTTTTTAAAAAAATTAATATTACTTTCCTCTATTTTAGCTTCGTTTATTTCCAAAGATAATTTTTGTCCTAGATTTAGTAACCCTTTTTCCAAATCTTTAACAATTTGTTCTACTTCAAAATCTCCAATATTTTTAGCTTCTTTTTGCGCTTTTTCAATTGTATTAAAATCAATTCTAGTGGAAAGCATATCCCTAATTCTCTCAGGTAAATTATGTGCTTCATCCACTACAAGCACAATATCTTCTAACTTTATTTTTGCTCCATTTGCATTTAGTATTCCTTCTCTAATATCATCATGGAATATGTGCGAGTAATCCCCAATGATTAAATCCGCATTTTTTATCATTTCTACAGTTAGTTCGTAAGGGCATAATTCGTGTAAAGAGCATTGTTCTTTAATGAATGAGTAATGGTTATTGTAAGAGTGAATTAATCCTCTTTTGTTTCTAATTGCTTCAGCTTTTTGATTAGGGGTATATCCTTTGGTATTAGTATAATATTTGCACAATTTGTCTTTCTTTTTTTTGTTGCACGCTTCATAAAACCCAACAGCAAAAGAAGCATTTGATAAAAATGGATCCACGCACATTTGTCTTCTTCCAACCAAATCAATTGCCTTAATATCCAAGTTAAATCTCTCATTCATCATTTTAGCAGTTTCAAGCACAATTTCATGCTGAGAGATTTTTGGAGTAAGAAAAAAAACTTTTTTATCATTTTCAATAGCATAACTTAAAGCAGGGGCCAGGGTAGAAACCGTTTTTCCTAATCCCGTTGGCGCGTGAGCAAGGAAGATTTTCTTTTCTCGTACAGCATAAGCAGTGTCTTTAACAAATTCTTGTTGCTCTGCTCTAACCTTATCATAAGGAAAATATACTTTCATAAGAAGAGAGAAACGTGCTTTACCTTTTAATCTTTTGGTAGAGTAATTTGCCGGAGTGTAGTTTGATTGTAATTTCATTTCTTTTTCTTGTAAAATTTAATTACATCATTTCCAGACCAATTAAAGCAATCCTTTTCATCATAACCTAGTAATTTAGCGTATTTGTAAATATTTTCAACGCTGTTACTCTCAATTTCCATAAAAGGAGGGATGAATGAATATTCTCCAATAGGGGTTTCTATTTCAAAATGTGTTTTTCCTAAAGAGTAACTTACCCTGTGCTTTTTGAGGGTTTCTTTTTTTACCATAAGTCCAATTTGAAGTAGTATTTCCTTTAGTATATTATAATCACTAACCTCTATTTCTTTCTCTTCACAGCACTTAACTTTGCTCTCTTTCTTTTCTTTCTTTTTGTAAGTCAAAAATACTTTTTCGCCAGCAGTTCTAAGTCTAAGTAGTTCTTTGTTTTTATCCAATTTGTTATTAGGAAAATCAAAGTATTCTCCCTGAATAATTCCATCAAAGCTCTTCTTCGCGCCCATTTTCTTTAATTTATTAATAATTTCTTTTTTGTTAATTTCCATTATTTTTACTTCAATTTCTTTCATACTTAACTTTAGGATTTAGTACTTTTTAATTATTCCCAAAATTAGTAAGTATTAATAACTTCAAGAATATAATTTCTTATAGAAGTTAATTATTTTTGTGTGATTTAAAATGGTTTTTGAAGAAATATTTTCTGGATTTGTTACTACTTTTTTGTTAGTGCTTCCTTCTGTTGTACTTGCTATTATCTTAATGGTAGTTGGTTATATTCTTGGTTGGTTAGCAAAAATTGCTTTAATTAAAATAGTAAATTATATGGGTTTTGATGAATGGTTCGGCAAGCAACATTTGCTTGCAGCAATTGGAAACAAAAGTCTATCTTCTATAGTTGGTTCGATTCTAAAATGGTACATTTTCTTTATTTTTCTAAAACAATCAATTGAATTAGTAAATTTATTAACTTTAAATGAAGTACTTGGTTTTTGGATTAGTTTTGTTCTTTTAGTGATTGCCGCTTTAGCAATATTAATTATAGGATTAATTTTTGGTAGATTTGCAAGAAATGCAATTTCTGCAACAAAATACCCATTAAAGAAATTTATTGGTTTGGCAGTAGAATTAATGATTGTTTACGTAGCCCTTGTAATGGGGATTAGAATGATTGGGCTCCCTGCTCAATTATTGGAATGGACTTTTTTAATTGCTTTTGCAGGAATAGTTTTGTGTGCTAGTTTAATGATTGGAATTGGATTTGGATTATCTTTAAAGGATGAAGCAAAAGAAGTTATTAAAGAATTAAAGAAGAAAGCGAATTAATTTTACTTTGCAATATTATTCTTATTAGTAGTTTGGATTAAGAAATAAGAGTTGAAGTAAGAGTGGTTGAAAATGGGAAATCTTTTTGAATTAAAATCTTTTTTTGAAGGAATTGCTGATTCTTTGTTTGTATATTCAAATAGAAAAAAATGTACTTTGATAATACCTGCTTACAATGAAGAGAAAACAATCAGAAAAACAATTAGAGCTGCTTTGGGCGCAAGGTATGTTGATGAAATAATAGTAGTTGATGATGGTTCTCTAGATAAAACTTTTTTAGAAGCTTCAAAAATCCAAGGAGTGGTTGTAATTAAGCATGAAAAGAATAAAGGAAAAGGGGCTGCGATAAAAACTGGGATAAAAGCTGCTACTAATGATGTTATTTGTTTTATTGATGCTGATTTGCCTGAATGGACTGCTACTAAGATAAATATGATAATAAAGCCAGTTGCAATAGGAGAAGCCGATTTTGTAAAAACCAGTTTTAATCGTTCAAGTGGAAGAGTAACTATTTTAACAGCAAAACCTTTACTGAAATTATTTTTTCCCAATATTAATTTTGAACAACCTTTAAGTGGGCAATTTTGTACAACTCGTGAGTTTTTATCTAAAATAAAAATTGAGAACAGGTATGGTATTGATATAGGGTTAGTTATTGATGCTTCCACGCATGGGTTAAAAACAAAAGAAGTGTATATAGGGGATATAACTAATAAAAGTAAAAAATTGGCTGATTTAGCTCCAATGGCTGAACAAGTTGCTTTAACTATTGCAAAAAGGGCAAAACTTCTTCCAGCAAAATATCCTTTGGTAATAATTGAACTTGAAAAGAGTTTGAATGGGGAAAAAAATATGCGTTTGTTTAATGAAACAATGCGTGCATTAAAAGCAAAAAATCATGAAATAATAGTTATAAGTTCAAAGCCCAGACCACAGTTACTTGAAATGATTAATGATGATTATGTGAAAATATTTTTTACTCAAAAAGAAAAAGAAAAGAATGATTCTGAAGAGATAATTAATTTGTTGTGTCAAAGTTATAAATTAAAATCCAAAAAAATAATTTTTGTTTCAGAACCGAAAAGTTCAATTAATTCTTTTAAAACAGCTGGGTTAAAGGTTTGCACTCTTCAAAGTTGTGCTCAGATAAAGAAATTTGCAGATAAGCAAATTGAATCCTGGTCTGAGTTGTTGCTTCTTGCGGAATAAGTAAGGTATGGGTCAGTAAAATGCGTAAAAAAATATTGTTTGTAACGCTCCATTCAATTAATTTGCCAGGGGGGGTTCAATCAATAATAAATACTCTGCTTTTAGACAAATCAAATGATTATGCTGTTTTAGAATTATCTAAAGAAGATTACGAAGAATCAATTAAAGGCAGAACTAAAGTATTTGGCACTAAATTTCTTTCAACTGATTGCAAAAAGGAAGAACTTTACTCTGTTTTTGATAAAGTGCTTCAAAAATTTGTTCCTGACTTAATTCATTGCCACAACTTGTCTTATGCATTTGAACCAAAGAAAGCTTCTCTAATTTTTGATTATTTCAAGTCAAGGGGGTTTATAGTAATTGAACATGCTCACCATGCTTGTGTTCGAAGAAAAAAGAGGATAAGTAAAATACTTTCTTTAGAATTTGATTCAATAATTTCGGTTAGTAAATTTGCTCAAAAAGAGATACAAAAATGTTCAGGCAAAATTCCTCAAGTAGTGTATAATTCAATAAATTCTAGTGACTTTCCAATTGGAAAAAAAGTTATTCCCTCCAAGCGCCCGTTTACTTTTCTTTTTCCTTCTCGCGCAATTCGTATATCTACTGGAGAGATTGGCGAACAAAAGCAACTCAAAACAGTGCTTAAAGCACTCTCTATTTTGAAAAAGAGTGGAGTAAATTGCCAAGTGATTGTGCCTTCATTAGGAGCGTATCACCAAAACAAGTTGGTTTTTGATATATTCAAAAAAGAATTGGAAAAGTTTGGCGTAAGCGAAATGGTGAAGATTTATTCTGATTTTTTAGTTCAAAAAGACATGTATAAATTTTATTCTAGTGGAGACGCGGTTTTGTTTCCTTCTTTAAAAGAAAGTTTTGGACTTGTTATTATTGAAGCCCAGCAAATGGGGTTGCCCCTAATAGTATCTGATTCAGGAGCTTCTTTAGAACTAGTGGAGGATAATAAAACTGGGCTTGTGTTTAAACAAAAGAATGCAACAGAACTTTCTAAAAAAATGTTTTCCTTAATTACAAATCCTTTGTTATGTAAAAAATTGTCAATGAATGAAAAAAAATTTGTCAAAAGATTTTATTTTGCAAATTATATTAAATCAATTAACAATTTATGGGAAAAACTTATTCCTAAAGAAAGAAAACTCATTCTAATTAGGCACGGTGAAACCGATTTTAATGTAAAAGGGATTTATACTGGTTGGTTGGAAGCCAAATTAACTCCCTTGGGTATTAATCAAGGAAAAAAAATAGGTTCTTTTTTGAAAAGAGAAAATATTAATGCAATTTATTCTTCTCCCTTGAAAAGATCTTTAAAAACAGCTCAATTAGTTTTTCCTAAAAAAGAAATAGTTACTGATGCTTTGCTTAAGGAAATTGATTGTGGTGATTTTTCAGGAAGAAATCGTCCGTGGGTGTTTGATAAGTTCCCTTCAATGGCATCCATTATTGACAATTTGACTTTTTATCCAAATGGTGAATCAATTAAGGAGTTCTCAAAGAGAGTAGAATTGTTTTTGGAAAAACTTCCTAAAAATGGAACTATTGCAATTGTTTCTCATGAAGGGGTTAACAAAATGATTTTGAGTCTTACTTTGAATATTGATTTAAATAAAATCCCAAGGAACTTAAACGACGAGGTTGTAATTATAGAAAAAAACAAATTCTTAGTTAAGAAAATTAAATAATGCTTTTAGTTCTTAGAAAGTATTAATAATTTCAAAAGCGGTAATTTTATTGTATGTTAAACCCTAAATTAGCTGCTTTAAAAAAACAAATTACAAATATTCAAAAAAGCTCAAGTGGCCCTCGTCCTCCAATAGGTGCATCAATGGCAAGCAGGGGTAGCAGAGGAGCTAATTACGCATTAATTAAACTTAAGAGAATTGCGCAAATGGAATCAGAACACGCTTGGAACAATGAGATTGCAAATAGAGTTCATAGAATTATTGAAGGGATAGAAAGGGG
>CAZSDT010000024.1:1546-9308 GCA_964605745.1 uncultured archaeon | reverse complement strand
ACACACATGATAAATCAACACTTCCCAGAAGTGTTTGGAGTAAAATACACTGATAGTGATGAAAAAGAAAAAACACCCTACACCACTTGTTACGGACCAGCAGTATCAAGAATGATGGCTAGTGTTATACTAACACACGGAGACAACAAAGGATTAAAATTTCCTTTTGAAATCGCTCCAAGACAAGTAGTAATAATACCAATTTTGGCAGAGAAAGAACCAAAAGTGCTAACAAAAGCAAAAGAAATTTTTAATTCTCTAGAAGAAAAAGGATACAGAGTAGAACTAGATATTACTGATAAAAGACCTGGAGAAAAATTTTACTTTTGGGAAATGAAAGGAGTACCACTAAGAATAGAAATTGGACCAAAGGATATAGAAGCAAAAAAAGTTACAATCTACAGAAGAGACACCGAAGAAAAAATAATAGTTGATGAAAAAAACATTTTAGAAAATGTTGAAAAACTTGGAAAAGAATTAAGTGAAAATTTGAAAAAAAAATCAATGAACACATTTGACGGACTGATCAAAGATGCTGAAAGTATTGAAGATATTAAAAAAATTGTAGGAACAGGAATCGCAAGAGCAAATTTTTGTAGCGTGGAAAAGGAAGGAGAAACTTGTGCAGAAACTGTGGAAAAAGAAACTGGTGGAAAAATAAGAGGAACAAGAATTGATACTAAAGACAAATTAATCGGCGAAGGAAAATGTATATCTTGTGGAAAAAAAGCAAATCATGTAGTATACATTGCTAAGGACTACTGATACTAATGAACGAAAAACTAACCAGCGTTGCAGAAAACATTTTATATGAAAATTTAGGGGTAAGAAAAAACACTAAAATATTACTAGTAAGTGATCACGAACCAAACACTATTTTTGAAGCATTCAAAAGTGCACTACACAAAAAATCAATCCCGCACAGTGAACTGGTTTTAACAAACGAAAGAACACACAGTCAACCAATTCCACAAGCACTTAACGAAATGCTAAAAGCAAAAGTAATAATTGCACCAACCGAAAAAAGCATCTCACATTGTCCTGAAACAATAAAAGCAATAAATAAAGGAGTAAAAGTAATCACAATGCCAGGAACTACTGAAGAAATATTTTTAAAAATAGGAGAAGCAAACACTAAAGAAATTGAAAAACTAAACAACAAAATCGCAAAACAACTCAGAGGAAAAAACAAAATACAAATAACTACTCCAAGTGGAACCAACATTACCTTCTCAATAAAAAAAAGAGAACTTCATGGACTTAAACCTAAAACAAAAGGATACTTAACAAACCTACCAACAGGAGAAGTATATTGCGCACCAATTGAAGAAACAGCAGATGGAGAGATTTTTGTTGATTATTATAGAGAACTAATTAAACCAGAAGATAAAGCTTGGCTAAAAATAGATATGGGAAAAATAGATGAATGGAACGATGCTGCAAAACCATTTATTGAAATACACTCAGTAGAAAATGGATTTACTATTGCAGAATTTGGGATAGGAACAAATAAAGCTCACAAAAAACCAATAGGAAACATTTTACATGACGAAAAATGTTATGGAACAATACACATCGCTTTTGGACACAATGTTAGTTTTGGTGGAAAAAATAAAAGTAGCGTACATAGTGATATAATTTTAATGAACCCGACAGTTCTTGTTGATGGAAAAAAATTAGAATGGTAAAAAAAGTCCAAAACCAGATTAAAAAAATTAAAACTAAATTTAAATAAAATTAACATCAACTAAATTAAACTTTATAACTCCAAACTTCTACTTTAGAATTATCAATAATCTTATCATGAATACTATCAAAAACAAACCCTATTTTTCCATAAAGAGACTTAGCTCCAACATTACTTTCTTTTACTAACAAAAATATTTTTCCAACATTTCGCTTCATACATTCCCTAATAATTTTTTTCATTAAATTAGTAGCAATTCCTTGCCTTCTAAAAGAATCCTCCACCCAAACTGCATTAATCCTACATTCACCACTTTCCAAAAATTCTCCCTCAACAAAACCAAGAGGAATATTATTTTGATACGCACACCAAATGCAAAAAGAATCATCAACAATCTTTTGAGAAATGTCATGCTCTGAAAAAATTGTGTAAGGAAATTGATCCTTAATAACACTTTCAAGCCAAGAAGCATCTCTATCTTTAGATTTAAGAAATAAAAACAAAAAATCACCAAACTAATAACATTGTCCAACAAATAGAGTGTTGCATATTCTATTTGCATTATTGTTTTTTTAAACTTTTAAATTTTTGTAAATATTCGTTTATTTCCATTTCACTCACTGCACAACCAGAAAATTTTGTTGCCCAAAGTGCTGCTTCAAGTTCAACAACACTATGATTTAATTCATGATCAAACAAATCTTGTTCAAACGCAAGTGCAACAATATCCACACTTCTAAACATTTTTAAATTTGGAAACATTTCCCTAAATGCAGTTAAATTTGTTTCATTCATTCTTATCTCTTGAGCTTGTCTTTTCTCTAAAACTTTTTTTAATCTTAAAGGATTTTCAATTAATGATCTTGTTGTTCTTTCATCAATAAATAATGCTTTTGCATCATAAATTTTTGCGAGTGCGAGTGCTTCTGCTTCTCCTCTTTGAAGCAAAGTAATTGGACCCGACTTTGTATAAAATGAATTATTTGCTAAATGAAGTATTTTATCTTCATACTTTTCCCCTTCAGCAGTTGAAGGAACAACTTTCACAATTTTTTCACTAAAAGCATATTTTATTCTTGCAGCATTAAGTGCAAATCGTTTATTGTTTATTGGTCTCCACACACTTTCATCAGCCACATCATTTGAAACAATCAATTCAATATTATTGTGTTTTACAAATGCTCTAAAAACATTCATTAAACAAGTTCCTGAAAGAGTAATCATTGTTCCAGTATCAATAACAGCTTTCATAAAAATCACTAAATATTATTTACCTTACTGTTTTCAATTAATTCTCTTAACTCGCTTACTCTTTTTACCATTCCTTTTGATTCCATTTCTTCATCATGCATTGTTGTAAAACCAATATAGTTTTGTAATTCTTTCTTATCCGCGCCAACTAGTGAAGCAGCCTGTGAGATACTTAATCCATAACTATAAGCTAAAGAAGCTTGTTTTACTTTTGCTTTATCATAAATACTTGATGCATAGTTTCCAAGACTTGAATCCGCTTCTTCAATACTTATAATAATTTTTTTTAAATATGACAAAAGCAAATCAGTGTTTTTTTGTTTTGAAGCAAAAATAGAGGATTCAATATTTCTAAAAACACTCGCTTTTATTTTTCCCCAAATAGGACTATTAACAAAGTGACTCTTTGATTCTATCTTGTGAAGCGCATAAGCAATAACTCCTAACTCCGCTTTTGCATAATCATTTTCAGCAGAAGCTTCTCTAATAAGTCTATTACTAAGCCCTCTAAGTTCTAGACTTCTTTTTTCTCTAAAAAGAACTAAAACTTCATTTAAATCATAATCCATTGATTTGAACATAAAAAATAAAAGAATTAGAAGTATTTAATAATTCCTTTAAAATAAAATTACTAAAAAAACACTAAAAGTAGGTTTTTTTAACTAAATTAACCAAAATAGTATGTGTGATAAAATGATTATTTTAGTACCTTTACTTAGTGGAAAAGAAGACAACCTCGAATTTGTTAATGCAATATGCGCAAGAGGAAAAAAAATAATATTATTACAAATAGTTGATCAAGAATTTTTAGCAAAAACAAGCACCGCAATGGGAGAGGTAATGCAAAACCATACATTATTAACAAAAGTAAAAAAATCAATTCAAAGCAAGAAAAAATCTGTAGAAGAAATAACTGAATGGGGAGCAACAATAAAAAAAATATTATCTATCGCAATCCTTCAAAAAGTAGATAAAGTATTTTTAGTTAAACAAAATAATCAATTCTTTGGAGACATACTAAAAGCAATGGATAAAGAGAAAATACCTTATGAAATAATTGAAGTAAAAGTTGAAAATAAAAAAGAAAAAGGTTTTAGTTTTTTTAAATAATTTAAATTGCAAATTAATAATTAGGTGAAAAAATGAATAAAAATAATGAGAACTTATTAATTGAAAATAAAATAATAATTAGTGACTCAACACTAAAAGGACAACTTGTTGAAAAAGGATTTGGAGAAAATAAGGGGAATAAATTAATTCTTGATTTATTTGAAGCAATATATTTAATGGAGAAAGAAAAAATTGTTATTGTTGATTTTAAAGGAAAAAAAGTTTCGATAAAAAAATTATTTGGAATCGGGACAAAAGGAGATAAACAGTTTTATTCTAAACAAAAAGTTCATGAAGACTTACGCGAAAAAGGGTATTGTATAAAAACTGGTTTAAAATTTGGGTTTGATTTTAGAGTATACCCTAGAGGAAAAAAAATGGGAGAAGCCCACTCTCAATTTGGAATACATGTTGCTAGCGAAAACGAAAAAACATCAATGACTCAAATATCAAGAATGACACGCCTTGCAGGAAATATTCACATTCACGCAATAATAGCAGTAGTAGACCGAGAAGATGAAATCAACTATTATGAAATAGATAGAAAACTATTATAAAAAATTGTTAAAAAAATAAAGGTTGTTAACTTTTTTGACCTAAAAGTAATTCAAGTCTTCTTACACTTTCAATTACTTCTTTATGGGTTACTCCAAATCTTTTTGCAAGTTGTCTTGTATTAACTCCAGTCGCATAAAAATTTGCTTTATCTATTGTATTAAGTAATCTTACATCAAGAAAAACTTTTTTTCTTGCAATAGGATTAGTGTGAATTGTCATCAAATCAAATTTTCTAATTGAAGAGGGTGAAATTCCAAAATGACTTCTTGCTCGTTGAGAATTTAGTGGAACCCTACTATAATCAACTTCAACTCCATAAATTTTTGATAAAGGTTTTACATACTTTGACCAACACTCTGCTGACTCAACCTCATACATAGGACTAAAAATAATTTTTGCACCTTTATTATTTAATAAAGATCTTGCAAGAGAAACACTCATTGTTCCAGAATTAACTAAAGGGATTGGTTCAAAAGAAAAACTCCAATCATAAATCCTTGACCTTTGAGGAATACTCTCCCCAGCAATTACTTTGAACCTAGAAATGGAAGCTCTTTTTTGTTTTCTCACAAACTCTTTAAATGTATGATTTAAATCAGTATAAGTTAATTTTGTTTCATGCGACAATCCTCCCGCCCAATCCCCCAAGTAACCTGCAAAAACAACTACTTTATCCCCTTTATTCATCCCAATTTTTGTTGCAAGATTTTTTTCAACAGGAATATGCTCTTGAGAGGGAAGTTCTCTTCTATCATACCACTCAGGCATAACCCAAGAAATGTGTTTTCCTTGTTCAATAAGCATCTTTTTTCTAGTGTTCGCATTTTGTCTTAATAGATTATGTAACTGTTCACCCATTGAGTGAAATTCTGGTCTTCTTAACTTTGGTCGCATATAAATTAAGTACTTTTCAAAGAATTTAAAACTTATTGAACAAACATTAATTTTTAAAAAAGGGAAAGAAAGCTTTTTAATAAAGAATATAACGTTATTTTGTAGAATAACAGGAATTTTAATCGGATAAATTATTAATTTATTTAAAAAAAGATAGAAGGAAAAATTATGAAAAATACTGAAAAAAAACACTTTAAAAAAATAGAAATAAATAAAATACACAATGGAAATTGTATTCAATTAATGAATGATTTACCAGAAAATTCTATAGACTTAATTGTTACTGACCCCCCATTTGCCATTGACTTTAAATCAAACAGATTAAATTATAACAGAAAATCAGAAAATGTTTTAGGCGGATATAATGAAATAGTTAAAAAAGATTATCCAAAGTTTAGTAAAGATTGGATTAGTCAAGCATTTAAAGTATTGAAACCAAATGGATCTATGTATGTTTTTAGCGGATGGACAAATCTAAAAGATATACTTAATGCACTCGATGAAAGCGGATTCACCACAATAAATCATTTAATTTGGAAATACCAATTTGGAGTATATTGTAGTAAAAAATGGGTGACAAGCCATTATCACATTTTATATGTTGTTAAAAATCCAAAAAAATGGACTTTTAATAAACAAGATCAATACCCTGAAGATGTTTTAACTATTAATAGAGAATATTGGACCGGAAAAATAAAAACACCAACAAAATTACCGACTGAATTATTAAAAAAACTCATATTGTACTCAAGTAACGAAGGAGATATTGTAATGGATTGTTTTAGTGGAAGTGGACAAACCGCAGTAGTCAGTAAAATGCTTAAAAGAAATTTTATTGCATTTGACACAGTTAAGGAATATGTTACTTTTGGAAATAATCGATTAAAAAAAACACCAAACAAATTAATCAATATCAAAGAAACTTTATAGATTCAATTATTTCGGATTTATTTAAACTATTTAAATCCAACAAAATCTTGGGTTTTCTTGAAGAACCATCAGCATTTCTAAAATTTTTTTGAAAAGAATCACATCTTTTTAAAGTAAATTTATCAATTTTGACAAACAATAATTCATCAATTATAAATTTAGTTTTCCTTAATCTTGATTTAGCACCGCGTTGAATTCTTTCAAGTTCATATTTTGATTTTCCGCCTTTTAATTTTTCATGCCACAATTGAAATGATCTAGAATTATCATCAAAAGTAGCATCACCAATAGCAATGATTATAATTAAAGAACCATAAGTATTTATTGCAAAAATTATTGATTCAGTATCATTAATTATAACTTTTGAATTTCCAGAGTTTTTTACATGCGATTTAAAATCAAAAGGAACATCTAAATATCCATCAAAAAAAGTATTTTTATAATTTATTTTATTAAACTCCATAACCCCCAATAAATAATTTTTACACAAAAATTCAAAATAAAATCCTATCCATTCCATTTGTTTCCATTGACAATAATTTGAATTTTTCATTTCAATAATTGCATTTTTAGCATCCCAAATTTTTGGAATAATTTTCATTTTTTCAATAACTAAACTTAATTTTTTTTGGTCAATCATGAAAAAATTAGGAAAAAACTATTTAAAATTCTTTCTAAAAATAAATCACATAAAAAAAAATTAAAAAAAAGAGTTTTTGTTTTTGGAGACTTTTTTTAGTCCCCAAAACAAAAATAAAAAGAAATCCATCTATGATGGCCACGAAAGTTTTTCCGTGAACACTTTTTGCTTTAGCAAAAAGGGTTCTTAGAAGTCTATTCCTCTTACAGTTTTTCTTCCGTTTTCTTTTGCTCTTGCAGCAGCATCTTTAATCATTTTTGCTACTTTTGCACTTAATGCATCAACAGCGTCACTTGCAGTATTGCAGTCTTCTGCCTTGATTGCATCTTTTACTTTTGATGTTACAACTAATACTTCAGCCATAATTAATTCCTCCAAAAACAAAAAGCTAATATTGCAAGCTTTTATCAAAAAAACAAAAGAAAAAAGAGTATATAAACTAAATGGTTCAAAACGCCATTTTGAAGCACTTTATAAGGATTTTTGCATCAAAATTACATGCCTGTGATGACAAAACATTATTCTGATCACCCCTTAGGGGTGAGTGATGAATGATGGGCGAACTGAGGCAAACTTTATCGAGCGAACTAAAAGTGAGCGAAGATAATGTCCGCGTGTGAACGGAGCGAGCCGTTCAGATGGGCGAACTGAGGCAAACTTTATCGAGCGAACTAAAAGTGAGCGAAGATAAT
>CAZSDT010000024.1:0-1446 GCA_964605745.1 uncultured archaeon | reverse complement strand
GTCCGCGTGTGAACGGAGCGAGCCGTTCAGATGGGCGAACTGAGGCACAAAGAATTAATAATTATTAAAAAAACAAAACTATTTAGGTAGATTTTTATGTTATTTAAAATTGTTGCAGATTGTTTTGACAAAATAGAGAATACTCCTTCTCGGCTTACAACAACTGATTTTTTAGTAGAACTATTTGAAGGAACAACTCCACAAGATACTAAAAAAATTGTTTATTTGTTACAAGGAAGAATTGCTCCTCAATTTGATGGAAGAGAAATTGGTTTTGGAGAAAAACTAGTTATTGAAGGAATGGTAAAAGCAAGCGGATACAAAAAAGAAGATGTTGAAAAAAGTTACAAAAAAACAGGAGATCTTGGAGAAACTGCACAAAAATTAATTGAAGAAAAAAAACAAAATTCTTTATTCACTCAAGACTTAGAACTTGAAAAAGTTTTTTTAAATTTAGAAAAAATGTCAACAACTGAAGGAATTGGTTCACAAGAGCAAAAAAAGAAACTACTCGCAGAACTGTTTAATTACGCAACCCCAGTTGAAGCAAAATATATTGCAAGAATTCCGCTAGGAAGCATAAGACTGGGAGTGGGGGATCCGACAATAATGGATACATTTGCAATAATACTTGCAAAACAAGAAGATAAAAATTATTTAGAAAAAAGTGAAGAAGAAAGAAGAAAAATAAAAATGAACTTGCGAGAAAAAATAGAATCTGCATACAATGTTGATTCTGATCTTGGAGAGTTATGCAAAATTTTACAAGAAAAAGGAATTAAGGGACTTCTTGAAATTAAAATAAAACCCGGCACTCCAATTCGACCAACTGCTGCAGAAAGACTTCCAAGCGCAAAAGAAATAATAGAAAAATTAGGAAAGTGCGCTGTTGAAGCAAAGTATGATGGATTTAGGTTACAATTATCAAAAGATGGGGATAAAATAAAAATATTTTCAAGACAAAGCGAAGACATTACAACTATGTTTCCTGAAATAATTAATGCAGCAAAAAAAGAAATCAATGCAAAAAAATGTATTATTGAAGGAGAAGCACTAGCATTCAATGATAGTACACAAGAGTATTATCCTTTTCAAGTAACAATTCAGCGAAAAAGAAAATATGAAATAGAAAAAAAATCAATAGAATACCCACTCAAACTTTTTTTATTTGATGTAATGTATGTGGATGGAATAAATTATATGGAAAAACCCCTAACAGAGAGAAGAGAAAAATTAGAATCACTAATCAAAAAAGATAATGAAATAATAAAATTAAGTGAATACATGATAACTGACTCTGCTATAGAACTTGAAAACTTTTTTGAAGAAAAAATATCGCAAGGTCTAGAAGGAATAATTGCAAAAGACCTTTCTGCGCCCTACATTGCAGGGGCAAGAAAATTTGCTTGGATAAAACTAAAAAGATCCTACAAAGGAAGCCTAAAT
>CAZSDT010000023.1:7623-9466 GCA_964605745.1 uncultured archaeon | reverse complement strand
CTACCTCGCCGTCGTCTCTTGGCATCCTGGCTGTGCATGAGCAGCCAAGGGTGGAGGGGTTTACTCATTAAAGCCGTACGTTAGTTGGGTTAAGAACGGTGCGAGCCAGTTTGGATACTATCTGTTGGAGTTGTTGATTAATTGAGGGGAAGATGCTACGAGTACGAGAGGAACATAGCGTCGCAGCCTCTGGTGTGCCAGTTGTCTGACAAGGCAATGCTGGGTAGCTACGCTGTAGTGGATAAGAGCTGAATGCATCTAAGCACGAAGCCATCCCTAAAAATAGTCAGTCTATTCCGAGAACCTGTGAAAAACCAGGGTGTAGGAACGAGAGCGCCATTAGAAGAATGGTTTGATAGGTTGCGGATGTACGCACAAAGCCTTCGGGCGATGTGTTTAGTCTTGCAAAACTAATAGCTCAAGGTTGCTAAAAAGAAAAAGACAAAAAGAATTCTTGCAACTTTGCAATCACATTGCAAAGGACAACAAACGCAAGTTTGTTGGATGATATACTTGACAAATCCTATGTGCCTTTAACAAACAATTTTGTTTGTTTGACACTATTTTTTATTCTTTAAGTTGAATCCTATCCGGATTTTTTTTATATTTTTTAGCTGTTTTTTTAATTTGATAATTAATTAGAAATTTTAAAATCAAAAAACAGCTTTTATTTTTACACTAATTCTAGAGTCGAATTTGTTTTCGACTCACTAATTTTTATTAATTTATTCTAATTCTCCAGTCGGTTTAAATAACTCGACTGGGACTTTTATTTACAAACAAAAGTATTAAAAATACATTGTAATACAATGTATTCATGGATGTTTTAACTGTTAGGCTTGATGATAATATTTCAAAAAAGATTGAAGTTATTTTAAAAGAATTTAATTATTCTACTAAAACTGATTTTGTTCGTGAAGCTATTCGAACTAAGGTTATTGAAATGGAAGAACAAAGAAACAAAAAAGAAGCTTTAAAGAACTTAGAAAAATATTTTGGGGCATTTAAAGGAAAAAGCATGTCTCGAGAAGAGTATGAGCCATTAAGGATAAAAGCGGGGGAAGAATTTATGGCTGAACTTGGAAAGAAATTTAATACAAAATAACTTCTTCAGGCGAAAACACATCCACAAAATCAATTAAATAAAAATGTTTATCTCTACTAATAATAATTGCATCTAAACGTAATGCTATTGCTGTATGCAGAGCATCCTGAAAGTGAATTTTTGTTGAGTACATTATTCTTTTTGCTTCAAAATAATCTTTTTGTGTTGTTTGAACAAAAATTATTTTTTCTTTAGTTAATTCAATTAATTCTTTTTTAGTATATTTTTTTGGTGCAAGTTCTTTTAATACTAAATCTGAACAATAAATAATTGAATTAAGTTCAATTGCTTTTTTTAAAAATTGAAAAGCAAATTCTCCTAGTGGTCTTAATCCATCTGAACGATTTTCAAAATAATCAGGCCAAATATTTGTATCTAAATCTTCTTTTCGTCAATAAACGAATCAATTAAACTTTATTTGTTGGACATTGCTTTTATTAATTAAAATCAATTATTAAAATTAATTTTTTTTATCCACTAAATTAATATAGTTTTAGCGCACTAATTAGTATTATGCGTAATGCACTAAATAAATTATCAAAAATGAGAATGAAACCTCAGAATCCTTTGCTTAGAAAAATGCAGGGCGCGAGCGAGGAAATGCGAAAGAAAATGATTGAAAAGTATGAAAATGAAAGGGCACGCATGCTTGCAGAACAAAGAGAAATGATGTATGGTGTTGAAGATGAAAATATGCTTCTTGCTGTCGGTACATCGGTGGCTATGGCTGATGGAGAT
>CAZSDT010000023.1:0-7601 GCA_964605745.1 uncultured archaeon | reverse complement strand
GAAGAAGGGCTGAGCTTGAACAAAGAACCGAAATCGGGAAGACCTCCTCTTATTTAATGAAAAAAGGTTATCCTAGGATACAAGCTAATGCTTTGGCAATTGCATTTAGCGCTGAAATGAATGGATTAAAAGAAGAACTCACTTCGCAAATAGGCGAAGCAAAAACAAAGCAAATTCTTAAAGAAATGCGTGAGAATATATTTTCTATTTTTAAAAATTCTGAAAACATGGGTGCATTGATTAAAGATGTTAGAACATATGAAAAAAGATTTTCACAAATTATTTTAATGCAAGTAAGAAATGAAGTTTTTGAAAAATATGGTTTGCCTACGGATTAATGTTTTTTAAAAATCAAACACTTTTTGTTATTTTTTTAAAATAAATACTTTAAAATACTCCTTCTGTAAGGAATATTATAGTAGTGATTGAACGGTTAACGGCTCTTTTATTAGAGCTGAGGAAAGTCCGCTCACCTTACTTCGACCAAGCAAACCGAAAGGTTTGCGGGCATCGTACCCGTAAGGGTACAATGAAGAAGTAATCCCTGTAGGTGGAATTGAAAAATTTCATTGAACAAATCGAAAGATTGGGCAGCTCAACAGAAACGGAACCTTTTCCAAAGGTTCGCGAAATATGCCTTACGGCGTGCTTCGCACTTTGTAAACAGGATGCAACGGGGGCTGTGGTGCAACTTCGCAAGAAGGCTTAGGTTAATACCGTCCATCTGGCAAAAGCTTGCTTTTGCTAGGCATAACAAACCGCAAGGTTTGTCATGCTGTCAGGCTTTCCTGACTTTAAGTGGAAAACAGAAAGTGGCTTACTAATCACTGCTATTATTTTTTTGTAGGATTGCATAGCAATGCAATCGTACTTCGTCTCGTCACAGAGCAAATGTGTTACATTTGCGAGTTACGCAAATCATTGATTTGCTAGATGGCGAAACAGGACAGGGACTTACTAATCACTGCTATTATTTTTTTCTTAAGATAATTATTTTCTTTTAAAAATTTGATTTATTTTTTATTTATTGTAATTTTCTTAATTCTTCTATTAATTTTGATTCTATTAAATGTAATTTTGCAATTTCTTGTTTTTTTTCTGGGATTTTCATAGTTTTTTGTACTGCATCTAAATTAAGTTGTATGATTTTTCTTCTTAGAATTTTTCCTTCTTTCGTTTTCCCTTCAGCTAACATTTTATTTAATCTTTGTTGTAGTTTTACTCTTTTATCTTCTGCTTTTAATCGTTGGACAATTCTATCAGGTAATTTTTTTAGTTGGTAATTTTTTTTATATTTAGCCATTTCTTATCACAATACTAATAATTTAGATATTTATAAATCTTTTTTATAATCATCAAAACCTTTTTATTTAACCCAAACTTAATGTATATTATGAATCCGCTTAATGCAAGAAGAGTTGTTCAATTTATTCAAGAGAATCATAATAGAACAATTAATGAAAAAAATATGAATAGGCATATTAGGGCGTTTGAAAAAAGAAATAAAAGACAATTAACTCAAAGTGATTTGCATAAATTTGTATCTGGTTTGAATGTACAAAAAATGCCTTTAACAAAAAAAGGTTTTGTTCTTCTTGTAAGAAAACTTCACCAAAATTTAAAAGGCCCGAATGTAATTTCTCATGAAGAGATAGCAAATATTGTTTCTCCTAATTCTCCTATTGGAATAAAAAAAGTTAGGGAATTAAATAGAGAAATAAAAAAAAGACTTGCAGAGAGGGGGGTTGCTGTAAAAAGAACTCAGCCAACTGATCCATTAAAATCAAATCTTCCTGATAGAGTTAGAGCAATAATTCAAAAAAAACCATCAATAACTTTATCTGAAATGGTTAAAGCAACAGGAACTACACTAAATGGATTTAATTCTGCAATGTTACGATTCAAAACTAATTTTAGAAAAATACAGCAACAGGTTCTTGATGAAAGAGTTAAGGAGCTTGGAGTAAAGATAAAACCTGGTACTAATAGACAATACACAGCTTTAGAAATTGCTGAGGAGTTAGGGGTAAATGTAAGAAATGTTGTTGAGAGGAGGACAAGAGTTGCTCCTCGCGGAAGAACTTCAGGTGTTGCTGCTCAAATTGATAATGTTGCAAAAGAGGCGCTTAATTGGACTTCATTAATTACAAGAGAATCTTCTAACATAATTTCAGATAGTGATTTAATTAAATTAACTCAATCAAATCCTTTTACTCTTGCAGCTGCATTAAAGAGATTAAAAAAAGAGGGTGAAATAAAAGAAGTTGATACTAATTTGACAAAGTTTAGTTTTCCATTAAAAAAGGGTGAAAGATATTTTTATGTAACTCAAAGAGGAATAGCTAATAGATTTAATAAGGGGAAAAGAATTGAAGAGAGAAGAACAACTATTGATAAATTGACAATTCCTAAAATAGACAAAATGCTTGCCCAATTAAAAACTTTAAGAGAAACTCACTTATATTCAGTTTCTCCACAAGTAAGCAAAATTTTGCAATTAGAAAGAAATAAATTGATAAGGAAAAAAAGTGGGTTAGAATAAATTATTTTTCTTAAAAGAAAGTATTTAAAACTAATTAAGCGTTAATCAGTTAGATGGTTAATAATATTTCAAAGTTAGTTTTGTGCTTAATTCTATTAACATCAATGGTTAGTGCGGGTAGCATTAGTATTGATTCAATTAATAGTGTTCCTGCTGGAACTTTGTGGACTACAACTATTCAGTATTCTCTTGATTCTGAGAATGAAGCTAAAATATTTTTGGATAATGAATTACTAATAACTGTTTTTGAGTATAATGGCAAAGCATTTGTTGATTCTACTCGAAACTCTACTAAAGTACTTAATTTTAATGTTACTAATAATGAATTAACTTTATCGATTTCTGGATTAAGAGAAGGAGTTTATTCTCTTGATGCTAAATTATTTTTTGGTGATGAACAAATTGAATCTGATTCAATTGATATAGATTTTTATGATTGGCAGGATAAAATAGATTCTCTTGAAAGCACAATTAATAATCAAAATAAAATTATTCAAACACTTAAAAATGATTTGAATGCAAAATCTATTGAAATTGAAAACTTAAAAATAAATAACCAAATAACAACAGAATCTATTAGACAAATAAATTCAAATGTAACAACTCTAAAGCAAAGTGATTTGGATAAGAATAGTTCATTGGAAAAAATTAATTCTGATTTGAATTTATTGCTAAAAACTAGTAACTCAAGTCAAGGTATAACTGGATTATTCTCATTTATTTCAAATCCATTTTCTTGGGTGGCTCTAATTGGAATAATTGCTCTAATAGCACTGGGTGTAATACTTTACATAAATGAAAAGAAAAAAGAGAGTTTATACTAAACTTTAATTACTTATTAGAAATAAATTAATTAATTTGCCTTCGCTCCCCGGTATCTAGCAATAAATTAACAAATTAACCAAACATATATTTAAATATACTTTTGGTTACTTTGATATATAGTGATTTTTATGAAACTTCCTTTAAGAAATTTATTAAAAAAACAAGTTCAAGTTGAATTAGCTTTACTTCAAGATGAGGCTTGTGAAATAATGTATGCAGTGCATCCTAATGCAGTGTTTCATGGAGGTACTTCAATTTGGAGGTGTTACTCGGGCAATAGATTTTCTGAAGATCTTGATTTTTATGCACAAGTAAATGAGTCTTTTGAAAATGATTTAATAATTGAAGCTAAAAAAAGGGGTTTGATTATTTCAAAGTTTCGTAAAACTCAAAACAATGTTTTTGCAAAAATTTCAAATGGTAGAATGGAAGTCTCTTTAGAAGTTGCAGATAGAAAAAAAACTGGCGAGATTCTCGTTCAATATGAAAAAGTTGATGGTTCTCTAATTAATGTATTCTCTTTATCCAAAGAAGATTTAATTGTAGAAAAAGCAAACGCTTTTTTGAATAGAAAACTCATTAGAGATATTTATGATGTTTATTTTCTTTCGAATTCAGTTGATTTGACAAAAGTCAAAACTCAATTAAAAAAATTTGTTTCTAACACGCCCTTACCTGTTGATGAAAAAAATCTTAAATCTCTTTTATATTCTGGAGCAGTGCCTTCATTTGAACAAATGCTTTCTGTAATAAGGAGGCGAAGTTTATGAAATATATTAAAGAATTTTTGGATAGTTTTTCTTCGCGAGAATTATTCTCAACAAGAGATGTAAAGTTATTCTTAAAATCAAAAGGTGCATCAGGAGAGTATGTTAGTTTATTTTTGAATAAATTAGTTTCTAGTGGTAAAATAATTAGATTAACTAAAGGAATTTATTCATTTTCAAAAAATATTGACTTTGTAGAAAAAGCAATTTTTCCTTCCTATCACGCCTTGCAAGATGCTTTATCTTTACACAAAATTTGGGGACAACAAACAATACCAATAATAATCACTCCTAGAAAAATTCGTTCCGGAGAGCGAGTAATTGCTGAAGGAAAAATAATAGTTAGAAGAATAAATAGGAAAATGTTTTTTGGTTATGAAACAATACCTCAATTAAATTCTTGGATAACTGTATCTGATTTAGAAAAAACTTTAATTGATTTTGCTTATTATGATGAGCCCTTAACTAAAGAAACTCTATTTGAAATGAAAAAAAGAATTGATAAGAAAAAAATGGCTAATTATTTAAAACAATTAACTAAAAGATTAAGAGTTAAAATCAAAAAAAGATTTGATTACTAAATTTAATAACACTTAAATGTCTTTTTTCTTTTTAACCTATTTTAATCTAAAATTCACATTAATTAATTTATTTATATATTTATTTTAACTGCTTTTTTTCTTTTAAATCTAAATTGTTTTCTTTTCTTATAACACTTTTACCAATCTTTTTTTCAATATTTTTTCTAGTTTTGCCTGCAATTGCTCCTCCATCTTTAGCTATCTTTTTGCTATGAACAAAAGTTTTTGGATCCTCACTTTTAGATATCTCCGTTGTTGTAGCTTCAGCTAACATGTTTAACACTAATTCTAAATTAGACATGTTGTCTCTTAGACTTTCTTTTTTAAGATTTTTAAATTCTTTATACTCTTTTACTGTTTTTCCTGCCCATGCTTTTGTTAATTCATTTGTAAGAATTGCATAATCTGATTGTTTTTCTATTCCTGTTCGATTCCATTCATCTGTAAGTTCTTTTCTTACTTCAATTGTTTTTAATCTTTGGTTAATCCATTCTTTTGAATATCCTTTTTGTAAATAAGTGTGCATTGCTCGATTAATTGTTAATTCAGGGTCATAAGTTTCATCAATTCTTTCTTTCCCTACCTTTGCCAACCATAATTTGAATGGTTCTGCTTTCTTTGAAGGAATTGATTGAATTATTCTAAAAGCACTCTCTGTATTGACACAATCAGTTTCATATTTTTTTCCATCATTTGATTCTAATTTCAGTTGTCGACAAAATGTCGATAACTCAAGTCCTGTTGAGTCTTTTTCTCTTATTTTTAACCTATACCAATAATCTTTAGCATCAATACTATCTGTTAGTGCTCCTACTATATCAACTACTGAAAACCACCATTCTTCTTCATGCCAAATTTTTCTTATTTTTTTGTCTTGGAAAAACGCCACTTTTTCTAATCCAGTAAGTTCTTGTGAAGAAGTATTTTTTGGAACTGACAAATTTTTATCCATAACAAAACTCAATTAATACTCCTTTTCTTTTCTTTTTAAACTATTCTAAACCAACTTGCCGGCGTAGAAATAATTAGATTTTATTTGAACTCTTCACACGCTTTGTTATAATTCTCTAAGCTTCCAATATCATAGAGTTTTTCTTTGAATAAAAATGCATTAATTTTTTGTTTTCCAATTAAGTATTTTACAAAATTTCCAGTGTTATCTTTGTTTCCTTCTTTTAGGTAAGTTTTTAACAATTCTTTTGTTTCATTGTTGAACTTATAACAACAAATACTTGCTAGAGTTGATTTTGGTTCCATTGGCTTTTCTTCCAAACCAATTATTTCACTATTCTTTAATTCAACAACCCCATGCTTCTTTGCTTCTTCTTTATCAATTAAATCATGGACAGCTACTAATACTCCTTCTTGTTTAGTACTAAACTCCTTTAAACTAAATCCTAATAAATTATCACTCGCAAGAACAAGTACTTCTTCATCAATATCTTGCCAAGCAAGCATCAAATCCTTTAAAGCACCTAACTTAGTTTCATCAGAAGTTGAAGTGTCATTAATTAACTTAATTTTTATTTTTGATTCCCACTTCTTTGCCCAAACTAAATAATCCTTGTAGAATTTATCATTACAAATAATACAAACTTCACTAGGCTCTGCTTGAATTAAATTCTCTATTAAGTAATCCATCACTGGTTTTCCATTAATATCAAGTAAACCTTTTGCAGTATTCAGCGTTAACGGATACATTCGTGTACCATAACCTGCTGCAAGAATGATTGATTTCATAAGAAAATGTATATTCTAATACAAATAAAAGCTTGTTATCTTACATTAAATTATGGATTTTGAGTTAAATAAGAAATATTTTCCTTACCTTTTGCTTATTTTAATTTTAATTTTTGCTCTTTACTTGCGTTTATTTTCTTTAGGTAGTGCTCCTTTTTGGATTGATGAAAGCATTTCTTCTCTTGCTTCAAAAGAGATTTTGACTAAAGGAGTTCCAGTATTTGATTCAGGAGTATTTTACTCAAGAGCTTTAGTATTTCATTATTCACAAGCAGTTTCATTTATTATTTTTGGAGTAAATGATTTTGCAGCAAGATTTCCTTCAGCAATATTTGGATTATTAACAATTTTACTAGCTTATTTATTTGGAAGAGAATTTTTTAGTGAATCAAAAAACAAAAACTATTTAGCTCTACTGCCTGCACTTGTATTTAGTTTGTTCTTCCTTGAAGTATTCTTTTCTCGCCAAGCAAGGTTTTACCAATTATTTCAACTAGCTTTCTTTGCTTCTATTTATTTTGTTTACAAAACTAAAGAAAACTCTAATTATTCTATTTTGGCAGTACTTTCTTTTCTAATTGCTTTAGACACTCAAATAGCAGGAATTATACTAGCTCCAATTGTATTTTGTAATCTATTTTTAAGTAATTATAAATTAGATAAAGAAAAAGTTTTTGATAAAAAAAATTTAGTTCTTGGAGTAATTATAATTCTAGTTTCTTTGTATTATCTTTCAAGCGTATTTAGTATTAGTACTGGTTCCACCCAACTTGTTACTAGTTATGTTACTAATTATTTAGAATTCTTCTCCAACATGAACTTTATTTTAATTTTGGGTTTAATTGGACTAGTTTGGGCTTTTTTTAAATCCAAAGAAAAAACACTCTATTTAGTTATTCCTTCAATTGTTTTGTTTGTTCTAGTTGTCTTTGTTGAACTATTTGCTTTTAGGTACGTGTATCCAGCAACTTTCTTTATTCTACTATTCTTTTCATTTTTACTTTGTTTCTTAATTGAAAAATATGGTAAACTATTTATTGTAGTTGCTTTACTTGTGCTCTTACTCCCTTCAAATTTATTCTTCCCACTAAACTATGTTACAATAATTAACCCAATTTCTGGAGCGTTTAATGATTACTCATCTCC
>CAZSDT010000022.1:0-9685 GCA_964605745.1 uncultured archaeon | reverse complement strand
GGATCAACAAAAGTAACGCTCTCAACCCGACCAACCTCATAAAGCCAATCATAAGATATTAATTTAATTTCACCTGTTTCTGAATATCTTTGTGCAAAATATGAACATAATCCAGTCAAAGAATACGCTTGAATAGTTACTTCAACTTGGCCATTAACGAAATTTGAATTGGCATTAATTATAGGATTCATACCATCAGTATAAATACATCGAGAACCAGTAGTAATATAATTTATTTTTTCATTTGAACAATTTTGATGAATATCACAACATTGAATATTTAAATCATAAGTTCCACTCTCAACAAATCTAATTGGCATAGCATAAGGATAATCACCTCGATTTGCATTCACTCCTTCATTTAACAAAACACGACCCTGATCATTTACCTCACAATAATCTAAATCTGTTTCATCATCAATTGAAAACTGAAGAGTAAAAGCCCCTTTTGAACAATTAAATGTAGTATTATCAGCTGGACTACTAATAGTAATTTCAGGAGGGGTAACATCACTATTACCCAAAACAATTGGATTCACTACACTAGTTGGATTAACTGGTGTTGATTTGGTTACGCATTGTGCGTTTATTGTTCTATTTTCAGTTTGAGTATTTCCGTTTGTTGTTGTGTAAATTATTTTTATTTCACATTTTACACTTTTTTGTCCACTCTCGCAAGGACAATTAGAATTTAATGCACTTAAACTAAAAACTTTTGAATCCAATCCAACTAATTGTTCAGAAAAATTATTATCCTCTCCACCAATAGTAATTTTGGTTAAAGTAATTGCATCACTTGAATTATTACTTATTTTAATTAAAGAATTACCATCATAATCAATCACAGCTTCAACAATACTAATACCACCACTAGCAACAGCCCCAATTTGAGAAGAAGAATCAGTTATCTCTTGACTTGGAGAATCCACAATAGTAACAAACAAACCAATAATAATCAAACTAATAACAACAACAACCGCAATAATCACAAGATATTCTATAGTACCTTGACCACTTTTTGCTTTAGAAAACATCATTAATAGATTAAGTCTTTTGTAATTAAAAGCCTTATCAATTAAACAAAAAGTAACAAATTTATTTTTCCATGCAATAAAGTTGCTTTTTTAAGGATTTGGAAAACTAATTCATTAATAGAAAATGGGGTGTTTTTGGTGAAGCAGGAAGAAAAAGTAAAATATTTAGGAATTATTATTTTAATTTTAATGGCTTTTAGTATGATTGCAGGTATTGCAATTTCTGTAATAACTAACCCTATAGAAACAGACAATACAACTAATGATTTGCCAGACCCAACTGCAACTACTTTTAATTATTCATTATCTTTTGATGCTAACGCAATAAAAGATTTATCTTCTTTTAGAACTGCACTAGTAACTTCTTTTGAAGACAAAATTCTAATTGATACTGAAGTTAAAAAAGTTGACGGGGTTTCAAGCGTTAATTCCCAATTTAGAAAAGATAGCACTGATTCAAATAGTTGGATTTATTTAGCAGAAGTTACAATAAAGAAAACTGCCAATTTAAATGAAGTATTAAATGGAGTTTATTCAGTGAAATATTTTGATGCTAATGCAGATAAATTAGCAATGAAACACATGACAATTAATGTTCCAAAAAATGTAATGCTTCACAATACTGATTTGAATATTGATAGAAATTATTCTTTCTCTTCAACTACTCTTTCAGCATTAACTCAAATAAACACTATGCCAAGTGATGAACTCACTGTAGAAGGAACAATTCAATTACAAGGCAACGCAATTGTTGCAATAGAGTTAATTGAATCAATGAATAAAACAGAACAAGATAGATTGGTTAAAGAATGGGAAGCACAAATGGTTGATTCAAATCAACAATTAACTATTGATACAAATAATTCAAACACAGATACTAATCAATAATTAAAAATAAAATTAGAATAATTGTTTTGGAAAAAAAAAATTCCAAAACAAAACTTTTTTTTAAATAAAAAAAGCAATTTTAAAAAAATAAAAATATCTAATTCTTAGAAATTTATTTTTTTAATTTCATTATTGCTTTTACTAAATCGCCGTTTGTTTCTTTTAGTGCATTAAGTGCTTCTTCTTTTGTACAAGCAGCTTGTTCACTAACTAAATCCACATCTTCTTGCAAATATCCTTCTTCTTCAACTTCTCTTCCTGCTACAGAGTAAGTCTTAACCCCTTTCATTTCAATTGACTGCACTTGTGGATTAACTATTCTAATTTTTTTTCCACTCTTTAATGTAATAACTACTTCGCTTGCATCAATTTCTTGATTTTTTATGCCGAATTGTCGCATCATTCCTGCCATTTGTTTTGGATTTACTCCGCCTGGAAACATTCATTCACCCTCAATAAGAACTAACTAGCAAGAAAGGTTTTAAAAAAGAAGTTTTTAAAAAAAATACCCCTTACAACCAATTATTACCTTTTCATTTAATTAAAATTTAATAGGCTAAATCTAGCGGATTTTAGCTTTAAAAAAATTAAATTGACAACCATTAACTAAATAAACCCCTAAATACTAATTACTCATATGGAAGAGTGCGCACAAGGAGCAATTGAATATCTACTAATTATCGGCGCAGCCATACTTGTAGTTGCAGTAGTGATTATTGCTTTGAGTGGAGTTCTTTCTGAAACAAAAACTGCTGCAGACAGCAATGATTATAATGATAGTTTAAATCAACTAAGAAATAATATGAATTAACAGCACAGAAGTCTTTTTTGATTTATAATTCAACTATTTTTTAATAAATATTTCAAAAGAAAAGAATTTAATACTCTAAATAACAATATTCTCCCTATGAGTAAAGTTAGTAATGCATTTATTGTACTATTAGTATTTTCACTTTTATTTGGGTGCATTAACCTAAATGATACATCTTTACAGAAAATGGCTAGCGCACAGCAAAAGTATTTTGTAACACAATCTTACTCTACTTCGCAAGTAACAATGACTGATTATATTACTTCTTTGGCAGATTTAAGAAAAACCGCAACAGGAGAAAATATTAAAATAATTGAAGCAGAGATTTATTTGGCAGAGAGTTTTAATTATTTGAATAAAGCTTTAAGCGAATCAACTAAAGTAGGTTATGTAAATTTTAACTGCTCTTCTAAGGAAGCTAAATTGATGATTGATTATATTACTCTTGCATTTAATTCAATTAACCAAGCAGAAGAAAATTATACAGGATTAAACTCTACTCAAAAAGAAAAATTAAGAGTGAATTACAATGACTTATTAGTTGGATACAAAGAGCAAATCACCAACATAAAAACTTACATTGAAACTAAGTGTTAGTTACTTTTTTTTATAATATTTAAATCAGAAAATTGTTTTAAAAAAATAGATAAAGGATATTAATGATTTCTATGGGAAAAAAATTATTTTATAAAAAAGGTGCTGAAGCAGAGCTTGTCGAAAGTGTAATAGATGGCAAATTAGTTTTATTAAAAAACAGAATTCCAAAAGAGTATCGTAACCCAAAACTGGATTTAAAAATCAGGAGAACTCGAACTAAAAGCGAAGCAAAGCTTCTTCGGGAAGCCGCTCTTTTTGTCAACACCCCAAAAATAATTAGTGTTGATGAAGAAAATGCCCAAATTGCAATGGAGTTTATTTTAGGAAAAAGATTAAAGGAAGTAATTGAAACTAAAAAGAAATTGTGCATAGAAGCAGGAAAACAAATAAGAAAATTGCATGACGGGGGAATAATTCACGGGGATTTAACCACATCCAACATACTTTTTTTAGAGAAAAGTAAAGATGTTGAATTAAAAGAAAGAATCAAAAAAAGAGGTTCATTATTTTTCATTGACTTTGGTTTAGGTTATTTTTCAAAGGATTTAGAAGCGCGCGCAACCGATTTGATTGTTTTTAAAAAAACTTTTAATGCAACTCATTCTAAACTAAAAAATGGTTGGGAATTAGTAATGACTGGATACAACCCTTCTATTGACTTAATTGAACAAATGGATAAAGTGGAGAAAAGAACAAGGTATCACTAAATTAAAGTTTTTTTTATATTTGCTTTGTCAAGGACTTAATTTTCACCCCGCCCCAGCAACCTTTATAAACGTTCTTTTAACTGATATTTGTATATTAATTTTAATGTTCTTTTCTAAACCACTAAACAAAAACTAAAAGTTTTTGTGAGGGATGTAAAACCAAAAGGTTTTACGAAAGAAATGGTTAGAAAGGTTAAATTTTGAGTTGTGAGAAAAATGGCTAAGAAGACACAGAAAACAGAACATAAAGAACAATCAAGAGAAGAACTTGAAGAACAAGTAGTTTCTTTGGCAAACGCCGGTCACTCTTCAAGCAAAATAGGACTTATTCTTAGAGATGAATATGGAGTTAAGAATTTTGAAGAAGCAACTGGAAAGAAGATTCAGGGAGTTTTAAAGGAAAACAAATTGATTGGAGAAATGCCTGAAGATTTATTAAATTTGATTAGAAGAAGTGTAATGCTTAACAATCACATGAACAAGAACAAACATGATTACTCTGCAAAGAGAGGTTATGAATTAACTGTTGCAAAGATACGAAGATTAACTAAATATTACGCAAAGAAGAGAAAAATACCACAAGGATGGGTTTATACTCCTGAACACGCAGCATTACTAGTAAAGTAATGTAATGATTCAGAAGAATGGTGATTTTTTGAAAGTTAAAAGTAAACTCTTAGAAAACAGTAAAGTTTTGTTTGAGGGAACTGGAATTGAAAGTTTGAAGAAAATTGATGAATTATTGAGGTAGAGTTAAAATGGCAGCAATGGTTGAACAAAAAGCACAAACAGCACAGCAAAAGAGTTCTGGCGCAAGAAAGACTGTTGATAAATGGAAGAAGAAAAAATGGTTCACTATATTGTCTTCAAAAATATTTGATAGAAAACCTTTAGGAGAAACTCCTGGAGAAAAACCAAAGAACATAATGGGACGAAATTTCAAAACTACCATGGATGTAGTTACTGGTCAAAGAGCAAAGAGAGATTATGTTTTGTCATTTAAGGTAAATGATATTCAAGGACAAAATGCATCTACTGTTATTTCTAGTTTTGAAGTAAACAAAGGAACTTTAGGAAGAACTGTTAGAAGAAGAAACAGTAAAGTTGCTTTGCATACAAATCTGCCTGTTGTTGGCGGAGAAGCAATAACTACTATACTTGTTATCACTGATAGAAAAGCTACTAATGCACAAAAAGCTGGTGTTCAAAAAATAATGAAAGAACATTTAGCACCTTTGGCAGGAAAAGATTTCGAAGTACTTACTCAAGAATTATTATTAGGAAATTTTTCTAATGATTTGTTCAAGAAAGCATTAAAAGTTTGTCCTGTAAAGAAAGTAATAGTTGCTAAATCAACTTTCTCTGCATCAAAATAAAGGAAGTATAATAAATGACGTTAAGCGACCCTGTCGAATTAACAGTTCTTTTATTATTCCTAGCTTTTTTTTCAGTTCTTTCTTATAAAAAAAAGCTTCTTAATTTTGAAGGAATATTAATTGGCAACGCAGTGGGACTTGCCGCAATAACTTATGGGCCAAATCCTTTGATTGATTTTGGAATAGTAGTTCTATTTTTTATTTTTGGAGAAATTGCAAGTAATTTTCCTAGAAAGAAACATGAAGAGAGAAATATTTGGAATGTTATAGGAAATTCTCTTCCTGCTTTAATTACACTTTTACCAATAATAATTCTACCAAATGAGGCCTTTCTTTTTGAATTAGCTTTTTTTGGTGCAATTAGCGCAGCACTAGCAGACACACTTTCGAGTGAAGTTGGATATTATTCTAAAAGCAAACCAATTATGATTACCACCTTTAAACCGGTTGAGAGAGGAACGGACGGAGGAGTAACTCCTTTAGGAGAAGTAGCTGCATTAGTTGGAGGATTGATAATTGGTTCAGTGCATTTTTTTGTTTATTCAAATCCCTTAGCTGCAATTGTAATAGTATTAGCTGGAGTAGTTGGATCAAACTCTGATTCAGTTGCAGGAGCATTGTTTGAGACAAAGAAAATTTTAAATAACACGCAAGTAAACATGATTGGTTCTTCTTGCGGAGCAATATTTTGTTTTATTATAGGATTATTTTTCTTATAAAAAAACAATTTTGAACTCAGCACCAAACAGTATATAATTAGTTATTTACTTAAATAGAAGTAGAGTTTTTATTTTTGGATTGATTTTAAATGGAGCTAGATATAATCAACGCACTGTTAATTACTTTTTTTTATGTTGCTCCTCTTTATATTGCAAATTCCTCTCCGGTTTTGGTTCACGGAAAGATTCCTCTTGATTTAAATAAAAAAATATTTGGAGAACCAATTTTTGGAAAAGGAAAAACCATTCTTGGAACAGTTGCAGGAATAACTGCAGGAACAGGAGCGGGAACAATAATTTATATTTTGTTTCCATTTGTTCAAACAATTTTGCCAAACTATATTTTACTTGCTTTTTTGCTTTCTTTAGGGGCAATATTAGGAGATGTTACAAAAAGTTTTTTTAAAAGAAGATTTCACATCCATAGCGGAGAGAAATGGGAGTTGGCAGATCAATTAGATTTTATAATAGGCGGAATAGTGTTGAGCACAATAGTTCGATTGCCGGAACTTTGGCTGGTTGTTTTGCTTTTAGTTGCAACTTTTTTCATACACAAGTCCTTCAATTACCTTGCATTTAAATTGAAATTAAAAAGCGTTCCTTGGTGAATTTTGTGCAGGAAAGGAAACGATTTGCAAAAAACAAGTTAAAAAAAATAATTGATAAGGATGTTAAAAATAATTCCAGTAAAAAAAAGATTTTAATTTTTTTAGCAAAATTTTTTGGATTATTTATTATACTTGAAGCTATAATTAACTTAATTGACCTTAGCATATTAACAAATTTTATTGCAAAAATTGTTGCTACTTTCTTCAATCTGCCTTACTTAAACAGCACTATTTTTGTTAATTCATCTACTTTTGTAGTAACTAATTCCTGCACAGGGTTAGTTAGTTTGGCAATTCTTACTGCAATTACTCTTCCATTAAAGAGAATGCAATTGAAAAAAAGGGTGTTAGTAGTGGCTATTGGAGCACTTTTCCTTTTAACTTTGAATATTCCTCGCATTGGATTAGTTATTTACTCTGGTTTAATAGGATTTGATGCCGAACTTGTGCATGAATTTACTTGGTTTTTAATGAGTGCAATCATTCTTTTTGTTTGGTATTTTGGAATTAAATACATCCAAAAGGAAGAGGATTTTAGTAAGTTAATTTAAGAAATGAATAGAAAAACAAATACTAACCAGAATAAAGAAAATAAAAACAAACAAAATAAATAATTAAAAATTATTTTATTGTTTTCCTTCTTCTTTCTTTTGAACTATCCATTCAACTACTTTAGTGAATGCTGGTCTTGAAATAAATATTCCAATTAGTGCTCCAACTATTGCAACAAGTGCAAAGCCGTATAATTTTTCTAGACCAGGCATGCTTCTTGAAAATAATAATATTGGTCCCATTACTCCAATCATAGTGAATGCACTAGTTGCTATAATGAACATTGCTGCTTTTGCTCTTTTAATTAATGATTCGTGAGATTCTTTTGATTTACCTAAAATTTCATCAGTTATTACAATTTCTGAATCTACCCCTGTTCCAATTGAAGCAATAATTCCTGCAAATGCTGCTAAATCCAAAGGTAATTTAAAGAATGCAATAAATCCAAGCATAATAATTATTTCAACTAAACCAGTAATTATTATAGGGAAAGCAAGTTTTAGTATTCTGTATCTAATAATTACAATTAGTGCTACGCAAATTAATGCTAATATTCCCATTAGCATTACTATTGATAAAAATGATTCACCCAAAGAAGCTGTTATTGTTTCTTTTGAAATACTTTTTACCGGAGTTGGCAATGAACCAGATTCTAAAAGAATAGTTAATTCTTCTAAATCTCTTTGTGCTTCTTTTGAAGTTTCTCTTTGTCCTGATATTCTAAGTGTAGAGAATTGTTCAGCTTGTGAAATATCACTTACATCTTCGTTAGTTATTCCTTCAGTTAAACTAATTACTTGTCTTGCATTCATTGCAGTCCAAATCCAAGGAACACCATCTTTTGATGATTGTACAATTACTTCAAATCCAATTGAGTTCAAATCATTTTTAATTTCATTACTTACTTGAGGAGAAACAATTGCTTGCTTTGCAGTTAAAAATGCATTTTGTGCTTTATTTAAATCAAAAGAATTTCCATCTAAAACAATTACGTTTAACTGAGAATCTTCAATTATTCCTTCTATGCTTGTATCAGCAGGAATATTTTCATTTCTATTTCCGCTAATAAACAAAGATGCATCATAATCATAATCATCAGAAGTTAAAACAATTAATGCAACTGGTTTATCCAAAAAGAATACTGTTTTTTCACAATCGTAAGACGGAACACCTGTCGCACTAAATCCTGTAGCTGTGCATTGGTGGAATGTTTTTTCTGTAAATCTTTTTGTTGCAGCTTCATTTAATATAAATGGTAAACTCCACTCGTAAGATGTTTTGCTTATTGGCATTACCCCATATGAAGTATCGCTTCTAAGAACTTTCTTTATTTCATCCCCAGTGAAAACTGTTTCTCCGTTTAGTGTTGATTCAAATCTTCCTTGTTGGCGTATTCTTGATTCTATTTTTTCAAGTTCGCTAGGATCTGTTTCAGCTAATTGAATTGCAATGAATTTTGTTCCAACAGGATAAACTGTTGCATCCTTAAATCCAGATGGATCAATTCTTTGAGAAATAATATTAGCCATTCTGCTTATTTCGTCACTAGATAAATCTTTTTGTAATTCAATTTGGTATAAAGTTCCACCCTTAAAATCCATTCCTAATTGTACTCCATTTATCAAAATCATAGCTATTGCAAGAAGCAAGACAATTGTAACGAATGTAAGTTGCCAATGTTTGATTAAAATGTTTGTCATAATTTTCACCATTTTTTTTAATTAAAACTTTTTGTGCTCCTTATCTTTTTTTTCAACCCACCAAAGTAGTATTGGTGCATTCATTAACCATGTTGCAATTAAATCTCCAATTAATCCGAAGAATAAAATTGTTGATATTTGGTAAATAACTTCTATTTGATAAAAGTAAGAGAATATTATCATTACAACTAAAGCTGCAAGAGAAGTTGTTGTCATAGTAAGCCCTGTTTTCATTGAAGTAGTTGCTCTTTCTCCAGGAGTTCCATCTTTTCCTTTCAGCACTCTGCTTGTCAACATTATATCAGTATCAATTGAATATCCAATTAGCATTAAAATCGCAGGAAGTGTAGTTAGGGATAAAGGAATATTTAGTAAAGCCATTCCTGTTAGTCCTGCTAATACATCAAATATCATTGCTTGGATTATTGCTGCAGATGGGATTAATTGTCTAAATGCGATAAAAACAATTAGTGTAATTAGTATTACTCCAATAAGGGTAATAAAAATTGATGAAGAAAAACTTGCTTCCCCCAGAGTAGGAGATATTTCTCTTTTTTGAAACTCAGCATTTGCACCCAAATTTAATTTTTCAATTAAAGTGTCTTGCAGTTTTTTTGAATAATCTTCTTTGTAATTAGCAAGAGCTTGTTGAGCAGCAACTAAAGCTGATTTAGAATTAACAAATTCTTCAGC
>CAZSDT010000021.1:0-10574 GCA_964605745.1 uncultured archaeon | reverse complement strand
ACAAATAAATCTCTTTAGTTTCAGAAGAATTAGCCTTTGGAAATTGCATCATCAACTCCAACTTCGTCTTCCCCTCTCTTGCAGCACGAGCAGCAATAACTTTATATTTATTATCCAAAATACAACACAACTTGAGAATAACTAATATAAAGAAGTATTTAACCCTAATTATCAAACAAAAACAAAGAAAACAAAATCACTTTATTTTAATCCACCCGATAAAAAATGAATTAAATTTTATTTTTAAAAAAAAGTTATTTATTTTATAAATCTTTTAATTCATATAATAAAAGACCATCTATTTTTATTTTTGTTTTGAAGGATTTTGCGAATATAACAAAGGTTTCTTTTCTTTTTTTAAAGTTCCAATCAACGATTTTTGCTTTTTCTTTTAATTCATTAAAAACGCTTATTGTATCAACATTTTCTTTCCATTTACATTCACCAAATAAAATTTCTTTTTTTTCTTCATTTAACGCAAGAAGATCAATTTCATTATCTTTATACCACCATTTACCAAATGAAGTATATTTTCCATAAAAATTATTTTCTAAAAATTCTTTGCAATAATTTTCAAATTTAAAGCTAACATATTGTTCAAAATCTCTTTTAATTTTACTCAAAATATTTTCAGAACCCTTTTCTATTTCTTGTTTATTTAAATAAACAAATTTGAACCAAAAATCATAGAAATTGTCTTTTATAATATAAAAAGAATTTTTTGACTTTAATTTGCTTTTAGCGCTTTCAGTTATTGGCATTTCTCGCCCTACTATATTCAAGTTTTCTAAAACTCCAAGATACTTAGAAAGCATGCTTTTATCTAAACTAGTTTTTTGACTTATCTCATTAAAAGTATTTAATCCACCAGCAACCGAAGAAAGAATAGACATGTAATTAGAAGGATCTCTTAATTCTTCTCTTAAAAGAATTTCAACTTCTTCATACAAAAACTCACCTTTAGAAAGAATCTTAGTTTTAATATTCTCTAAAGCTGTCTTATTATTATCAAAAATACTCAAATACCCCGGAATAGAATCAATTGAAGAATAAACATAAATTAATTCTTCCTGTGAATATTTAGGAAAAAATTCTTTCAAATGCATAATATTAAATTTATCAATCTTCCACTGCCCAGTTCTTCTACCATACAATGGGCTCTTATAATCCAAAGCGTATTTCTCCATCATCCCTACACTAGAACCTAAAAGAATAAACATCACTTTGGACTTTTTAAACTCAAAATCCCACTTGTCCTGCAATATCGAAATTATTTCTGGAAATCTATCAACCAAAAAAGGAAACTCATCAAACACTAATACAATTCTCTCATTAGATTTTTCAGCAAGATAATCAAAAACAGATTCTAAATTTGATAAAGGATTATTTAAAAGAGAAGAATCCTTAAACTTTTCAATAATCAAATTATTAAATCTTTTAAGCGTGTCTTCCCTAGACTCAAGTCGCCCCATAAAATAAAAAAAATCTTTTCCCTCACAAAAATTTAAAACAAGTTCAGTCTTCCCAATTCTTCTTCTACCATAAAGAATTAGCAATTCAGCGACTCCACTCTTATACCTTTCTTCCAAAAAATTTAATTCCTTCAAACGATTAATAAATCTACTCATAAGTATATACTCATAATTCAACTATTTAAACCTTTCGAAAACTTCTAGATAACCCTTTTTTATTAAACTTAAAATCAAAAAAAATTATTTTAAAAATTTAAAATTTTATTTACAAGAAAAAAAATTACTTTAACTTCATCTACCCTTTATTATTGAAAATAAAAAAATAAAGGGTAGACTAAAAAATCAAATTATTTCTTCATCGCCCAATTAAACCAAATTACATAAAACACTGTAATGTAAACAAACAAAATTAGTTTGAATAAAATATCATGAGCAAATTCAACTATTTGCAAATTTTGTGTTAAAACAATGTGGATTGTAATTATTATCCTTAAAATATTAAATATTACTCCAACAATTATTGCTAAAATTATTCCAATTAATTTTTCTTTCTGCTTGATTCCAAAGCTTGCTGCTATTGCACTAATTAAAATAATTATTTCTAATATTCCTGTACAGAGCCATGCGATAAAAATCGTTTTATCATTTACATTGAATGCATAACAAGTTCCAACTACTCCTTCAGAGAGCCAAGAGAATTCATTACATTCTAAAAAACCTAATGAAGTTGTTTTTATCCCCTCTAAATTAAGCACTCCTTCTACAACATTTCCAGTTAGTTGTTTATAAAATTCCTGAGGAATTAATCCTAATACAATTGAAATTATTAAATAAAATAAAACAAATCCAGCTAAAAAATAAATTAATTGCTTTTTTTCATTTGAGCGAATACTCTTGTTTTCTTTTTCAAAATAAGTTTTTAATTTTGATGGAATTTCTTTAAATTTAAATTTAGCCAAGTTTTATCACTACCTTTACTAATATTTTTTGGATTAATAAGTATTACTTTACCAAAATTTAGGCGAAAAACAAGTTTTTATATCACTTAATCCCTAATTTGAACTATTAGTTTCTGTTTTACGTGATGATATGAAAATCGGCGGTTTTAAGGTTGGAGAATTTGTTGTAAAAGAAATCGGCGGTAAGCGTGCTTTGATTTTTGATTGTAGGAATTGTATTTATTCTGCTTCTTTAGCCGAGGATCATCATTGTAGATTTCACGCAATAAAGATTTTGCAGGAAGTTGAAGCAGTGAAAATTGTTTTAGCTGAAGCATATGAGAGAGTGTATGAAGAAACTCAAACAAGAATGTTAATGGAGATGGCCAACCTTTCTCAAAAATTGGCTGTGGAAGGAGTTTGGAGTTATAATCATTTAGGAAAAGCTGCTAAAGAGTGTGAACAATTTTTTCCAGAGCGTCACCAAATTATAGTAAGAATTGCAAATGATTTAATCAGTTATGATCCTTTGTTAGCTTACTTAAGTTTGCTTCAGGAGTTAAGAAAAGAAGAAGAAAAAATGAGGCAGGCTCCACCCTTGTATGTTTCTTGCACCGAACCTTATATTGCTACTTTAGTTGAATTAAAAAATAGATTTGAAATAACTCTTTTGATTATTAGAGGAAAAAAAATTCTTACTGAATTAAGAGAAGTTCCTGAAACAACTTCAATTTACAAATCTCTTTTTGAAGCAGATATTAAACCTAGTTTTATTGGTTCTAAACTTTCTTTTTCAGGAATTGAAAACTTTGATTTATTGGATGAGTATTCTGTAAAAGAATCAAGTGTGCAAATCTTAGCTGATCCAGATAAAGTAGAAAAACTTTATTACATTAATCCACCTGAATATTCTTTAGCTCCTGATCAGTATTTTGTTTTAAGTAAAACTAGAGAAATTGTTGCGTCCTACAAACCAGGAAGAACTTCTCTTAGTACTGTTGCTACTTCTCGAAGATACTTTGAGAGATTATATGAATCTACAATAAAAGAAATTGCAGCATTTAATCACATTCAATTAACTGCAGAAGATATGAGTTCTTTAGCAAAAGTTGTTGCGCGTTATACTGTAGGTTATGGTATTTTAGAAATTTTGTTGAATGATAGAAAAATAACTGATATTTACATTGATTCTCCAATTGGATTAAAACCAATTTATATTGTTCACGCGGATTTTGGACAATGCCAAACAAATATTAGTTTTACTGAAAATGAAGCTAATTCTTTGATTTCAAAAATGAGAGCAATGTCTGCTAGACCATTTGATGAAGCTCACCCAGTTTTGGATTTTGATTTAGCAGATTTAGAAACAAGAATAGCAATAATTGGTCCTCCACTTACTCCTTCAAGTTATGGATTTGCTTTTAGATTGCACAAAACTACTCCTTGGACGCTTGAGCAATTCATTGATGTAAGTTTTGTTAGCCCTCTTGCTGCAGGTTTATTAAGTTTCTTAATTGATATGCAAACAACAACTTTGGTTGTTGGTTCAAGAGGTTCAGGAAAAACTTCTTTATTACAAGCATTAATGCTTGAGATTCCACAAAATAGTAGAATAATTACTTCTGAAGATACTCTAGAATTGCCAGTTCCTTACATGCAGGAAATTGGATACAATATTCAAAGATTGAAAACAAAGAGTGCGATTAGTGTTTCAAAAACTGATACTGAAGTTGATCCTGCTGAAGCTCTTAGAACTGCGTTAAGACTTGGTGACTCTGCAATTGTTGTTGGAGAAGTAAGAAGTAAGGAAGCAAAAGTTTTGTACGAAGCAATGAGAGTAGGTGCTGCGGGCAATGTTGTTTTAGGAACAATTCACGCGGATAGTGCGTACTCGGTTTGGGATAGAGTTGTAAATGATTTGGGAGTACCAACTACTTCATTTAAGGCAACGGATTTGGTTGTTGTTTCTAGACCAATTAGATTTAAGGGTAGTTTAAAGAGAGTAAGAAGAGTTGTTGAAATTACTGAAATTAAAAAACATTGGAATGAAGATCCACTTCGCGAAGGCGGACTACTTGATTTAATGAAATATGATGCTGGAAAAGATACGCTTGAATTATTGGAAGATAATTTAAAAGAAAGTGATTTATTCCAAAGAATACAAAAAACTAGCGGTTTAACTATTAATGATATTTGGGCAGAGATTCGATTGCGTGGAAATGCAAAATTATTTTTAGTTGAACAAAAAAATACAAATAATTTAAAAATTCTTCTAGAAGCAGATCACACTAGTCACGCAAGCAATAAATTAATGCTAATGAGAGAAGAAATGCTTGAAGAACAAGGAAAAATTGATTACGATCAACTCTTAGGACAATGGAAGAATTGGGTAACAACTGCCCTAATTCCATTAGTACAAAAAACTAAACCAGTAAAAGCTGGAGAAGAATAAAATAATTAAAAAAAAACTAATTCTAAAAAATATAATACTAACTTAAAAAAAATTAATACTAATTTTAAAAAAGAATATAATTCTAATTTTTTAAAAAAAATTAAAATTAATTTTGCGCAATAACTTTATTTTGCTGCTTAGACCATTTTTTATTTGAAGTTTTTTTTAACCAATCAGTATATTGATCTATGTAACGCATTCTGTCTTCACGATTTCGTTTAATATTTTCGTCTATTTCTTTAAGATCTTTTTTATTTAATTTAAGAAATTTTTCCATAATACTCTCCCCGCTTCCTTTTCAACTTTCAATTCATTTATGTGACTTCTTAATTTATTTATGTTTAAATGTTCTTTAAAGGTTTTGTAAAGGTGACGCGCATCCTCAAAATCTTTGTCACTCCCCAATTTGAGTTTAAATGCTATTTGCATTTCTAATTCAGAAGTAATCAATTCTTCTCCATTTAAAATAACTTTTAATTTATTTTTTATTGAATAAAAATTTTCTTTTGAATTAGGGAATTTTAGTTCAAAATTAGGCATAAATTCCCCTTTTTCTGCAAATCTTATACTGGTTTTATTTTTTAAAAATTCCTTATAAGCTTCTTTTGAATTTGAAATATTTATACACTCAAACCCATTTGCATTAAATTTGCCCCATAATCTGTTAAACTTTTCAAAAGACATTTCTTCTATAAATAAATCAACATCTTCTGTCCCTCTACTTCTCCCAAAAAGAATTGCAATATAACCAGAAATTATTACGTAATCTATTTTTTCATTATCCAACACTTTTATAAATTTTAGAACCAATTTGTCTAAGTTAGACAATTCTCTATTGAAAATAATTTTATTCTTTTTGAATTCAAATTCCATAAACTACTCTTATTTGATTGTTAATAAAAAGCATTCGTAAGTGTTTTGCCGACGAAAAAAAAATAAAATTTTTGCCAAAAAAAGTATTTAAACAAAAAAATTTTTTACCTTAATCTTACTGCTTCTAAGTTTCTTATAGCACTTGAACTTATTCCAAATTTAGCAGATAAAGTTTTTGATAATTCAATACTTCTTGCAGGATCTCCATGATCAACAATTATTTTCTTTGGCTTTGGTTTTAATGAAGATACATATCCTAAGAGTTGATTAAAATCAGCGTGTCCACTAAATCCATCAATTGTTTCTATTCTCATTTTTACATCAAGTCTTTTTGTTTTTCCATTATCAGAAATTGGTAGAGTTTTTAGTCCTTGTTGTATTTTTCTTCCGAAAGTTCCTTCAGCCAAGTATCCAACGAATACTAAAGTGTTAGCAGGATTTTCAGCTAATTTATGAAAGTAATCTATTACTGGTCCACCATTCATCATTCCGGAAGTTGATAATATTACTGCTCCGCTTCCTGCACAAATTTTATCTCTATCTTCTTTTTTCACTGATTTGAATAATCCAGAATCAAATGGAGAATCGTTTGTCAAAATTCTTTTTTCTAAACTCTGACGCAAATATTCAGGGTATGCTGTGTGTATTGCACTTGCTTCTCTTACCATTCCATCAACGTAAATACTATTCTTATCAGAAAGTAATCCGCGTTTGTAAGCATCTTCAATTACCATACAGATTTCTTGTCCTCTTCCAACACCAAATACTGGGATTAAAACATTTCCTCCGAATTGAGTTGTTTCTTGAATTATTTCAATTAATTTTTGTTCAGCTTCTTCTCTTGTTATTTGCACAGCATCTCGTGCACCATAAGTACTTTCAATTATTAGTGTTTCAATTCTAGGATATTTAACATCAATATTATCAAACAATCTTGTTAATCCGTATTTTATATCTCCACTGTAAACTAAATTGTGGGCCCCTTCTCCAATATTTAAGTGCACTGAACTTGAACCTAATATGTGTGAAGCATTGTGCAAAGTTAAACGTATATCAGGAGCAATATCAGTTACTTCTCTGTATTCTCTTGTTATTGAATGCATTAATGCATTTTTTACATCCGCTTCTGAATATGGAGGCGTTTTTTCTTGAGATACACTTACATCCAAATAATCAAATTGAAGTAGAGTCATTAAGTCTCTTGTTGGTTCGGTACAATAAACTGGTCCATCAAAACCCATTTTGTAAATAAATGGCAATAATCCAGTGTGATCGGAGTGTGCGTGTGAAATTACAATTGCATCAATTTCACTTAGTGGATAACCTAGTGCATCAATATATGGATATGGATCATCAGCACTAAAATTTAATCCTGCATCAAGCAAAATTTTTGTGCTTTCAGTTTCAAGCAACATACAGCTTCTTCCAACTTCTCTAAATCCGCCAAGAGCCATGAATCTAATCCATTGTCTTTTTGTATCAGGCTTTGGAGCGTAAATTTCTTCAGCTGTTTTTAACAAGAATTTTTTTCTTTCATCAGCGTGTCTAAATAAGTGTTTTCTAATACCTGACAAAATTTCTGATTTTGATGTTGGTGCTCTTAATATTCTTGGAGTCCAGCCAGTTTGTAAAATTATTTTCTTTGATATTTCTCCGCCTTTTCCAATTACCATTCCTTTTTTTACCGCTTCAATTACTACTTCCGAAAATGGTTCTTCAAAATAAATTTCTTTTACATCCGCTTCAGCAGGAATTAATTCCATAATAATTTTTTTAGCTTGTTCTGGATTACTCAGTAATGATTTATCCGTTCGAATATTTACTCTCTTTTTTAATTCAAAAGCAATTTTTGAAACCAAATTTTCAGTTGAAAAAAATGCTCCAGGGTTTCTAGTGTAAATTATTACTTCAGGCCCTTCCATTTCTACTTTAGTTATTCCGCAAGAATCAGGAACTATTTTTTTTAATATTTCATTTATTTCATCAAGTATTTTTATTTTTTGTACCATTTAATCAACTCATTATTATTAATGTAAAATTTGTCCAGGAAATAAAGTTTTAATAAATTTTAGTTCAAAGACAATTTAATTAAAATTATTTTTCAATAAAGTCAGCTGTCCGTTTTTTTTTAATTTAATTTCTATAATTTATTTTTTTGAAACATTTAGTTTCACTTTGGCAATTGCTTTTTCAACATCCTTAACATCAACTTCTCTATACCCAGCTTTGTCAATTATAATTACCGTAATTGTTTTTCCACCAGTATAAATATCTCTATTCTTTGCAGCCATTACTGCTCGAACTGCTAATTGCAAAGCTTCTTCTTCACTCATTGATTCTTTGTATTCTGAATCAAGTGTAGTTAATGCAAAATCTGTTCCTGATCCTGTTACTGCATATTTCTTTTTTTCAGAAATACAACCAAATGGAGTAACTTCATATAATTCAGGAGCATTATTTATTCCGCCAATTACTGGCATGAACATGTAAGGATAATATCTGTTTCCGTTTAATACATTTGAAAGCATTGAAGTAAGTGCTTTTGGAGTCATTTTTGTATTTCTTTCAATTTCATATAAATTTGCTTGTGCTTTTAAAAATCTTATAATTGCTAAAGAATCTCCAACAGTACCAGAAATTGTAAGTGCAATATAATCAGTTATTTTATAAATTTTTCTTGCGTCATCATCAGCAATAGTATTTCCCATTGTTGCTTGTTGGTCAGCAGCTAGTAAAATAAAATCAGTTCCAATTATACCAACAGTAGTAGTTCCTGTTTTTTTATCTTCAATTTTTAAATTAGGATTAACTGCACCCATACTTGGTCTAAAAGCAGTTCTCTCGCTGATTAAACTTATTGGCAAACCTTCAACTTCTTTATAATGATTCATAAATATGACCCCATTGTATTTCATCAATTTCTAAATCGTTTTTTTTCCAACTGCAAGAAGAATAAAAGTTGTTTACTAAAAGCAGTTTTCTAATATACTTAATCTCCAAAAACCTTTAAAAAGGTATTTCTTAGGTTAAAATCCAAAAATTTTGTATAAATTAATCACCCAAACACAAATTAATATTTTTCAAATCTATTTTTCTTTCTTTTTTTTGCAATAAAAAATATTATTAATAATATTAAAATAATTAAAATTATTCCCCCGCCAAGAGTCATTTCAAAAAGAAGAGATGAATTATTTTCATTTTCATTATTTCCAACAGAATTATTTAAATCATTAGTTTTATTTTGATCAACTGAAGAATTAACATTAGCATCTATGTTTGTATTATTTTGATTATCATCATTTGTTACAATTTCATCATCAGTTAGAATTTCATCATCAATTTCTGGAACAATAATAGAACAAGTTTTACTTTCAATTGGCTTACCCAATAATGCGGTTCCACAATTATTTATTTTTGTACATGTTCTTGTTTGATTATTTCCATCACACACAGACCATTTGGTACAAGACCAAAAAGGAGTACATGATCCGCTTGTAGAAGCGCTAGACAAAGTTCCTAAAATTGCAGAGTACCTTAAATTATCCACTTTAATTATTCCATTAGATAAAGTACAATTAATCCCTGCTATTGAATAATTCCCCTTAAGACAATTAGTGAAATTATATTCATCCACTCCATTGCATGAAGAACTAATTTGTGAGATTGATGTTACTAGCGCATTTTTTACGCAAAGTGAAACAAAATTATTGTTTGTTAAGTATAAAATTTTATTATAATCAATTTGTAGTTGTCCATTTAAGTCAACTAGAATTGAATTTGCTGTTTTTTCTATTATTACTTTACTTAAATCAAAAGTATTTGCATCAAAATTGTGATAAAAACTCAAAAGATTGATATCATTTTCTTTAAACAATATTTCCTGTTCTCCAAAGAATAGGTGTGAGGTTGGTTCTCCTCCAACACTAATTACTAAATTATTAATTCCTTCAGTATTAACTTCGTTTTCAGTGTACCAGAGAGGATCTGTTGCATCCGAGTTACCATCTTCATCTGTATCAACCCCTCCAATTAGAATTAAATCATTTATGTTTGTTGTTGCTTCATTGTTATCCAAATTATCTATTGAGTAGTAATTTATTGTGTGAGTTTGAGTAGCACTAAGAGTTATAATATCTCCACTAACCCAAACATCAGAGTCTAATTGGTAATAAGTGTTTTTGCATCCGGATAAATCATCATTACAAATTAATGATAAGTTGTAATCAGCCAAAATATTTTTTGTATTAAAATCAATTGGCCAACTTGCGGTTGTTGTTGGAGAACTTAAGTCACCAGTGTATTGTATTGTTGATATTCCTGAAGCTGTTCTTCCTGAACCAACATCTCTTATCCTTGTATTAAACGCATAGTCATTCCCATCAAGTATTGTTATTTCGCCGCTTTCAACATAGTTTGTGTCGGAAATAATAAAATTTGCATCTGCCCAAGTTAATCCATTATTTGTTGTGTATTGTGGATTATCAACTCCTGAACCGGATTCATCAGTTACTGCCCCACTCTTAACTTTTCCGCTTCCCTTAATGAAGCTATTGTAAATCAAAAATCCTTCTGTTATTGTTTGACCTATTGATGGAATGTCTTTATCAATTTTTACTTGATTGCTTGATTTTATTTCTTCAGTATTATTTAAATTATCGATTGAATAATATCTGACATATTTCAAACATATACTTTCTTGCGGACAAGTTAGTTCAACAATTGTTCCAGTAGTTTCTGGAAGGCAAGTGTTTGTCGTATCAATACAATAATAAGTAGATTTTACTCCAGACCCAGTGTCAGTCGGAGTGAGTATAATGTTGATGTCCTCTCCGTGCCAAG
>CAZSDT010000020.1:8834-10931 GCA_964605745.1 uncultured archaeon | reverse complement strand
TAGTTCCTATTTATGGAGCAGCAGCTATTTTGGAATATAACAACCAAAAAATTAACATACAAGTCAGTTCTGCTGATGCAGAAAAATCAAGCATTTTTGAAGATACTGGCTATTTTGATGTTGCAGAAGGAAGAACTTTTTTAAAAAATGATTCTGATTCGGTTTTAATTGGAAACAAAATTGCAAATGAATATTTTGATAGAACTATTACCACAAGAAAAATTGTAAAAATTAATGGAGAACCTTTTACAGTTATTGGTATAATGAAACCACAAGCACAGAGTTTCGGCGGCGGACCAAATACAGGAACAAGTGTTTTTATGTCACTTGAAGCATTCAATAAAATTGCACAAAATGTTTCACCTTCCATAATTTTTGTAAAAACTGATTCAGGAAATGATGTTGAATATGCAGTCAGCGAAATAAAAGATTATTTAGGAGATAAGTACGGAGAAAAAAGTATTCTTATTTCAAGTGCTGATGATTTGCTTGATCAAGTTAATGCAATCTTAGGAGTAATTACTCTTGTTATTGCAGGAATTGGAGGAATTTCTTTAATTGTTGGAGGAATAGGAATCATGAACGCAATGATTACTGCTGTTCTTGAAAGAACCAGAGAAATTGGTTTAATGAAAGCACTCGGAGCATCAAATCAAAGAATTTTAATAATGTTTATTTTAGAAGCAGGTTTTATTGGAATGATTGGAGGAACAATAGGAGTTATTTTGGGATACAGTTTATCTTTTATAATTGCTTATATTGGAACAAGTTCTGGTTTCGCACTAACTGCAGTAGTTACTCCCCAAATTACAATAGGAGCTCTGCTTTTTGGTTTAATAGTAGGAATTGTTTCAGGACTTTTACCAGCAAACAGAGCAGCAAATTTAGATCCAGTTATGGCATTGAGGTATGAATAAAAAAAGAAATAAAAAAATTAAAATAAAATTTATTGGATTTGATTTTTATGATAGACACTATTATTCATGCTTTAAAGAATTTGCGAAGAGAAGGAGTTAGAACATTTCTAACCTTAATTGGAGTCGTCATTGGAATTGCCGCAATTGTTGCTTTACTTTCAGTAGGGCAGGGTTTAAATCAAGCTGTTGCAACTCAACTTGATCAACTTGGATCTAACACAATTTATGTAATCCCAGGAAACCCTTACTCTATGAGTCCTTCAAGAGTGACAATTACTGAATCAGATTTGGATAGAATAAAATCCATAACTAATGTTACTGATGTTATTCCTTTGTATATTTCACCTGTTACAGTAACTTACAAAGATGAAAAATTTGGGGCAACCATAATGGCAGCAAATATTGAAGATGCCCAAGTATTTTTTGATTTAGGGTATTATGAAGTTATTGAAGGACAAATGCTTTCAAAAAATAGTGATTCATCAATTCTTATTGGAGATAAATTTGCAACAGATGCTTTTTCTAAAGAAATTTCTTTAAGAAGAATTCTTTTTCTTAATGGTCAGGAATTTAAAGTTGCTGGAATAATTAAACAAACCATCCAATCAGAAGTAAGTTCAGCAAATTTAATCATGATGTCTGATACAGCAATTAGAAAAATTGCTCCAAACATTGGCCCTTCTGAAACTTGGGTTAGAACAAGTTCTTCACTAGATGTTAAAGATGTTGCAGATAAAATAACTCGATATTTTGATAAAAAATATGGTGAGAAAAGTGTTTATGTTATTTCTTCAGATCAATTACTTGAACAAGTAAATTCAATTTTTGGATTAATTACAATTTTTTTAGTTGGTATTGGAAGTATTTCAATTGTTGTTGGAGGAGTAGGAATCATGAACGCAATGGTTACTTCGGTAGTTGAGCGAACAAAAGAAATTGGAATTATGAAAGCACTCGGGGCTAGCGATTTTAGAGTGCTTGCAATATTTGTTTTAGAAGCAGGATTTATTGGAATGATTGGCGGAATAATTGGAATAATAATTGGATATGGATTATCAATATTAGTTGCACTAATTGGAGCACAAAGCGGATTTCCGCTTGAGGCAGCGATTAGTTGGGAAATTACTTTGGGCGCACTTGCATTTTCAATGCTACTCGGAATGGTTGCAGGAGCAATACC
>CAZSDT010000020.1:0-8734 GCA_964605745.1 uncultured archaeon | reverse complement strand
AATTAGTTTTCACTTTTTTACTAATTGAGCATAAGTTACTTCTATTTCACCACTATTTTCTCCAAACATTTTTTTATCAAATTTGATTGCAATTTTTTCTTTAAACAAAGGAGCATCAAGAACTAAAGTTTCATACTCTCCACCTTCTCCTGCAACATTTACTCCATACTTTTCATTTAACTTAGAAAGTTCATTAATTGAATTTAAATCAATCTCTCTGCCTAACCACTTTTCGTTTAGTCCCAAACAAGCAACTTTTGTAATAACTGCTTTTACTCCAACTTTAACTAAATTTTTCAAATATTCTTCTTGATTCATGTGCCACAATGGAGCAAAATGCCTTAGGGCATGAATCTCGCAAATTTTTTCAATTCTTTCTCTTTGATAATTTGAAAATAATGCTCCCGATACTACACCTTCAATTCCAAACATTTTCTTTGCAAGCATTAACCCTCTGTTTAATTCAGCAAGTTCTGTTTCTTTCTCTCCTTTTGATTGAATCAAAAGCAACCTAATCCCTAAAGCTTTAGCTTGCATTTTTGCTATTTCAATTGTTGGAGAGTGATACATGAAAGAATCTTTATTTATTGGTTTAATTGCAATCAAGCACCTAACATCGTACCCCTACTTTTTCATCAAATGAATTGCATAAACGGAATCTTTCCCAGTGGAAAGGAGTGCGGCAATTGGAATATTTTTTTGAATTGAATTTGAAGAAGCATTATTTGGGTCAGTTCCATTCGCAATTGAATTCAAATAATCAGCTTTTGATTTGAACTTGTTCTTTTTTGCTAATAGTTCAATTGCTTTGTCAAAATTACTCCCATATTGAGCAGCTTTCTTTTCTCGAAGAGCAATACTTTCGGGCAACTTTAATTCAAGCGCAATATCTCTTAACACTTTCTTATTCACAATAGAACCAGTTTTTTTGTTCACAACAATTTTTTTATTTGAATTAAAATAAACTGAATTTTTTACTAATTCTTTATCAAAAAAGGGAACTCTTAATTCCAACTTATTTGCCATTAAAATAATATCCTGATAGTACAAATCATTTTCATACATTTTAATTAAATAACTAAAACAATCCTTGTTTATACTATTTGAATTTTTGAATCTATGATAGCCGGCAAATAATTCATCAGCACCCAAACCAGAAAATACAACTTTAAGACCTAACGAAGAAGCTTCTTTTGTTGCAAAGTAAATTGTAGAAGCAACTGCAACACGAACTGGATCAGTTGATTCAATTAAAGAAATGATTTTGGGTAATTCTTTTTCAAGCTCTGGAATGAAAACCTTTTTTGCAACTAAATCACAACCTAAGAGTAGAGAAGCTTCTTTTGCAGGCAAGTAATCTTTTGGTTCAGTTACGCCCATTATGGGATCAAATACACCAGCAAATAATCCAACAAAATTTGGTTTAATTAAATCCTTTTTACGTTTCTTCTTTACTTTTGCTTTTGCTTTGGACATATCATTTGATTGAGTAAGTATTTTTCCTATAAGTGAGGAATCAAGTCCGCCAGAAAGAAGCAAACCAAATTCTCCTTGTGGAACTCTTTTTTTAACTGCATTAATTAAAGATTTTTTTATCAAAGAGGATTTAGAATTTTTCTTAAAAGAAAACTCTCTTTTTACAAAAGATAACTTGTTTTTTATTAAATCAAAAATAATAACTTGCCTTGGGTTCAAATGAATTGCGTTTAAAGAAATTGAATTAAGAGCTTTTTTTTCTGAAGCAAATGCTAATTTGGATAACTCTTCATCATAAAAATAAACAAGCGGTTTTACTCCAATTTTATCTCTTGCAAGCACTAATTTGTTTTCTTTTTTTGAGTAATAAGCGAAAGCATAATCCCCATCTAATTGCTCTATTAGTTTTGGAATTGATTTAATTGGTTTAGAATCAAGCAGAGCCAAAACCAATTCAGAATCATTTTTTACTTTCAATTTGTATTTCTTTGCTAATTCCTTCCAATTATATATTTCGCAGTTAATTACCAAAATTCCTTTCTTTGATTCAATTGGTTGTACAACAAAATCAACTATGGAGTGCAAATTGTGCCCCAAAGCTAATTTTCCAATATACATTATTTTTGAGTGATCCTCTCCGCGGTAAGAAATTGCATCAAGCGCAATTCTGGTTAATTTATCAGAATCAGTAAAATTGTATAAGCCAACTATCCCGCACATACAATAAATAGAGGAATTTTTGTCCTTAAATAATCTTCGATGCGGCTTTTCTTAAGCGGTTCATTATTGCCAAACCAAAATTAGTATCAATTACTCCTTCAACAATTATTTTTTTTACTCCTCTCTCGTCAAGTTCTCTTAATGCAGAAAATAATTCCTTTGCATACAAATCAATATTTTTGTCAAAGAAAAATTCATTCTCATTTCCAATTTCTTTTGTAAAAGAAATTACTCCAACTGAATTAGAATTATTATTTAGAGTGAGCGTAGCTACTTCTCTAGAAAAATCATTTCCTTTAACTGCTTCAACTAAAACTAATTCTGCTTTTGGAGCATAGTGTTTGTATTTCATTCCCGGGGAGGATGGAACAGAGGAAGAAGAAGATAGAGAATTTAAAACTGGTTTTGCACTATCCACTTCACCTAAAACTTTCTTTAATTCTTCAAGAGTAACTTTTCCAGGCCTAAACAAAATCGGTTTTTCCCCAGCTAAACCAATAACGGTTGATTCTACTCCAATATCGCAATTTCCTCCATCAAGTATAAGAGGAATTTTTCCATTCAAATCATCCATTACATGTTTTGCCATTGTTGGGGAAGGTTTAGTTGAAGAATTTGCACTTGGTGCTGCTAAAGGAACCCCAGCTTTTTTTATTAATTCAAGAGCAATTTTGTTAGAGGGCATTCTTACTGCAACTGTATCTAATCCAGCGGTTACGCTAAAAGGAACTAGGGGCGATTTTTTCATTACAATTGTTAGTGGGCCTGGCCAATATTTTTTCATTAATAATTTTGCGTTTTCTGGAACAAATTCAACTAAGTTATTTAATTGATCTAAATCAGAAATATGAACTATTAGAGGATTATCGCTTGGTCTTCCTTTTGCAATAAATATTTTTTGAACAGCACTATCATTAAATGCATTTGCACCTAACCCATAAACGGTTTCGGTAGGGAAAGCAACTACTTCGCCTTTTTTTATCAAATCAGCAGCTTTAGAAAGAACTTCAGCTTTGTTCTTTGACATTACTTTAATTAATTCTGTTTTCATAATTAATTACCTTTTAGTTTATCAAAATTATATTATTTAATTATTTCAAAAAAAGAATTAATTGTTTTAATAATTCTTCAAATTCTTCCTTTGTTATTTTTATATCTTTTTTAATTATTTTATTTAATAACCCTGCACCAATAGGTTCTTTACCATGAACAGGGATAGTTGTTTTTCTACCATCTAAGTGCTCAAATCTATAATGACTTCCATTAATTCTAGTTTCTTTAAAACCAATTTTTTCAATTACTTTAATCAGTTCTATTGGTTTAACTTGCTTAGGCATTTAGCTCCACCATTTGAACTCCAACAAATTTTGTTTTAGAAATAGTTTCATCTTTGCAAAGGATAATAACTTCTTTTATTCTTTTAATTAACTCATCCATTGTTTTAGCTTGAGTGTGACAACCCTCGAGTTCAAGAACATCAGCCACTAAAAAACCATCTTCATCCATTTCAATTAAAACACTATATTGTTTGCCCATAAGATCACTAGAAATACATTAATTCAAACTATATAAAAAGCTAGTCTTCAGTTAATTTTGTAAATTGCACACTACTTTCTAAAAATTTCACTTTATTAATAATATTACATTAACCATTTTTTCAGTTGCTTTTATTGCTGCATCTATTTGGTCGGTGCTTACACCAATTGTTTCTATTCTTCTATTTCCTCTTTTCCAAATTATTTTGCATTCAACTAATGCATCTGTTTTTCCACCAGCAGGTATTCGAACTTCATAATCTTCTAGCTGAGGAAATGAAAGTTTTTTCTTTTTAAATATTTTTTCTAAAGCATTTACAAAAGCATCATATCCCCCATCACCTTCTGCACGTGAAGAATAATTCTTTTTTAACAGAGATACTTTTATTTTTGCAATTGGTTTAGTTGTATTTGAACTAATTATTTTATATTCAACAATAGAAAAATCTTTTACAGAACTACTTGTTTGTAATTCATTTACAATAAAAAGAAGATCTTCTTTTGAAACAAATTCTTTTTTATCCCCTAGCTCCACAACTTTCGCAAGAACTTTTTTTGACATTTCGGGAGTTAAATTTACTCCTAATTGGTGGAGAGTAATTTCAATTGAAGCTTTGCCTGAAAGTTTTCCTAATGCATAACGAGTGGATCTGCCGAATCGTTCTGCAGAGAGTTTGCTTTTGTACAAATTTCCTTTCTTATCCCCATCTGCGTGAATTCCTGCGGTTTGGGTAAAAACAACTCCTCCAACTACTGGGTGGTTTTTTGCAACTCTTCTATGAGAAAATAATTCTACTAAATGAGAGAGTTTTGATAATTCGCGTTCTTCAACAGAACATTTTCTTTCTGAGAAATCATTTAACACAGGAACTAAAACTTCTAAAGGAGTGTTCCCTGTTCTTTCACCTAAACCATTTATTGTACAATGAACTCCGCTAGCTCCCGCTCTTACTGCTTCAATTGAATTAGCTACTGCGAGGTCGTAATCATTGTGTCCGTGAAAATCAAAGTGCTTATTTGGAAAAAACAAAACCATTTTTGAAACATAATTGAATGTTTCGCTTGGACTTAGTATTCCCAAAGTATCAGCTAAAATTACTCTCTTTACTCCGCTTTCAAATAAAACTTTTGTAAGTGCAATAACATAATTTTCATCTTCTTTAATCCCGTTTGAAAAATCTTCCAAATATGCATTTACAATAAATCCTTTAAATTGAGCATATTCCACTGTTCTTTTTACATCAGTGTAATGTTCAAGAGGAGTTTTTCTAAGTTGATTTACACAATGATTTTTGCTTCCTTTGCATAAAAGATTTATTACTTGTCCTCCCGCTTTTGCAATCCAATCTACACTCAAATTATTATCAACAAAACCAAGAACTTCTACTTTTTCCAATAAATTATGTTCTTTTGCCCAAGTAAATATTTGTTCACAAGTTTTTTGCTCACCATCTGAAACGCGGGCAGAAGTAATTTCAATTCGATTAACCTTTGCTTCAAGGAGAAGTTTTTTAGAGAGAGCAAGTTTTTCTTGCATGGAAAAAGAAACTTCTTCGGTCTGCTCTCCATCTCTAAGAGTAGTATCCATTACTTCAATAAAGTTACTTGATTCAGAATTAGAATTGAATGGCTAAATCACTCATTGTAAACACTAATTATTTGTATTTGTAGATTATTAATAAAGATTATTTTTTGAATGTAATAAATACTACATTAAACTCAAATTTAACAAAAAAAAGGTTCTTTTTCGCCTTTTAAATTGATGTATTGAAATATTCTATGTTAAGAAAGACAAAAATACAGTTTCTAATATTAGCAATAATATAAACAATGGCTTTGTTTTTCTTGCGGGAAAAATAAAGAGATGATATAAATGGGTTTTACAAAAATGGGCTTGAACCCCAAACTAGTGGAAGGATTAAAAGTAATGGGAATAACTACTCCTACTCCAATTCAAGAAAAATGCATTCCCTTAATTAAAGCAGGAAAAGATGTTGTAGGACAATCTTTAACTGGTTCAGGAAAAACAGCAGCATTTGGTTTACCAATTTTAGAAAGAATTGTTCCTGGAGCAGGACTTCAAGCATTAATTGTTGTTCCAACTAGAGAACTTTGCGTTCAAGTTAGAGATCACTTAGAGCAATACGCGAAATTTCTACCGATAAATATAATTAGTATTTATGGCGGAGTTGGATTTTTTCAACAAATGGAAGAAATCAAATTTGGAGAAATAATTGTTGCGACACCAGGTAGATTACTTGATCATATGGGTCGAAGAAATATTTCTTTAAAGAATATTAAATTCGTTGTTCTTGATGAAGCGGATAGAATGTTTGATATGGGTTTTGAAGATGATGTTGATAAAATATTAAGACAAACTCCTGCATCTAGACAAACTATTATGTTCAGTGCTACAATGCCTAGAGCTGCACAAAACATGATTGGAAAATATTTGAAAAGTCCTGTTAATGTTCAAGAAAAATTAAATGTTGATAAGAGTTTACTAAAGCAAGTATTCTACAGCGTTAGAAAAAATGATAAATTTGCTTTACTTGTTCACTTTTTGAAAAACAAAACAAGCGGTCCTGCAATTGTTTTTTGCGGAACTAAAAGAGAAGTTGATCGAGTTGCAAAACAATTAAGAAAACTAAAAATTGAAGCTTTACCAGTTCACGGAGATTTAACTCAAGGAAAAAGACAATTCGCAGTTAATTCTTTTAAGACAGCAAAAATTGATGTTCTAGTTGCAACTGATGTTGCTGCAAGAGGACTTGATATTAAGGATGTATCACACGTCTACAATTATGATGTGCCAAGAACTCCTGAAGAGTACACTCATAGAATTGGAAGAACTGCTAGAGCAGGAAAGAAAGGAGAAGCAATTACTCTATTAAGTGAAAGAGATTATAACAATTTCAATAAAATATTAAGAGTTGGTAGAGCAGAAATATTGCAAGAAACTTTGCCAGAGTTTGAAAAAATAGAATTTGTTAGAGACGACTCTAGCGATAGAGAAGAGAGCTTTGGAAGAAGAGATTTTGGCGGAAGAGGTAATGATAGAAGACCAAGAGGAAATTGGGGAAGTTCAAGCGGCAGTGGATACGAAGGAAGACCACAACGAGCTTCATATGGTTCAAGTGGAAATTATTCTCAAGGAAGACCTTCTTACGGACGACCAGAAAGAAGAAACTCTAATAGTTGGACACCAAATGCAAGTTCAACTGGCCCACAAGAAAGTAGACCAAGTTATTCTCAACAAGGAAATTCATTCCCTCGAAGAGAATATTCTCAAGGAAGTTATAGCAATAGAAATAATAATAGTTATTCAAGACCAAGCTCAAATAACTTTTCTAGACCAAGTAGCGGAAATAGTTATTCAAGACCTTCATATGGTGGCGGACAAGGTGCAAGTGTGCATAGTCCAAACTATAGAGGAAATAGAAACAATTATTCAAGTAGACCAAGTTATGGAGGAAGTGAGAGAAATAGTTCTTACTCAAATAGTTCTCAAAGTGAAGCACCAACAGCTAAACCTATGGCGAATCATGAAAAGACACCAAGAACTAGCGAACCACTTTTCCCTACTTCACACTATAACCCAGATCATAAAGCGCACAAAGCAAGAAAAGAAGCTGTTAGTAACAAAGACAGAAATACTTTCCAAGATTTTAAAGTTGGAAAAAAATCTGCTCCAAAATCTGATTATAAAAAAAGAGAACATAATTAATTAAATTATGTTTTCTTTTATCTATTTTTTAATCTAATTTAAAAAAAGTTATTCTGATTTAATAAATAATAAAATTAAATAAAAAATAAAATTAAATAAATAATAAAAAAAAATAATTATAAAAAGAAAGTTAAACTTAAAGCTAATTTGCGCTTAAGTAAATTAAACTAATTCTCTTTTTAGGATTTTGTGGTGGTGGTTTAGTTTCTTAAACTTTTCAACATCCCCGGTTGGCATATCTGGATGCAAGTGTCTAGCCATTTCCTTATATTTTTTATCAATTTCATCCATATCTTTTGCATCATGGGCTAAACCAAAAAATTCTCTTGCTTCTTTTCTTGATTTTTCCAAATCATCATCTTCTTTAAATTCTCCAACAAAATCAAGCATTGATTTTTCGCCATTTAGTACAAATTCTACTTCGCCTTCAATTACTTTAGTAACAATATACAAATTCTCAACATACTTATCCATTGAATTATTGCCGTAGTGAAGCATATGCCCATCGTAGTACCAAGTGACAACTGCTTTTGCTTTTTTTACTGAAATTCCTGAAAAATCAAGTTCAACGTCATCAGCCATAACCCCAATTTTTTGGAGAGCAGAAATTATTTTGTTCTTCATTTGAAGAGCTCTTCTTTGAAAATTATCCTTAAATAACATAGGAGTTATTATGTGTCCTTTAAAATTTACAGTTTCCATATATTTACCACAACTATAATTATTTTTCATTTAAGCAGATTTATAATAGTAGGGATTGGAGTAATTTTTTGAAAAACAAAGAAAAAAAGTTAAATTTGAGTTTCTTTTAAAAAACACAAACTTTATTTTATAAGCCCAAATCTTCTGTCAATTAATGTTATTACAAGAATAATAAATGCCCAAAAGAACATTACTATACTTAATTCACCAAAATTAATTCCAAAAAGTTCACTCTGTGGGTAAATTAAGTAAAAAAACCCACTTACTGTTGAAGCAATCATTATTACACTTGATTCAAGAAAATCATTTTTCAATTCATTAGAAGCGTGACCAATTTGTAAAGCAACTAACCCAAAACCAGCCATTGTAACAGACATAGTCAAAACAATATTAATTATTTCAATTGATTCTTTTTCTTTCAATCCGCCAAAAAACAAAAGCCCCAAAGCTATAAACAAGGATAATAAAACTAACATATTCATTTTACTCGAAGTACTATTTTTTCCAATAGAATTCATTATCAAATTAGCCATTAACTAGAGAATGAAAAAAGGAGTAAATAAACTTAACTATT
>CAZSDT010000019.1:0-11647 GCA_964605745.1 uncultured archaeon | reverse complement strand
TCGGTTAATTTACCAATCTGACTATTGTCGCAATCGGATACAAAACCGGCGCTCTACCAACTGAGCCATAAGGGCATTGACTTATTCTAAATCAATTACTTATTTTCGATTTCACAAAACTTTGTTATTGTGATTGATAACAGATTTTTCATTTAATAAACTTTTAAAGCCTTCCCTATTCAATCCTAAAATGAATATTGGCCAATTTGAGCAAAAACTCACAAAAAAAGAGGAGTCAAGTCTGTGTTTAGAGTGCGGAGAATGCTGTAAAAGGTACTGGATAAGAGTACTCCCTACTGAAGCAACTAAACTTGCCGCTGAATTAAAAATTACAAAAAAAGAATTTTTAAAAAAATATTGTGAACTTAATGTTAAAATTTATCCAAAAAGCACTCAAGGAATTTTAACTTACCCAAGCACTTTCTTTCCATCAAATATTATTAATTTAATTAAGAAAAAACATTTCCAAATAGCAGATAGTTTCTTTATTGTTCCACAAATTGTACTCAAAAGAGAAGAAGTTCTCACTCAAACTTTTTTTAACAATCAAGTAAAACGAGAAAAGAGAAATGCTTGCATTTTTATTGATGCAAAAAATGCTTGCAAAGTATACAATTCACGTCCAACCCCGTGCAGATTATTCCCTTTCATTGCAATGCCTGATCTTCGCGAACAATACCCATTTTGCAAATTATACCAAAGCACTTTGAAAAATCTTTCAATAGAATCAAAAAATTATTACGAAAAAATCCAAGATTACTTTAAAGAAGTTGATAAAAAATCTTTTTTTGGATTGTGGCGCTTCGCACCAAAAAAAGGAGTATTGTTTTTTTCAGATAGTGAATTAGGAGAAATTACTCTTGAAGAATTAATTACAATGATGCCAAAAAAAGAATAAAAAAAATAAAAACAAATATAAAAAATAAACAAAAAATTAAAAAATAATTAAATAAAAAAATTAGTTAAACAAATTAAAAAAATTATTCAACAAATTCACTTAGTTCTGGAACCAAAAGAAGTTTTTTTGCTTCAACGTACTTTGCTTCCATTACACTTTCTTCAAGAAGCATTTTTTTCTTTAATGCAATATAATCATTAAATAAATAATTTAGAGTATTTGAAAAAATATTTGCTTCCTTAATATCCCCATCAAAAAGAAGAACTGTTTTTTCTTGTGATACTATAAATGGAGCATTAATTTGTTCACTTTTTGCTTGACTAATAGTAAATTCATAATCAGGATTGCCTAATTCTATACTAAATGCTTCATTTAGTTCAATCATTTTTAGTAAAAATACTGAGAAAGCAGCTTCTTTCGCATACAAGTCGCTAATTGGTTTTGAATTAAATAATTGGTGTTCTTTTTCTTTCATCCAGACAAAATCACTTCTTATAGAAGCTAAAAAATAATCATCCAAAATATCTTCTTTTTCCAAAATTAATTCAGCATCAATTGAATTCAAGTAATTATCAATTTCATTTTGATTGTTAGTGTAAATCTCTTGTGCATAAGTTGCTTTTTCCTGTGCATAATTTGGTGTTAAAGATAATTGAAGAAATAAAATTGCTGCCAAGAAAATTATCAATGCGACCATGAACCATTTGTTTTCTTTTACAAAACTTAATTTAACAGAAAGAATATCCTCTTTTTTTGCAATAATTGGTTTTGTTTTTGATTTCATAACAATACTTTATCCATTCAAACTTTAAAAATCCAACTGCACTAAAAATAAAGAACTTATTTGAGTAAATTTGAATTAATTGGAATCTTTTCAAGTTTTGATCTATCAGAATTTATTTTTTCAGAAATAAATACACCAAAAGTAGTTGCAATGTTTGAAATAAAAATTACTAAAAATATTATTGCAACAATTTTGTCAAAAGAATCGTTTTTGAAAACTGAAACTATTATTGGAAATGAAATTAATCCAGCCGCCGCAAGTCCTCTTGCACAAAGTGTTGTTAAAAACATTGAATCATCTCTAAAATAACAATTAACTCTAACCATTAGTTTTGTCCCAATTACTCTTGCAATTAAAATCACAATAATCAGCAAAAAAGCAATTAATATAACTAAATAATCATTGAGAAATCTTAGTTTAAACAAAAGCCCTAAGTAAACAAAAAAGAAAGTTCTTACAAGAAAAGAAACTTCCATTTGAAAAGATTTTATTTTATCCTCAATTTTTCTGGGATTCAATCTAAGCATTCTTGTTAAATCTTCACTATTTCCAAGCACAATTCCAAAAACCAATGCAGCTATTGCTCCATTCCCGCCAAAAATTTCCACAACTGAATATAAAAACATTAAAACTGCAAGAGTCAACAAATATTCATAAGGTTTCTTTTCAAAAAAAGACAATAAATTAATCCAAACTAAACCAAATACAGCCCCTAATACAGCAGCAACACTAAACGCAGCAAGCAATATAGAACCAACACTAGCTATACTCACTTCACTTACATTTCCTGAATTAACCACTAAAATTATTTGGGCAAGTGTCACAGCAGTTATAACACACAAAGCATCAGTAAGAGCTGATTCGATTCCTAAAAGTGCTTTTGTTTCATCTTTTGCAGAAGTGTTATTTATTAATGGAATTATTACTGCAGAACTTGTTCCGCCAAGTATTGCCCCCAAAAGCAAGCCAATAAGTAATTCTTTAGTAAAAACAAACCAAACAGCACAAGTTAGAATTAAAGTTGAAAGAAAAATAATTAAAGTAAAAAAGAATGAACCAGGTAAATCTTTTACTGTCTTAAAAAAGTTTAAATGCATCCCTCCTTCGAAAAGTATAACCATTAAAGTAAAACTTGCAAAGAAAGGCAAAAATCCTTCAAATAAAGAGATCTCAAAAGAACCAACCAGACCAAATACAGGCCCAATAAATAAACCAATAAGCATTAGAACCAATATTTCAGAAATCTTTGTTTTTTTAAAAAACATTAATCCAAAATAACCAATAAATATAATTAATGCAAGAATTAGAAATGCACTTTCTACTTGAACCATAATTAAAACAACTGCCACTTAACTTATAAAAATACCTTTTTGATTTTAATTTACATTATTCATTACAATTATTCTATTATAAACTTTCAATCCTTCAAACAAAATCACAGTCATTATTCCTGCCAATATACAATAAATTAAATCTTCAGGATGAAGGTAGGAAAAGTGGAACAGCCCTTGGAAAAATGGAATATACAATACAATCAGTAGCAAAATAATTGCAATTGCAGAAACAATATAGAGGGATTTGTTTGGAGTGGATAAAGTTTCTATAATAGTTTGGGAATTTGAGCGCATTGAATAAACTATTAGTAAATTTGAAATTATTAATATTGTAAATGCCAAAGCTCTTGCATTAATATCTGTTTGATTTGTTGACAAAGCAAATCCAAACACAATTAGAACCACAATTAACACAACTACACCCTGAACTATTCCTACAAATAAAGTTTTTTTATCAAATAAAGGTTCTGTTAATTTTCTCGGCTTTTTTTTCATAATATCTTTTTCTTCAACCTCTGCTTCAAATGCTACTGAACACACAGGATCAATAACAAGTTCCAAAAAAGCAATATGTGCTGGGAAAAAAATTAATGGCCACCCAAGTAAAACTGGAAATAAAGCTAACCCCGCAATAGGAATGTGTATTGCAATAATGTAAGTCATTGCTTTTTTTATATTATCAAATATTCTTCTGCCCATTCTAACTGCTTTTACTATTGAAGCAAAATCATCATCAACTAAAACTATTGCAGCAGATTCTCTAGCTACTTCCGTTCCGCGTGCACCCATTGCTATTCCAATATGCGCAGCTTTAAGTGCAGGGGCATCATTTACTCCATCCCCAGTCATTACAACTATTTCTTTATTTTCTTTTAGTGCATTAACAATTCTTAGTTTTTGTTCAGGAGCAATTCTTGCAAATAAATTTACCGTTTTTACTTTTTCTCTTAATTCTTGTTGAGTCATTAATTCAAGTTCTTTTCCAGTTATTACTTCGTGATATGAAGCAAATCCTGCTTGTTTTGCAACGTGCTGTGCAGTCCCTGCATAATCCCCTGTAATCATTATTACTCTAATTCCTGCAGAGTAACATTCCTTTATTGCATCAAAAACACTTTCTCTTACAGGATCTTCAAGCGCAATTAAACCCAAAAAATTAAATTCAAATTCGTGCTGAAAAGTAGGAAAATCAAATTCATTAAAATTTATTTTGGTTGGTTTAAAATTTGAAGAAGCCACCCCTAAAACTCTGTACCCTTGATTCGAAAACGTATTTACTTGTTTTAGAATTTCTTCTTTTTCTTTTTTTCCCAAATGGCATAAATCAATTATTGCTTCAGGAGCTCCTTTTGATGCAACAGTGAATTCATTTTTATTTTCGCTCCCCCAAACGTGCGAAAGCGCTAAAAGTTCTTTTGAAAGAGGATATTCTTTTATTAATTCCATTCCTTCATCATCAGTAAAGGATAACTTTTTTTTCACTGCTTCTTTAATTGCTTTTTCCATTGGATCAAATGGAATCTTTTGACTTGCAAGCACAGAAAATTTTAATAAATTTTCAAAAACTTTTGGAACAATTTTTTCACTAAAATCATATTCTACACCATTAGTAAAAGCTTTTTTTAGAACCATTTTGTTCATTGTTAATGTTCCAGTTTTATCAACGCAAAGAACAGTTGCTGCACCAATATTTTGAATAGAATTTAATTTTCTTGTTAGAGCATTATGTTTTGACATTCTCCACGCGCCCAGGGCAAGAAAAACTGTTAATACTACTGCAAATTCTTCTGGAATTATTGACATTGCAACAGCAAGTCCACTCAAAAGTGCTTCAATAAAATTATTTGTAGTATAATAATAAAATATTACAATTAACAAACAAACAAAAAAACCAATTGTGGCAAAAATAGCTATTATTTTGTTTGTTTCTTTCTGTAAAAGAGTTTCTTCATTCTGGGGTTTTTGCAATTCTTTTCCAATTATTCCTACTTGAGTATCAATTCCTGTTTTTAGTACTCGAACAATTGCATGTCCGCCAACAATTAATGTGCTTGAATATACAAAAGGATTATCTTCTCCGCCAGCAACATGAAATTTTGATTTTTCATCACCCTCTACTTTTCTAACAGGAAAACTTTCTCCAGTTAAGAGAGATTCATCTACAACCAAATTACTTGAAGATAAAATTACGCAATCCGCTGCAACTCTGTCCCCTTCCTCAAGGGCAATTAAATCCCCGACTACCACATCTCTACCAGGAATCTTTTTTTGCTCTCCATTTCTAATTACTGAAGCTCTTGGACTAGATAAGTCTCTTAATGCTTCAAGCGCTCTTTCAACTTTTCTTTCTTGGTAAATAGTTATTCCAATTATTAAAAAAACAAAAACTAATAAAAGAAGGGCATCATTAATATCCCCAAATATTAAATACAATCCACCGCAAGCAATTAACAAAAGAAACATGGGTTCTTTTAAAATTTCTAAAACAATATTCACAAAAGTATTTTTTTTAGTCGAAGGAAGTTCATTATATCCATTTTTTAAGAGAAGCTCTGCTGCCCTCTCATTAGTCAAACCAACAAAAGAATGATGCTTAAAGATGCTGCTTGCCATTTAGTAAATCTGATAAAACAGGAATAAAAGACTAACTAATTTGAACAAATTTAATTCACTCCCTAAAAAACATTTAATTTATTAAAAAAAAATAAAAAAACTAATTAATTAACAAAAATTTCAACAAAATTATTTTTTGTTTGTCCAAGAAAGGAATAAATACTTTAAGTTTCAATTTATACTTATGATAAAACCTAATTTGAAAATAAATCAATCAAAAAATTTTTCAAATGAAAAAGGATTTATTCGTTTTTTAGAAAATGAAACCACAATTTATACAAATTATGCTTTGTTGATTGTAAAAAGAACAAAGTTATTCACTTACAAATATCCAAAATTAATTTTATTTTTATTATTTACTATTTTTGCATACTATTTATTCAAAAACGATTTATTTTCAAACATTGTTACAAATCTTGGAATGTATAAATATTTAGGGGAATTTATAGGAGGATTACTTTTTTCATTTGGTTTTACTACCCCAATTGCAATAGCAATTTTTCTCAAACTTAATCCAAATAATATTTTTCTTGCGTCAATTATTGGAGGGTTCGGGGCATTGATTTCAGATTTAATTATTTTTAAATTTATCAAATTTTCATTTGAAGGAGAATTTAAAAAATTAAGAAGAGAAAGGCCTTTTTTGTTCATGAAAAAAAACATAATGTCACGCATTCACCCAAAAATCTCCCACTATATTACTTTCGCATTTGCTGGAATCTTATTTGCTTCTCCTTTGCCTGATGAAGCAGCAGTTTTGGTTTTGGCAGGAATATCCAAAATAAATATAAAAAGTCTTTCGGTGATTAGTTTTATTTTTAATTCAATTGGCATTTTTATTTTATTAATTCTTTAACTCTTTACTCCTCCCCCCCCACATTACATTAAACTAAAACAAATCCACACAGAAAGAATTTAATACTCCTAAAACTTAACTTTAAAGACATGGTTGAATTACACTTTAGAGAAAAATTAAAATTGATTGCAGATAATACAATTTTCAATTATATTGTATTAGCAGTAATACTTTTTTCAGCAATTTTAGTTGGATTTGGAACTGATGAAATTATTAGAAATCAATATAAAGGAATAATTAATATATTAGAGAATTTAATCCTTGCTTTTTTTTGTGTTGAACTATTAATCAGAATATTTGCTGAAACTAAGCCTTTTAATTATTTTAAAGATCCTTGGAATTTATTTGATTTTATAATTGTAGCAATTTGTTTTATTCCATTCAAAGACAAAGCAATTTATGTTCTTAGACTTGTAAGAGTTTTACGAACATTTAGATTATTTCGAGCATTCCCTAATCTTCGGCCTGTTGTGAATGGTTTAGTTAGCAGTGTTTCTTCAGTAATATTTGTTGCAATGCTTTTGGGAGTAGTAGTTTACATTTATGCAGTAATTGGGGTGTCCATGTTTGCAGTTATTGACCCAACTCACTTCGGCACTCTTTGGAGAGGATTATTCACTTTATTTCAAATCCTTACTCTTGAAAATTGGAACACAATAATGCTTCCTGCAAATTCCATTTATCCAGTAGGCGGACCACTTTATTTTATTAGTTTTATAATAATAGGAACAATGATTATAATGAATCTCTTTTTAGGAATAATTGTAGGAAACATGAGTAAAGCAATGGATAAATTAAATGAAACAACAGACATGAAAGATTATTTGGATGAAGATGCGCAAAGAGAAAAAGAAATTACAGTAAGATTACGAAAAATTGAACACCAATTGCATTTAATTGCAAGAAAGGAAAGACGAAATAAAAAGAATAACAAAAAATAAAATAATAAATTCTAAAAAATGAATTTATAAAAAAAATTAAACTAAATAAAAAAATTTAAAAAAACTATTTTCTTTTCTTTTTAAGAAAAGCAAGTATCTTTTTTATTTTAGATTTTTTATTTCCCTTACTAGCTCTTCGTGAATGCTTTTTTTGTTTTTTAATAATTTTCTTTTTAGCAACTTTTTTTCTAATTGTTTTTTTCTTAACAACTTTTTTCTTTTTAGCCATAAGGTTAATCACATTTTTAATTATTGATTAATTGTGTATTACAAACCAACTTCTGGACTCGGTGAAAAAGTTCCATGAACATTAGCTAATTCGAGCATAACCACTTAAGCGTGTTCTAATGGTGATCTTCTTCATGCAATGAGACAAGCGTTGACAATTTTTGGTTTTAGGCAAAGAGTTATAGTCCAGTCTTCGCTTCAATGGCCGATAAATTGTAAGAGGCTGTCATTGACATACCCTTTTCAGAGCAACCGATTAATCCAAGTGTGTTTTCAACACACAATTAACCAACTTCTAGTATTGTAAACATACTATTAGTTAATCTTATCGTGTTTGGAAAGACAACCAAAAAATACGTCAAAAAACGAATAAATATTTTATTGCCCAGTAGCCTTTAAGAATTTACTTAAATAATAATTAGGTATGGCTCTATCAATCAAAGACCTTTCAATTACTATTGTGGATAAAGAAATTTTTATCCAAGAGAGTTTAGGAATTGCAGATGGTTCAAAAGTAGGGCTTATTGGAAGAAATGGAGTAGGAAAAACTACTCTTCTTAAAGCAATTTTGGGTAAAATTGAATACAGCGGAGATATTAGGTTCAACGGAAAAGCAGCTTATTTTTCTCAACACATTGATTTGGATCCAACTAAAACTGGTTGGCAAACTATTGGCGAAAGTACTGTTATTCATCACCAAAATGAATTTGAAAAAGAAATTTTAGAAATCGAAAAATTACTTGCGACTCCTGAAGTTTATGAAGATCATCAAAGATTAAACAAATTAACAGAAAAATATTTAGAATTACAAACTGCTTTAGCAAAACAGGAAAACACAAAACCAACTAGCAAAATTAAATCAATTCTAGCACTTTTGGAAGTTAAGGAATCTTGGCTTGATCAATCAATTGGTTCGCTTTCAACTGGACAAAGAGCAATTATTGCTTTAGCACAAATTCTTTCTTCAGATGCTGATCTTTTGCTACTTGATGAACCAACAAACCACTTGGATTTTAAAAGATTAAATATTTTGGAGAACTTTCTAAAACACTTTAAAGGAACTGTGCTAATGGTTACCCACGATAGATATTTTTTGGATCAAGTTTGTGATGCTATTGTTAAAATTGAAAATGGAAAATTAATGAGATATAATGGAAATTATTGAATGAATATATTGAAAATGAAAAAGATAAAATTGCTCGAATTGGAAAAAGCCCACTACACGTAAAGCAAGGAAAGTACAGAGAAAAATTACTTGAGAAAAGAGAAGTAATTGAAAAACCGGATATGGATAGAACTAGATTTTCGGCAGTTATTGAAAGCACCCCAATTCACGCAAATTATGTTTTGGAATTGGAAGATTTAACTATTGGTTATGACAAAAATAAACCTCTTATTTCTAACATCAACTATAGATTGGGAGTAAAAGAGAGAGTTATTTTAATTGGAGAAAATGGAATCGGAAAAAGTACTTTGTTTAAAACAATTGAAGGAAGATTAAAACCTTTAAGTGGAAAAGTAATTTTGCATTCACAGGGAAAACTTGGTTACGTTGATCAAGAACTAAAAGATTTGACTCACGATGGAACCCTTTACGATGAAATATATGCTTTATTAAAAAATACTTACAAAACTCGACAACACTTATCACTAGGCGGATTTTTGGATGATGAAGAAGTAAACAAACCAATTTCACAATTATCTTACGGAGAAAAATCAAGGTTGAATTTAATTAAAGTTCTAATTGACAAACCAAATGTTCTTTTGCTTGATGAACCAACAAACCACATGGATTTGGATGCTAGAGAAATACTTGAGAAAGCATTTTTAGCATACGAGGGAGCAATATTTGCAGTATCCCACGATAAATATTTTATTGAAAAAATTGCTCAAAGAGTGTTAAAAGTAAGTGACGGAAAAATAGTTGAAGTATTCATGAAAAGAGAATAAAACTAATTTTTAATACTTAAAAAAACAAAATAAATTATTTCTTTCTTTTACTTTTTTCAGCAGTTTTGAATAAAATTGCTAGTATAAACAAAAGAGCCATCCTGTTCAGTATTGGTGCAATAAATAATCCTTGCATCAATCCGTCAAGTACTATTAATAGTAATCATATAGCATAAACTACCCTAAAATATATATGAATTTCTTTCTTTTCTTTAGCAACACAAAGCTTGTATTGCTAACCAAATGTTTTCTTTAAGTTCATTATTGCAGATTATCCGTAGTTTACAGTAATGATCTAAGAAAATTGTTTTGTAACATTCAGAAATTTTAATAAATTAACTTCGCCAGCTTTCATTACAACACAAATAGTATTTAATCACCTTATTAATAAAAAAACACCTTATAAAAAGTATCCGACAAATAAAGTGTCAAGTATTTTATTTTTTTACATATACTGTTTGAGTAGGATAAGCCATTTCTATTTTGGATTTTTCAAATTCTTTTTTTATTTCCAATCCTACACAATCCCTTGCCAAAACCATGTCTTTCCAAACTCCTTTTTTTGTAAAAAATACAACCATTATATTTATTGAACTAGCCCCAAATCCTTCCAAAGCAACATGATACTCTTCATCACAATACTCACAGTGTTTGATTGCATTCTCAATTATTTTTTTTGCCTCTTCAAGTTTTTTGTTTGAAGTATTATAAGTAACCCCTATAGTCCAAACAACTTTTTTCTTCAACGCACCAGTAACGTTCGTAATTATCTCACTTGAAAGAATACTGTTTGGAACAATCACCAATTGTTTGTCAAGATCCCTTATTTTAGTGTATCTCAAATTTATTTCTTCTACTTTTCCAGTATAGTTTCCGTTAGAGAATTTTATTGTATCTCCAATCACAAACGGTCTTGAAAAAAGGATTGATATTCCCCCAAAAGCATCAGCAATTGTTTTTTGTGCTGCAAATGCAAAAGCAATTCCTCCAATCCCAAGCCCTGCAAGAAGTGCCATTACATCCACACCCATATTGTCAAGGATTATAATCAAAGCCATGCAAATTATCACAACTTTCATTGATTTTTTTAGCCAAGGTATTAATTGATCATCAAGCTTTGTTTTTGATTTTGCAGTAATTGGGGTTATTATTCTTTCAAAAAAAGAGTCTGTAAATCTTACAGCAAACCAAGCAATATCAGCCATTACAAGCAGTTTTATTGCGTTGTAGAAAAAATCATTAATAAATGCTTCAAAAGTTAAAAATTGAAACGCAACCAAAAACCCAATTACCACAATAAAAAAAGCAAAGGGTTCTTCAAGTAAATCAACTAAAATATCATCAAAATCACTCTTTGTTTTTGAAGTAAGTTTTGTTAAAAAATTTTTTGAGAAATAAAGACTCATCCTTGAGAGAACAATGAATACTATCACTAGCGCTGAAGCGTAAAGCCAACTAATAAAGGAATTTCCAAAATAAACAGCAGATAAAAAATCCATCTTTTTCTAAACCCCCTTTACAAATTACCAAAGACTTGATAAAAAAACTTATAAACCAATGCAATACTAATTCACCTCAAAAATGTAACCAATTCTTCTCTTAAAGAGAATTAATTATTTTTCATTTAAAGAAATGATACAATGGTCTTGCCACTAAAACTATGAATATAACTAAATAATAGTACCATTCAAGAGTCAAAAGAACTGGCCAAAACTTAACAATCATTAAAGTAAAGAAAAAAACACTCCATTTAGTTAAACCAGTATCAAAAATATCCATGTTCTTATTCATCATATTCAATTTATCAAAGATCTTCATAAAAAACCCCTCTAAATATATACATCAAAAAACATAATAATTGAACCTATTAACAAGAATAAAAAAAATACTAAACTTTTTTTTATACCCCGACCGGGATTCGGACCCGGGTTAATGCCTAATTCCATTTTTCGCTTGGGGTATCGAGCGCTTTTGCGCGAAGATAACCCTTTCGCGAGCCTTAATAAGGCTCTGAGAAGGCACTGTGCTTGACCGCTGCACTAT
>CAZSDT010000018.1:0-11654 GCA_964605745.1 uncultured archaeon | reverse complement strand
AGCCTTAATTAAGGCTCGCGAAAGTATTTACCCCTTGCTAAAGCAAGGAGTAGAAAACAAGTAGGAGGCTGCAATTAGGACGGGGCCCGGGTTCAATTCCCGGCGGTCGCATATTATATTTTAATTCAATTCGAAAATAACCTAAACAAAGGCAAAACTATTTATACATTAAAACTAATTAATTTAATATGAATAAAAAGAAAATTATAATTTTTATAATTATTGTTTTAATAATTTCTTTAGGACTTATCTACATATTTACTCCACAAAAAATTGGACCAGGAACCCCAAGTCAAGGGCTTGTTGAAAAAGCGTGGGAATATTGCGGACAATTTGATAATATTGATTGTAATTCAAATAAATTTTTAGACACCACCCAATACCCTGCACCAATTAATTGCTACTGGAATAATAAAACAAATAATTGCGATGCAAAAATAGGGTACCAATAAGTACATTAAACCAAAAAAGACTTTTGTGCGGCGGTCGCACTTATCTTTAAAAAATGATTAATATGGATAAAATAAAAATAAATTATTTTGTTGATGCATTAATGCTAATTGCAGGATTGTTGTGCGGGTTAACTGGAATATTAAAATTAGATTTACTACTCTCACTAAAATTATACCAATTCATTAATTACAAATCATTAAGTTTTGTGCATGATTGGAGCGGAGTTGCTTTAGTTCTACTTATAATTTTGCACTTAATACTCCACCTTAATTGGATTAAATGCATGACAAAAAGTATTTTTTTTAACAAAGAGAAGGAATGTAAATGAAATTAATAAATTTAACAATTTTAATTTTACTTACTAGCTTGTTATTAGGGTGTACACAAACAATACAACCAAATCAAACAAATTTAGAAAATGCAAACGAAACTATTAGTGCGCCTGCACCACAAATAACTAATATCTATTCAGGAACTTGCCCAAAAGGATTGGAAAATGACCCTTATCCAGGAATGTGCAATCAATATATTGATACAACAAATGATGGCATCTGTGACAGAAGTCAATAAAAAGAACTGAACTATTCAAAAAAATAGATTTAACTATTTTCTCTTTTTTATTTTACTCTTCTTTTTTACTATAACAACTTTTTTATTCAAAACTCTATGAGCAAGAATTCTTTTAATAGAAGCAGAAGAATTGTGAGTATTTTTTAATTGGGAATAAACATCAGCTATTGCGTAATGATAAGCAATTAAGCAAGGTGCTAAAGCGAAAGCTGCAGCCGCTTTAAATCCAATTGAAAGAGCTAAAGGCGAAATTAAAAATATCTTCAAGAAAATTGCCGCAAAACTACCCAAAGCAAGAGTAATAAAAGCAAACATCAAAAACATCAAAACAAGAACCCACAATATTGGAGAAAACGATTTAATCATTTTACCGTGAGTAAGAGAAAAAGAATGCATAATAGCTTGTTTAATTGAATAATTATTTTCACTACAAAAAATAGTTGAAGAGAAAAAAATTCTTCCAAAATTGTAAACTACCAAAAGAGCATAAATTGAACTTAAAATAAACAAAACAAACACCCATAAAGAGTTTGGAAAAAGCGTGGATATGATGAAAAATAATCCTGTCAAAATCAATAACAAAATCTGTGAAAACCTTAACTTTGAATTAATGTTCCAAACAAAAACATAAAACCCCTCTAAAAAAACTAATTTTACTACACCAATTATTTTTTTAAAATCCATATTTGATATTCTTTCTTTTTTTGTTTTCAAACAATACTGAATAAGAACAATCAAACCCAAAAACAAAGTAAAATAAAGAATACTGTAAAGAATCATTGCAATTGGTTTAGTTGTACTAGTATAAACCAAATTTTTTTCAAAAAAAGAAGGAAGAATTATTAAAAAAGGCAAAGAAACCCAAAAAAACAATAAAAATAATTTAGCCTTATCGACAGACATCCAAGAATATGCTGAAGAAATAATATTCTTATAATCCATAATTCAAACAGGGTTTTTATTATATAAAAACATTACTATTCAAAAAAGAACTTTGTCAATTAAGGGTTTTATTTGAGCAAAAACATCATCCTTTGGTTTATTTGCATCAATTAAATTAATATTTTCAGCGGGCAAAAGTTTTGGAATTTGAAGAAAATACCCTCTTAAATTTTTTATAAAATCAATTTGCCTAAAATTATCTGTTTGCTTTCTCTTTTCTGAATCAATTGTATCAGAATTCATTCGCCTAACTGCTTCGATTGGTTCAACATCCAAAATAAAAGCAACGCTTGGAGCTAAAAGTGGAGCATTTAATTTCACGCACAAATCTAAACTAGATCCTTGAACAGTTTGGTAAGCTATGCTCCCATATTTATATCTATCAGCAATAACAATAAAATTTTTGTCCAAAGCGGGTTGAATAATATTTTCAATATGCCACTTTCTATCTTCAATAAAAGTGTAAAGAATTTCTTCTGCCAAATCTTGCGGATTCTTCTGCTGCTTAAATAATTCCCTAACCTTTTTTCCATAAGGACCATTAGTTGGTTCATCCGTAACCAAAATGTTATCATACTTTTTGCTCAACCCATAAACATACTCAAAAGTTTTTCGTATCATTGTACCTTTTCCACTACCCGGACCACCATCAAATGCAATAAAAGTACCAACCATTTTAATCACTTTACAAAATTTTCTTTACTTCACTCCAAACAAGCGAATGAATATTATCAATACTTTTTAGAGTATCATTTTCAACACAATCAACTTTATTCCAATTAAATTTCTCAATCGCTTTATCAAATTCTTTCATGTAATTTTTTTGAAACTCAAAATCGCTTTCGTGCTGATCCTTTTTTGCCCCTTGCTTATAAGATTCTGCTCTATTAGCGTTATCCAAAAATTTTTGGGCAATAATTGCAGGAACATAAAGAACCAAAACTAAATCCGGTTGAGGCAAACGCGAACAAACAGTACCAATCCAGTTTCTAATTGAATCCTTTTCATTATCTTTAGCTAAAGCAGTTTGATAAGTTAAAGTAGAAGTAAAAAATCTTGACAATACAATTGTTTTACCCTCATCGAGCAACTTATTCATTTCATTTTTTGATTCATAAAAATCAGCCATGTAAAGCATAGCAACAAATTCAGGAGGAATTAATTTCTTATCTCCATATTCTCCTCTCAAATAAGCATCAACTACTTTTCCAAAAGAAATATCATGCTTTGGAAAATGCATATTTACTACTTCTTTACCCTCACTTTCCAATTTACTAACAAGCAATTTTAATTGAGTAGATTTGCCAGAAGCATCCCCGCCCTCAATAACAATCAGTTTTCCTCTGCCCATTAATACCAGCCCCAAAACTCTTTGAAAGAATAACACATAAACTCCTTAAAAACAATTACTACAAAAAAGCTCACTTTTTGATTAAAAGCCAATGTTTAAAAAAGAAACCAAAAAGAATTAATTTAACCAAAAGGCAAAGCCTTTTGACAATACAAAACAAGCGTTCGTGATGTAATGCCAAGCAGAACCTTTTTAAAAAAAGGTTCGCGAAAAAGCAATTGCTTTTTGCGGCCCATAAACAAAAAGTTTATTTGGTCGCGAAAAAGGCTTCGCATTTAATTCAATAGAACAAATAACAAGCGTTCGTGATGTAATGGTAGCATAAAAGCCTTCCACAACTTTTAAGAAAAGTTGGCAAAAAGCATTGTAGCCCAATGCTAAATTTGCTTCGCAAAAGAATTTGCGAAAAGTTAGCTTTTTGTCGGGGTTCAAATCCCCGCGGGCGCACTTAAATTTCTTTACCATTTTTAAAAAAGAGGCTAAAAAATGAATTGTTCTTTATGCGAAAAGCCGATTGAAAATTATTCCACTACTTTTAATCACTTAAAAATTGATGAAAAACACAAAATTGACCTTTGCCAAAATTGCGTTGAAAAAATAACAAACTGGCAACAAGAAATAATTGCAAAACTTTTTCCAACAAAAACAATGAAAAAAATTATTCAAAAAAAATAATCTTTTTAATCAAAAAAATTATACTAATCAAAAACCAAATTATTCTTCAAAAAAGAAATGTTTTTATTTAAGAAAAACAAATTAATGCAGGGGGAATTAATTATGGCATGCGGATGTTGTTGTTCAACTAAAACAGTTGTAAAGAAAAAAACAGTTAAGAAAAAAGCTACTAAGAAAAAATAAATACTTAACTTATTGGCGTGTTGATTTAAATTTTTTAAAAAATCAACACTCCACAAGAGTTAAATAAATAGTAAGCACACTAATTCTCTAATATGCAAAAAGAAAAAAAACTGAAAAGCAACCAAAAAATTGCGCAAGAACGAATTTATCGATTGTTTGAACTTGCTCAAAAAATGAGTGAAACTAAAAATGAAAAATATGTTAAAAGATATATTACTCTTGCAAAAAGAATAAGCGAAAAGTGCAGAGTAAGCATACCAAAAGAATTGAAAAAAATGTTTTGCAGAAAGTGCTTTTTGATGAATGTAACACAAACTGAACAAAAGCCATTTCTTGTAGTAAAATGCACTAATTGCAAATATGAAAAAAAATACGCTTTAGAAAGCAAAAAGCAAGATTAATAAATCCAAAAACACTAAATCTAGAATGCAAGCACAAACAAAACACTCCTTTTCAAAAAACAAAAACGCTGGACAGGGTGCAGAGCCTTTTTGGAAAAAAGCCTCGGGAAAAAAAGCCCAAGGGGCAATTGAATACCTGCTAGTGATAGGAGCGGTTATCATAGTTGTTGCAGTAGTAATAATCGCACTAAGTGGAACACTCACCGAAGCAAACAAAAGCGTAGACAAAAACGAAGTAACAACCACAAACGACCCACTAAAAGAAAACTTAGCAGATTCAATGAACAAATACTATATCCCACAAGGAACAACACAATATTATGAATATATTGGAACAAATCCTATAACTTTACAAGATTTAGAATCTGTTAGTGATGGATTAAACATCTGTTTAGGAAATAATTGTGAAAATGCAACTATAGTAAATGGAAATATAATTACAGTAACAAGTGGAACGGGAAGCGGAACAATACCAAAAATAGATTTAAACAAACAAGAACCACCCGCACAAGAAATTTGCAACGATTTAATTGATAATGATAGAGATGGAAAAATTGATTGTTTGGATTTAGGGTGCAATAATATTAATTCTTGCGAATACCAAACAGAAATAACTTGCAACGACACAATCGACAACGACAAAGACGGATTAGAAGATTGCTTAGATTTAGACTGCGAAAATAAATTAGGTTGCATAATTAATTTTACTGAAAAAGAAAAAATTAGCATAGGGATGACAAATTTTAGCCCATTAGTAAGAGCAAATGGGAATCCAATAACTAACCAAACACAATTAGAAGAAGCATATGCTAATGAAGAAATAATTCTATACAATTCATTGCAACAACCAATATCAATAACAGCTAACCCATCTACAAAAAGAGGAACCTTTACAACTTATTCTGATTATGATTGTTCTTCCTTCTCTTGGGCAGGAGATTGTGTAGATATACTTTATGACCAATGCAATGGTGTCGCATGGCAACCCCTTTCTGAATCAGATTTCTTAGTAATTGAATCAGCAAGCGTGGGGTTTGAACAATATATTAATCAAAAATACCACCTATCTCTACAAAACTATTATTTTCATCCAGATTGTAGCAGCCCCTGCTGGAATAACACTGAAGTTACTGGTTACTGCGGAGAAGTAAAAGATTTTGAAATAAATGTAACTGGATCTTCCACAAACAGTGTTCAAGATTGGCAATGGGGAGTTTATACTCATTCATTAATTTATGGAAATACAACTGAAGTAAATGAAATTGGATTAGACACAACAACTGGAAATATTTTTAACGCATCAAACGAAGTTGCATATATTTCATATTATCATAGATAAATCCTCAACAAAAAAAATAGTTTACTAAATATTTTCATCAGAACTAATTCTTTTTTTGCATTCATTTTTAGCCCAATTATTTGATATATTATTACACAAATTTAAATCAGAAGAAGAAACAGCTGAATTATAAATTGCTACATCGGAACCTTCAGGGGGGGCAGAATTTACTAATAAAGAATTTGAATCATTATTCTCAACACACCCAAAAAGTAAAATTAATCCAATTAAACACAGAGCAATAATCTTTTTTTCCATGCTCTATATATGAAATAGAACAATATAAACTTTCCCAAAATTTAAAACTCGAAAAATCAAGCTTTTTAAGGCTTTCTAAGAGGGTTTTTTGTATTAAGTCTAATAGCTCTTGGGTAATTACCTGATTGAGCACGTTTGGACTGCCAGACAAATACATTGTATTTGTGGGCATCGTGAAGCGTTAGCTTCACAATGTAAAAGTCAAAGGTGATTGAAGAATGGGAATAGCGGATGTACCAGCAGACTACTTAATTGAAGAAACTGCTACAAAATTAAAAGAAGAAGTAACTCAACCAGAATGGATACAATATGCAAAAACTGGTGTGCATAGTGAAAGAGCACCACAAAGAGCAGATTGGTTCTATGTTAGAATGGCGAGTATAATGTACCGAGCTCACAAATGGGGAGTACTTGGAACAGAATCTTTACGAACTTATTATGGTGGAAGAAAAAATAGAGGATTAAAAAAAGAACACCACTACAAGGCAAGCGGAAAAGTAATTAGAACTTGTGTACAAGCTTTAGAAAAAATTGGATACTTAGAAAAAGCAAAACCAAAAGGAAGAAAACTTTCAGTGAAAGGATTCAGATTACTAAACTCAATGTCAAAGATTGCTGAAAAGAACTTAAAAGATGGAGTTTATGCAAATAAGCCAAAAACAAAGAAAGTGTTTGATGAAAAGAAGAGAAAAGAAGTACAAGACACACTTAAGATGCAAGATAGAGGGCACAATAAGCCTGATGCAAAGTCTACTCAAAAAGTAACTAAAAAACCAACTGCGGAGAGTGAATAAAAATGGCTAGACACAAGGAAAAAGAATTCAAAGATTTCATGATAAGTGAAAGAAAAAAAATAGGGTCTGGCTTAACAAACGCCCCAGTGTGGTTAATGCAAAAAGCCGGAAAAAGACTTTGGGCTACAAAGCAAAAAAGAACTTGGAAAAATATTGATATAAGAGTAAAGTTCAACAAAGCAAAGCACAAACAAATAAGAAAAACTAAGAAGAGTGGAGATCACAAGAAACACTCCTCAAGAGTTACGGCTAAAGTGCAATAAAAAAGGGGATGACTAAAAATGGCTAAAGAATTTAAAGAAAAAACAATCACAATTAATTTATCAAAAGTGTTTGAAAAACCTGTAACTAAAAGAGTTGCCAGCGCCAAACACATTATTTGTGAAGGTGTAAAAAAAGAAACTAGATTAAAAGAATTAAAAATCAGTACAAAACTAAACGAGTTACTTTGGTCAAGAGGAAAATACAACTCTCAAAGAAAAATAACTGTTAAAATAGTTAATGAAAAAGGGTTAGGAAGAATAATGCTACCCGAAGAAAAGTACGAAGCAAAACAAGAAAAGAAAGCTACTGCAAAAAGTGATAAAGAAGTTGCACCAGTTGAAGCAAAAACTGTTGAAACTAAAAAAGAAGAACCTGTAGCAAAAAAAGAAGACAAAGCTAAAGAAAAGAAAACTAGCACAAAAAAAGAATAAAAAATTTAAATGAACTTAGGGGTTTTTACCCTTAAGTTTCTTATTTTTATATTTATTAAAAGTGAAAATTATGAACATTGTACGAACAAGAATAATGGGTTCCATTTACACCGGATTATTTGGAATTACTAATGACAAAGTCTGCTTTTTACCTTCATCAGTGGATGAAAAAAGCGAAAAAATTGTTGCGAGTACTCTTGATGTAAAAGTAATACGAGCAAGTGTATATACTAGTCCATTACTAGCAGTTTTTGCTAAAATGAATAACAAATATGCATACCTGCCAAATTTTGCAACACAACAAGAAATAGAACTAATTGAAAAAGAAATAAAAGTAAAAATACTTGACACTGAACAAACAATTGGAAACCTTGTTGAACTAAATGACAAAGTAGCAATTGTATCAAAAACACTTGCACAAAAAACAATTAAAGAACTTGAGAAAACTGGACTTGATGTACTTCAAATGAACATTGGAAAAACAGAAATCACTGGCTCAAGCATTGTTACTACAAATAGCGGATTTTTAGTTAACCCTTATATATCCAAGGAAGAAGTATTAAAATTACAAGAAATATTAAAATTAAAAGGCGGGAGTAGTACTGCAAACACAGGAGATTATTTAGTAAGAAACTCAATTTTAGCAAACACAAAAGGAATGGTGCTAGGAGAACAAACAACGCCATTTGAAATAAACAAAATCGAAGAAGCATTGGAATAAAAATTAAAGTTAATAAATTATATTTGTTTTTTAAAACAAAATGGGTGAAAATATGGACTTTATAGCAACAGGAATATTCATTAAAAACGGAGAAGAAAACAAATTCACAAAAAACCTAACCGCAGTTAGCGAAAAAGCAGCTAAAGAAAAAATATACGCTGAATTTGGAAGCAAAAACAATTTAAAAAGAAAAGATATTAAAATTAAAGAAATCAAGGGGGCAAACTAATGGCAACAGAAAAACAACCTTCAAAAAAAATTAGTGTTAATGAACACCAATTAATGCAAATGGCACAACAAGAAGAAAGCGCATTAAATAACAAACACGCAATGTTTGAAAGAATTACAAACATGCTAAAAGAAACTATTATTGCAAAAGAAATACTTACTAACGTACAAACAAACAAAGGAAAAATAATGTTCAATATAGGCGCAACAATTCTACTAGAAGGACAAATAACTAACACTGAAAAATGCAAAAGAGCATTATCTGATAATGCTTACAAAGAAGACACATTTGAAGAAACAATTAAGTGGCTAACTAAAAAAGAAGAACAAATAAAACAACAAACACAAAAACTACAAAATGAAATGGCTGCTTCACAAAAAAGACTTACAGATTATATCGGATTACTAAAACAAATTGATGCAGAAAAGAAAAAAATGATGCAAGCAAAAAAACAAGCACCCCCAACACTCTCAAAATAATTCCCAACATTGCAATTGCTAAAAAGAAGTGATATGGTATGTTTGGATTCCTAAAGCAAAAACTTGCGGACTTTGGAAACAAACTAAAACAAACTATTTCTAAAGAAGAAACTCAAAAAGAGGAAACTAAAGAAGATACTAAAAAAATTGAAAACAAAGAAAAATTAAGAGAAGAAAAAGTTAAAGAGGAAAAGAAAAAGGTTGAAAATAAAGTTGTAGAACCTAAAAAAGAAGAAATAAAAAAACCCCAAGCCAAAAAAGAAATAATACAAAAGGAAAAAGAAAAAGAGATTTTAAAAGAAGAAAAACAAGTTGTTAAAATTGAAACTAAACCAAAAGAAGACATATTAGAAAAAAAAGAAATTAAACCACAAGAAGCAAAACCAATTATAAAAGAAACTATTTCTATTGAAGAAAAAGCAAAACCGAAAGGAATTTTAGGAAAATTATTTGGAATAGGAAAAAAAGAAACTAAAATTGAAGAGATTGTTAAAGAAGAAGAAATAAAAAATAAAGAAACTACTGAAAAAATTGAAGCAGAAAAACAACTAAAAGAAATTCCAAAAAAAGAAGAAAAACCAATTGAGGTTGCTAAAAAAGAACCTGTTATTGAAATTAAAAAAATAATTGAAGACCAAAAACCAATTATAAAAGAGAAAACAATTGAAAGTGAAACTCTTGATGAGATTGAAGAGGAAGTAGAAAGCGCGGAAGATGAATTAGTTGAAGAAGAACATGAAGAAATGCAAAAAGAAAAACCACGAGATATTCATGTTGCAAAAGTTGATGAAGACAAAAGAGAATTAAAAGCAAATATTGGGATGGGGGGAGGATTAAAAGGATTAATCTTCGGCGGAATAGAAATAAGCGAAAAACAAATAGAAGATTTGCTTTGGGAATTAGAATTAAGCTTAATTGAAAGCGATGTAGAGCAAGAAGCTGCAAGAGAATTAGTGAACCAAATAAAACAAAAGTTAGTTGGAAAAAAAGTTTCTGCTAAGAATATTGATGCTTACTTACAAGAACAAATCAAAGAAATACTTGCCAGCATGATGAAAACACCAACAATTGATGTTCTTAATAATGTAAAAGAAGCTAAAAAGAAAGGAGAAGTATACAAAATTTTAATCTTAGGACCAAACGGAGCAGGAAAAACAACTACAATTGCTAAATTAGTCAATTACTTTCAAAAAAATAAATTAAGTTGCATACTTGCTGCAGGGGATACATTTAGAGCAGGAGCAATAGACCAAATAGAAGTACATGCAAAAAAACTAGGTGTGCGAGTAATAAAACACCAATACGGGGCAGACCCAGCTGCAATAGCATTTGATGCAATAAGTGCAGCAACCGCAGGAAAAATTGATGTAGTACTAATAGATTCAGCAGGAAGACAAGAAACAAACAAAAATTTAATGGAAGAACTAAAAAAATTAGAGAGGGTTGCTAAACCAAATTTAAAATTATTTGTTGGAGAAAGCTACGTTGGACAAGGACTACTTGACCAAGTAGATGAATTTGAGAAAATAATTGGAATAGATGGATACATTTTAACTAAACTTGATACCGATGCAAAAGGAGGAACTGCAATCTCTCTTACTTACAAAACAAAAAAACCAATTATATTCATTGGAACAGGACAAGGATATGATGACTTTGAAGAATTCAGTTCCGAATACATTTTGAATAGAATAATTTAATTAAAAAAAAGTTGAAAACTATTCTTGATAGTATTTAGCTATAAAAAAATTTGCTTTATTATTGGGATCAAAATCAATTAAATAAGACTCACCTAAGTTTAAATCCCCATAATATTGCCCAACAATAGAAACATTTTTTTGAGAATCAACAAACATACCACCAGAAATTGTATTAGTAGCATTAGATAATGAATTTTTTGAACTTAAAACCCAAATAGGATTTTTAAGAGAATTATATTTTACAACAAAAAAATTATTACTAACTTGGTCAGGCAAATATAATCCATTTCCAAAATTTAAATCCCCTGCATAATACCCGCTAGCATAAATATTTTCTTGAGAATCAACAAAAATTGACCCTACAGTATCATTTCCAGGAATAGTTTCTGCATAAGCTCCAATAGCAAACTCTGAAACACCATTTGAATTTAATTTTAAAATAAAAAAATCCGGTTTTGCAACATCCCCGTCAATATTAGACAAATAAGCATTTGCCCCAAAATTTAAATCCGCCACATGGTATCCCCCTACATATACATCACTTGTAGGAGTTACAAAAATAGAAGAAATATAACTTGCATAATTAGTTGATGGTGTTTCAATTCCTTTTAACCAAAGCACATTTCCATCAGAATCATATTTAGCAATAAATGGATCCATGTTTATATTATTACCCATATTTCCTAAATAAAAAGATCCACCTAAATTTAAATCATACGTGTAATAACCACCCAAATAAATATTACCTAAATTATCGACAGCTAATCTAGCATTAGATGTACCACTTGAAACAGCCGCTTTACTTTTTGCCCAAATTATTTCACCATTTGAATCATATTTAGCAATAAAAAAACTACTAGTACC
>CAZSDT010000017.1:1531-12346 GCA_964605745.1 uncultured archaeon | reverse complement strand
AAAGGTGCTTTGTTAAAGTATGCTTGTCAAAATAAACAAAGAAATTATTTATTTGGAAATGAGAATTTTGAAACTAAAAAAATTGTGTCAATAGAAAAAAAAGAATTTGAACCAACCCTTGATTTAAGAGTTGAAGGAGAACACAACTTTATTGCAAACGGAATAGTTGTACACAATACAGGAATACAAAGAAGCGGAGCAACTTTCCCTTATGCTAATACAACAACGTCCCCTGCAGGAAAAGTAATACCTGGAAAACAACAACCAAAAAAACCCTTGCCATTTATTGCAGCAGCACACGGAATAAAGTACGTTGCAACAGCAAGTATAATGAATTTAATGGATTTACACAAGAAAGTAAAAAAAGCTTTGAGTATTGATGGACCAACTCTAATTACATTATTTGTTCCATGCGTTCCTGGTTGGAAAATTGATTCATCAGCGGGAATGGATGTAGCAAGAAAAGCATTTGAAACAAATGTTTACCCCTTATACGAAATTGAAGATGGGGTACTAACAATAAATCAAACCCCAAGCGAAAAAAAACCTGTTGAAGAATATTTAATGATGCAAGGTAGATTCAAACATGTTACTCCAGAAATTGCAAAAAAGATTCAAGAATATGTTGATGCAAGATATAAATTTTTGAGCGAAAACAATGGGAAAAAAGTATTTGACAATTTGTTTTGATTTAGTTTTAATTGTTTTGATTTAGTTTTAATTGTTTTGATTTAGTTTTAATTTGTTTTAATTTGTTTTTAGTTGGTTTAATTTAGTTTTAAAATTATTTTTAATTAATAGATTCTATTTTAATCCTTCTTAATTTTTAAAAATTATATGGAAAGCAAAAAAATAATTAAGCAAATCCAATCTATTTACGAAAGGTATGCAATTCCAACAAATGTTCGAAGGCACATGTTTTGCGTTGCTGGAGTAGCAAAACAAATTTGTGAAAACTGTACTGAAAAAATTGATTCCACTGATTTAATTGCAACCTGTCTTATACACGATTTGGGAAACATAATAAAAATGAAGTTTACTTCTGAAGATAAAATAAAACTTTTGGATAAAGAAGATGTAGAAAAACTTGACTATTTTAAAAAGAAACAAGAAAAGTTTTGGAAAAAATATGGAAAAGATGATAATATTGCAAATGAATTAATAGCAAAAGAATTGGGTGCAAATGATGAAGTTATTTACTTACTTGAAAACAAAGCAATTGAATACAAACCAATTGATTTTTGGAAAGATGATTTACCTTTACTAATACTTGCTTATGCTGATTGTCGAGTTTCTCCCCACGGGGTGGTAAGCATGCAAGAAAGAATAAATGAATATGCGCACCGAAATGAATTTCACAAAGATAAAGAAAAAATGAATAAGTCTAAAGAATTTGAAGAATTTTCAAAACTAATGGAAAGTGAACTTTTTAAGAAAATGAAAATAAAACCGAGTGAAATAAATGAAGAATCAATAAAAAAATATATACAAGAGTGGTGAATGAGAAATGCTTTATTTTATAACTGGGAACAAAAATAAATTTTTTGAAGCAAAAAAAGAAATGCTTCCTATTGAATTAATTCAAAAAGAAATTGATTTGGTTGAAATACAGAGCCTTGATTCAAAAGAAGTAATTGAACACAAATTAAAAGAAGCTGCAAAACAATTCAAAGGAGAATTTATTGTTGAAGATGTTTCATTTACGCTTGATGCAATGAATGGGCTCCCTGGTCCACTAATTAAGTTTTTTTTAAAAAGTATTGGGAAAAAAGGACTTTATGATTTGTGTAAATCTTTTAAGAATTTTAATGCAGAAGCAAAAGCAACAATAGGTTATACAGATGGAAAAGACTTTTTATTTTTTGAAGGAATAGTAAAAGGAAAAGTTGTTGAACCAATTGTAGAATCAGATTTTGGTTGGGACCCAATATTTATGCCAGAAGGATTTAATAAAACTTTTGCAGAAATGCCTTTGGAAGAAAAAAATTTAATTAGTCACCGCGGAAAAGCATTAAAAAAATTTAAAGAGTATTATTTAAATAAAAAGTAAGTAATTAAGTGACTTACTAATTAAATCACTCACCAATTAAGTCACTTAATTTTAATTAAATTAATTTTATTCTTCTTCGCTAAATTTCTTTATTGCTTCAAAATTCTCAACGCGCCTTGTTAAGGTGCGCGACCTTGCAAATTATATTTGCGAGGCATCGCAAAAGCAAAGCTTTTGCAATGAAGAATTTATAGTGTCTTGTTAGACACTATAGAAAATGAATTATTTATTCTTCTTCGCTAAATTTCTTTATTGCTTCAAAATTCTCAACAATTAGTTTTGCTTTTCCTTTACCAAATTGGAATGGGAAAGTGTCTGTTTCAGTTCTCTTAAGTATTATCAGTTTGTTACCTTTAAATTCTCCAAATTCTACAACCATTTCCAATACCCCCTAAGTTATTAGATGAAAAATTTAGTGAAAAAACCATTTAAAAAACCCTCTTAAATGTTTCACAACAAAATGTAGTTATGGTTGAAGCAAAAATTGAAGAAATAAGCCCCGTTTTGGTTGATGAATCAAAAATTGAAGAAATTACAATTACTCCTGTAAAAGAAGTACAAACACAAGAAGTTAGTTCTCATTTGGTAGTTGAATCAAAACTAGAAGAAAATACTCTTGATGTGAAAGAACAAAAAGTTGTTGCTCCTGTTGAAGGAAAGTTTGCTTTAGTTTATTCATTTAAAGATCCAGCCGGAATGAATATTGCAAAAAAAATTCAAGAGTTAGGTCTTCCTAAATGGGCAAAATTATATGAAGTTGATGAAGATATTACTAAAGCAAATTTAACAAAAGTAAAAGAAGATTATATAATATTTCTTTCAAAGCATCAAAGCGAAGCAGGAACTAAAGCCTTGACAATTCACATGATTGGAAATTACGGCGAAGCAAAGTTCGGCGGAAAAGGAAGAGAATTATCCGGAGCAATGCCAAGAGTTGGGGCAAATTATTTAAGAGCATTAAATGAAAAAAATATCAGTGAAGGATTATCAAAACAAGGGTTTGTTGTAACAATGGAAGCAACTCACCACGGGCCATTTAGTAGAAAAGATTGTTTATTTATTGAAATAGGGAGTTCTCCTGCTGAATGGAAAAATGATTTGGCTGCAAAAATAATTGCAGAAACAGTAATTAATGAAACTCAAAAAGAAAACAAAGACACTATAGTAATTGGACTTGGCGGGGGACACTACACTCCAGAATTTACTAAACTTGCTCTCCGAAAAAAATATTCATTCGGCCACATTTGCCCTAAACATAATTTAAGTGAATTAAATTTAGATTTAATTTGGAGCATGATTAGAAGATCGGGTGCTGATGAAATTATTTTGGATTGGAAAGGATTAAAAGAAAATAAAGAAAAAGTTCTGGAATTAACAAGAATAACAAAGTTAGAAGTTCACCGAGTCCAAAACCTATTAAAATAACTTTTTTATACTCTAATTGTGTTATTTCTTAATGGTAAATGTATTACATTTAGACAAATTATTCAATGCTAAAAGCGTGGCTGTAATTGGTGCATCAAACACTCCGGGAAAAGTAGGGTATGCTGTAGTAAAAAATTTAATTGAAGCAGATTTTGCTGGAGAGATAATTCCAATTAATATTAATGACAAACAAGTGCAAGGACTTGAAGCATTTGCATCTATAACAAAAGCAACTAAACCAATTGACCTTGCAATAATTTGTGTCCCTGCACAATTTGTTCCCTCTATTTTGAAAGAATGTGCTGCCAAAAATATTAAATCTGCAATAATAATTACTGCAGGATTTAGTGAAACAGGGGAAGAAGGGAAAAAATTAGAAGATGAGATGCGGAAAATAATTGAAGAAAATAAAATGAGTGTAGTTGGACCAAACACTTTAGGCGTAATTAATACACAAAATGGATTTAATGGTTCTTTCTCTTCGACTTTTCCACAACAAGGAAAATTAGCAGTTGTATCTCAATCTGGTGCACTTTGTACAGCAATTTTAGATTGGGCAAGACAAGAAAAAGTTGGTTTTTCAAAATTTATTTCAACAGGAAATAAATCTTTTTTGAGTGAAGCAAGTTATTTTTCTTACCTTGAAAAAGATCCTTTAACAAAAGCAGTTTTTGTTTATATGGAGTCAGTAAAAAATGCTGAGTTATTTTTAAGACAAGCAGAAAAGTTAGCGAAGAAAAAACCGGTTGTTTTAATCAAAGCTGGGCGTTCAGCCGAAGGACAAAAAGCCGCATCAAGCCACACTGGTGCGTTAAGCGTTGATGACAATATTTTTTCAATTGCATGCAAAAAAGCAAATATATTAAGAGTGAATTCTATTGAAGGATTTTTTGACATGGCAAAACTATTGTCAAAAATAAAAAAATTAAAAGGATTTAGATTAGCAGTAGTAACTAATGCCGGCGGACCAGGTGTAATTGCGGCAGACTCTGCAGCAGTGCACAAATTCCAATTACCTGCTTTCTCAAAAGAAACTATTTTAGCAGTAAAAGAAATTAATCCACACGCTTCAAATCCACTTGATTTAATTGGGGATGCAAAACCAATTGATTATCGAACTGCTTTAAAAATGTTGCAAGATGATTCAGCAATAGATATTATTTATACTCTACTAACTCCGCAAAGCATGACTAATCCTGAAAGAGTTGCGGATATTGTTGTTGCAATGAATAAAAGAAAACCAATAATTGCTTCTTTTATGGGCGGAACTTCTGTTTCAAATCCACGAAGGTATTTAAAAGAACAAGGAGTAGTTGAATATGAAACTCCTGAAAGAGGAATAAAAGCACTTTCTAGATTGCAAGTATATTATGATAGGAAAAAAATAAAAAAGCTTTTTGAGCAAAAAACAAAATCGACAAAGGAAATTAAAAAAATGCTTTTTGGAAAAAAACAATTAAATTTACAAGAATCCTTTGCTTTGTTAAAAGAATTTGGAATACAAACACCTAAAACAATTTTCTTTTCGAAAAAAGATGAATTGAATTTTGATTCAATAATTTATCCAGTTGCATTAAAAACTGCTTCTGGCCTCGCACACAAAACCGATTTTGGTTTAATTAAATCAAATATAAAAAATAAAACTGAACTTGAATATCAAATAGAATTAATGATTCAAAAATCCAAAGAAAACAATATAAGACCGTTTTTTGCATTACAAGAAATGCTTAATGGCCAAGAAGTTTTGGTTTCGGCAATTGATAGTGAGTTTGGAAAAGTAATTACTTATGGACTTGGCGGAATATTTGTTGAAATAATGAAGGATGTTTCACAAAAAATTGCTCCAATAAATGATTCGGATATTGAAGAAATGTTAAGTGAAGTTAAGGGAACAAAAGTTCTTCAAGGGTATAGAACAAAAAAGAGTTATGATTTAGATGGACTTAAGAAAATGATAAAATCTTTATCAGTTTTAGTTCTAACATATCCGCAAATAAAAGAAATCGAATTTAATCCAGTTTTTGTTACAGAAAACGGTTGTTTTGCAGTTGATGCAGTTATAACTTTAAAACAATAATTTTTTTTAAAAAAGAAAAAAGTTATTAAATGCTTTTTTTGGTGCAATTAAATATGAACAAAATCGGCAAATTAAAGTTAAGCGGGGAGTTATTTCTTGCGCCTATGGCAGATTATACTAATGTTGCATTTAGAACGCTTTGTAGAGAATATGGTGCTGCTTTAGTTTATACAGAATTAATTTCTGCAAAAGGAATTTTAATGAAAAGCAAAAAAACCGAAAGTATGCTTGCGGTGTCTGAAGGGGAAAAACCAGTTTTTTTGCAATTATTTGGTTCAAACCCTGCTGATTTTGACAAAGCAATAGAATTAGTTGAAAAAAAATTTCCTGCTAATTTTGCTGGATTTGATTTAAATGCTGGTTGTTCTGTTCCTAAAGCGATGAAAGGGAAATACGGGTGCGTACTTATGAACAACCCTTTAATTGTTGGACAAATTATCTCTTCAATGAAATCATCCACAAAAAAACCAGTTACATTAAAAATGAGACTTGGATTGGATAAAGAAACTTTTATTGATGTTGCAAATGCTGCTATTGATAATGGAGTTGATGCAATAACACTTCATGCAAGATTTGGTACACAAGGATATAGCGGAACTGCTGATTGGGAAAAAATTAAATTATTAAAAGAAGAAACTAAAAAACACAAAATTCCAATAATTGGAAACGGGGATATTAAAAATCCTCTTGATGTTTTAAAAATAAAAAAAGAAACTAAATGCGATTTTGAAATGATTGGAAGAGCAGTAATGGGCAATGCTTTCTTCTTTAAGCAAGCAAATGCTCTTTTGTCTAAAAAAGGTGACTTAACAAAAAATTTTGATGAATCAAAAAAAGAGGGTGAAAGATTTCTGCAATTAGCTGAAGAATTTAATTTAGGTCCAAATGATTTGAGGCCTTATTTTTTGGGTTTGAGTAAAGGTTTAATAGGTGCTTCAGCTTTAAGAAATTCATTTGGAATGAGTAAAACAAATGAAGAGATAAAAAATATATTTAAAAAATATTTTGAATAATTATTTATAAGATTTATTTTACAAATCTGATGCATAAATCTTTCTTTCAGTTTGTCCTTTTTTTAAATATACTAAAGATGATTCTTTAAAAATTTTTTCACACTTTTGAGAACAAAATTTTTGCTCATTATTTGCTGCTTCAAAAATTACTCCACATCTAGGGCATATTTTTTTCATTTTTTTCACCAATTTAATAATTAAATATTTTGTTTGTTAAGGTTTTATTAATTATCTTTCTAAACAGACTGCTTAAAAATCCTTTTTTTTAAACAATTACCATTAAAAACTTAAAAGTTGTTTATGGTAGTGTATGCCTGAAGCAATAGATTTGATCAAAAAACCTACAACTGATGTTAAGGATGTCAAAGAGGCTAAAATAGTTAAGGGTGTTAAGGATGTTAAAGAAACCAAAGATGCAATTGAGTGGGTTGGAAAACAAAAACTTTTGCAGCTTTCTGAAATAAGTTTAGTGCTTGATTCTTATGATGATATTTTTTCAGATTTTGATCCTAGGACAGTTGATAAAAGAAGTCTTTCTGATGATTTTCTTGCAGAATTAAAAAGAGCTACAAGAAGTAATAAAGGGGTAATTGAATTAAATTTTTTAATTCCTTTAGAGCAAAAAAAAGAGGAAACTGAAAATAAAATAAAAAAAAGATTAAGAGATTATTTTAGAAGACATTATGAAGAAATAAGACGAGATGTTGATTCAATACGACGAACAGGGGTGTTAATGATTTCTTTTGGTTTGATTCTTTCCATACTTACTGCTTTGTATGTAATTCCAAATGAACCTCAAAGCGTTTGGTGGGGGGTTCTTTTAATTTTGGTTGAACCAGCTGCATGGTTTACTATTTGGGAAGGGGCAAATAAAGTCTTTGATACTTGGAAAGTAATGTCTCCAGATTTAGAATTTCACAAAAAAATGAGTAAATGCGAAATAAGTTTTACTGCATACTAAATAATTAGTTTTAAAAATTTAAAAATTAATTATTGGTAAAAAATAGAAATGTAATAAAAAAAACTAGCAAAAAAAGTATGGAAAAAATAATTCTTATTGCTTTTCTTCGTCAAACCCGATTTGCTTATCAAGTTCTTCAGCAGTTCTTTTTAATTGTAAAAATACGTGAGTTACATCTTCTTCAATTTCTTCAATAGTTCTTTTCATGCTTCTGCTTCTCGCAGAGTAATATTTTCCATTTTTTTCAATTAAACCGGACCTTTGTAAATTATTTAAATGATTAAGTACAGCGCCTCTACTCATTCCAACTCTTTCAGCAATTGCTGTGCTGCATAAAGCTTCTTTTTTTTCAGTAGCTAAAACAATTTCTTTGAAAACCGCTGCAGCATTTTTTTCTTTATCAATTGGTTCAAAAAAACCCAAAGAAGAACAAATCCAAGTTAATTGGTGTTCAAAATCTTTGTTAAATGGTCGCTCAACTTTTCTAACAACAATTTTGAATCTTGCTCTGTTAGTGGAAATATGTTTAACGCATCCGCGCATTATTGGTAAAGAAGAAGTTGCTTCACCGCGATCAGTTTTATTTTTGTTTACAAAATTTTTTTGAATCAATATTTTAGTTGTTTTGTTTGGATTAACTAAAATAAATTTTTTTGTTGAGTCTTGTTTTTGGGCATTTAATTGGGGGCGGTAAATATCAACAGAAGTATTTTTTTGTACTTTTAGTTTTACCATATCAAAAAGACCTTTATGTTCTTCTATTTAATCCTATACTCAGAAACCTTTATAAACACTTTGATTAAAGAATATTGTTATTGTCTAAATAGTTTAGACAAAATTAGTGTTTTTTAGGGTAAAAATAGGGATTTGTGATAAAAATGACTCAAAATGATGCCAATATAGACGAAATAAATGCTAAAAAAGATACTAAAAGCTCTATTTTGGATACTGTTTTGGGCATAAAAGCAGCTAAAGAAGCAAGTGAACCTAAAGAGAACCCCGAAACCAAGATAAAAGAATTAACAGAGGCATTGCAAAGGTTACAAGCAGAGTTTGAAAATTTTCAAAAAAGAAATTCAAAACAAAATGATGAGTTTAAAGTATTTGCAAATGCAAAAATGATTGAAGATCTTTTGCCAGTACTTGATTCATTAGAACAGGGAATGGCGCACAGCAAAGATTTAGTTATATTATATGAACAAATAAATGGAATTTTGAAGAAAAAAGGATTGGAAAAAATTTTGATAAAAAAAGGCGAGCCATTCAATCATGATGAAATGGAATGCTTACTGCAAGAAAGTGATTCAAAATTACCCCTTGATTGTGTTGTGAATGTGTTAATGAATGGATACAAATTGAATGGAAAAATATTAAGATTAGCAAAAGTGAGTGTAAATAATTTTGATAAAAAATGTACTATTAGTGTGAATGAAAAAATTTCTGAAAAAATTGTTGAAGAAAAAGAAAATAAAATAGATGGTGAAAATATGGATGAAAAAAATAAGGATAAATCAAAAGAAAAGATACAGCAGGATTCAAAAGAAAAATGTAAATTTGAAGGAAAAGAAAAAAATGAGCATGATGGTATGACAAAATGTGATTTTGAAATAAAAATAATGGAGAGCGATTAAAAATGGCTATCGTTGATACAATAGTTTCTGCAGCAATAACTGGTGTTGGGAGTGGGGTTGGAGTAGCAATTGGCGCATATTTTGCGCAAAAAACAATACTTAAACAAATGGAAAAATTTAATGAAAATTTATTAAAAAAGAAAGAAGAATTTAAAAAAATGGATTTAAATAAAAAAAATAAAAAAAATTAATTTACATTAAGGAGAATTAAAAAAATAAAAAATTGGAGTGTGTATAAATATGGGTAAAATAATTGGAATAGATTTAGGAACGAGTAATAGTGCAGCAGCAGTACTTGAAGGAGGAAAGCCAAAAATAATTCCTTCAGCAGAAGGAAATACAATTTATGGAAAAGCGTTCCCTTCGTACGTAGCTTTCGGTAAAGATGGAAAGTTGCTTGTTGGAGAACCAGCAAGAAGACAAGCTGTAACAAATCCAGATAGAACAATAACAAAAGCAAAAAGAAAAATGGGTTCTGATTACAAATACAAAGTTGATGATAAGGAATACTCTCCACAACAAATAAGTGCTTTTATTCTCCAAAAAATAAAAAGAGATGCAGAAAGTTTCTTGGGCGAAAAAGTAGATAAAGCAGTTATTACAGTTCCTGCTTACTTTGATGATAATCAAAGACAAGCAACTAAAGATGCTGGGAGTATTGCGGGCCTTGAAGTAGTAAGAATAATTAATGAACCAACTTCAGCAGCACTTGCCTATGGACTTGATAAAAAAGGAAAAGATGCAAAAATAATGATTTTTGATTTAGGTGGAGGAACACTAGATGTTACCATCATGGAGTTAGGAAGCGGAATCTTTGAAGTAAAATCAACTTCAGGAGATACACAACTTGGTGGAACAGATATGGATGAAACTCTGTTAAAATACATTACAGAAGAATTCAAAAAAGACCAAGGTGCAGATTTAACAAAAGACACTATGGCAATGCAAAGAGTAAGAGAAGCTGCAGAAAAAGCAAAAATAGAATTATCTACAGTTTTAGAAACAGATATTAATTTGCCATATATTACTGCAACAGCAGAAGGACCAAAACACTTGGTGATGAAATTAAACAGAGCAAAATTAGAAGAACTAATTACTCCATTAATAAAAAGATGCGAAAAACCAGTAACACAAGCTTTAGCTGATGCAAAATTAACTGCAGCAGAACTTGACAAAGTAATTTTAGTTGGAGGACCAACTAGAATGCCAGTAATATTTGATTACTTAAAGAAAGTTACGGGCCTTGAACCAGAAAGGGGAATTGATCCAATGGAATGTGTTGCAATGGGTGCAGCAGTACAAGGAGGAGTATTAGCAGGAGAAGTAAAAGATGTTCTTCTTTTAGATGTAACTCCTTTGAGTTTAGGAATAGAAACATTGGGTGGAGTATTCACAAAATTAATTGACAGAAATACTACAATTCCAACAAAGAAATCACAAGTGTTTTCAACAGCACAAGATAATCAAACTGCAGTTGATATACATGTATTGCAAGGTGAAAGACCACTTGCAAAAGACAATAAATCTTTAGGACAATTCCAATTAGGTGGAATATTGCCAGCACCAAGAGGAATGCCACAAATTGAAGTGTCATTTGATATTGATGCAAACGGAATAGTACATGTAACTGCAAAAGATAACGGTACTGGAAAAGAAAC
>CAZSDT010000017.1:0-1521 GCA_964605745.1 uncultured archaeon | reverse complement strand
AATGATGCAGAAATTGATAGAATGAGAAAAGAAGCTGAATTACACGCTGATGAAGATAAGAAAGTAAAAGAAGACATTGAAATCTTCAACAACGCAGATGCAAGTGTTTACTCAACAGAAAAAACTCTTGCAGAACTAAAAGACAAAGTTAGCGATGCTCAAAAAGCAAAGGTAACTGAAAAATTAACTTCATTAAAAGAAGAGCTTGCAAAAGAAAACAAAAACTCGGCTTTAATCAATAAGAAAATGGAAGAACTAAACAAAGCTCTTCAAGATCTTGGTTCCGAAGTATATGGTGCAATGAATCAGCAAAATCAAAATGCTAATTCAAACCCTAACGGACAAGAAAGTGCAAATGCTGGCGAAGACAAAGTCGTTGACGCAGAATTTGAAGAAAAAGATAAGAAAAAATAATATTAGAAAATTAACAAGTAGTAAAGGATTTAATCAAATTAAGTCCTTTACTATAAGTTTATATTTAATAAAAGGATAGGGATTTTATGCTTGAACAAAAAATTGATGAAAAAAATAAAGAAAACAAAATTCAAGTTAAAATTGCAAAAAAGAAAAATATTTTGAAAGAAAAAAATAAAATACAACAAAACGCACCAAAAAGTCCAATCCAAACTGTTTGGTATGCAAGTATTTTATTTTAATTTTTTTAATTTTTTGTTTGCAATCCTTTAAAATCCTTTTCTAAATTCATATTAGAATCAATTAAATAAATAATTCAACAAAAGATGATTTTTGATGACTGATTACTATTCTGTGCTTGGATTAAAAAAAGGTGCAAGTTTAGAAGAAATAAAAAAAGCATATAAAGAGCACGCAAAGAAATTTCATCCTGATGTATCAAAAGAACGTGATGCTGAAAAAAAATTTAAAGAAGTGAACGAAGCTTATTCTGTTTTAAGTGATCCTGAAAAGAAAGAAAATTATGACAAATATGGAGATTCATATAAAGGATTTGAAGGATACAAACAACAAGGATTCGGTCAAGGAAATGATTTTGATTTTGAAGATATATTCAGCCAATTTGGTTTTGGCGGATTTAGTGACATGAGTGAAATGTTTGGTGGTCGTGGAAGAGGAAGAGGGCAAAGAAAAGATAATGGCTCAAATTTGAAAGTAGAATTAACAATTACATTTAATGAAGCAGTATTCGGCACAACAAAAGATATCAATTACGAACGAATACAAAAATGCGAAAAATGCAGTGGAAGCGGAGCAGAAGGTGAATTAAAAACTTGTCCAACTTGCAAAGGGCGCGGTCAAGTACTTCACCAACAAAGAACACCATTTGGAGTATTTCAAACACAATCAGTCTGCCACTCTTGTCATGGAAAAGGACAGTTGACAGAAAAAGAATGTACTCGCTGCAACGGAAATGGATTTGTTTCTGCACGAACAAAATTAAGTGTAAAAATTCCTGCAGGAATTGATAATGGAAACCATTTAAGACTTGAAGGAAAAGGAAATGAAGGGCAACAAGGAACAGGAGATTTATTTATTGTAATAATG
>CAZSDT010000016.1:0-12886 GCA_964605745.1 uncultured archaeon | reverse complement strand
CTAATAACTTTAAGTGACGGAACAACTTTACCAATTGCCGAACTTGAAAATAACAATAATAATGTATTTGGGCTTAATGATGAACTAAAAATAAAACCATTACAAAAAGTTGGTTTTTATGAAAGGAGTGTAAACAAAATTTTGCATGTAAAATTAAGAAGTGGTAAAGAAATAAAATTGACTCCCGAACACCCTTTATTAACAATTAATGGATGGAAACCTGCAAAAGAATTGCCAATTGGAGAAAGAGTTGCCACTCCAAGAATAATTAATAATTTTGGGAACGAAGAAATGAAAGATAGTGAAATAAAAATATTATCTTATTTAATTGCAGAAGGACATTTAGGAAACCAATTTGTTTTGTTCACTAATTCAGATAAAAATATAGTTAATGATTTTACTAATGCAATAAATGAGTTTGATGATAACTTAAAAATATTACCTCACGGAAAGTATAGTTATAGAATATCTCAAAAACACAAATTAACTGATTTAAGTGCAATTAAACGCAACATAAACGGACAATTCACAAGTGAGGGACATATAATATGCAAAAAAAGTTCTTTAATGCAATGGCTTAAAGAAATAAATCTCTATGAAAAACGCTCAAAAGATAAATTTGTACCTAAACAAATAATACAACTCAAAAAAGAGAACCTTGCTTTATTCTTAAACAGATTATTTTCTTGTGATGGTACAATTCATAAAATAAATAAAACTACTAATTGGCAAATTTCTTATTGCTCAATTTCAGAGAAAATGATTAGACAAGTACAACATTTATTACTACGATTTGGAATATTATCAAAACTTAGAACAAAAACAACACATTATGGAAAATTAAAAGAAAAAACTGGAAAAGCTTTCGAACTTGTATTAAATGGAGACAATGTAGAAAAATTTTTATTAGAAATAGGTTTCTTTGGAGAGAAAGAAAAAAGAGAAGAACTTGCTTTACAAGAAATATTTGAAAAAAAACATAATCCAAATGTTGACACTATACCTAAAGAGGCTTGGGATTTTTTAGAAAATAGAAATTGGACAGAAATGGGAAAAGCAATTGGATACAAGAATCCAAAATCACTTCACAATATAATAAATTATTCTCCTTCACGAACAACTCTTCAAAAAATTGCATTACTTCAACAAAATAAAACACTTGAACTTTTAGCAAACTCGGATATATTCTGGGATGAAATTGTTTTAATAAATGAAATTAACGAAGAAACAAAAGTTTATGATATTAGCGTACCAAGTTTTAGTAATTTTGTTGCTAACGATATTATAATTCACAATTCTTATGTTTTAGGTGTTGTTGCTGAAGAACTTGCATTAAAAAATAAAAATGTTGGAATTGTTGTAGTGGACCCAATTGGAGTATTTTGGTCAATGAAGCACCCGAATAAAGAAGCAAAAGAATTAGAACTTTTAGCAAAGTGGGACATGATGCCCCAAGGATTGAATAACATTAAAGTTTTCATCCCAGTTGGAATGAAAGATTCTGTTCCTAAAAGTACATTTGATGCTGTGTTCTCAATTCAACCATCTTTACTAACAGCAGAAGATTGGTGCTTAACTTTTGGAATTGATAGATTTTCTCCAACTGGATTATTAATGGAAAAAGGAATTGCAAAAGTAAAATCAGGTTATACTAGTATTGATGGAACAAAAGAAATTAGAGGGAAGCAAAATACTTTCTCACTACAAGATTTAGTAAAATGTTTTGAAGATGATGCTGAATTAAATGATAGAGAAAAGGGTTACAAAGCTGATTCAATTAGAGCACTTGTAAGTAGATTTGATGCTGCAAAAAATTGGGGAATTTTTGATGATAAAGGAACTTCATTAGGATTATTATCAAGAGCAGGACAAATGACTATTTTAGATACAAGTTTTTTGGATGATTCTGTTAGTGCACTTGTTGTAGGAATATTTGCTAGAAGAATACTTGCAGCTAGAAAACTTGGAACTAGAAGAGAAGCAGCTGGGCAATTTGAAACAGAAAGTGATATTACTGAATTAGTTGAATTAAATATTCCACCAACTTGGTTATTTATTGATGAAGCGCACACATTAATCCCAGGAGGAAATGCGAAAACTCCTGCAAGTAGTGCACTTGTAGAATATGTAAAACAAGGAAGAAGACCAGGGTGCTCTTTAGTATTTGCTACCCAGCAGCCAAGTGCAATTGATTCAAGAGTATTAAGCCAGCTTGATGTAATCATGGCGCACAAATTAGTTTTTGATGATGATATTAAAGCAATTTACAAAAGAACTCCAACTATAGTTCCTGGAGCTTACAAAAAATCTAATTTTATTAAAACTCTTCCAATAGGAACTGCTTTAACTGGAGATAGAAGTGAAACAACTTCAAGAGCATTTGTAATGAATATTAGACCAAGAATGAGTCAGCACGAGGGAAGAGATGCAGAGACTGTTGAAGTAAAACAAGAAATGGATAAAGACAAAGTTGAAATGCTGGCAGTTAATATTGTAAAAAGACAATTGGAAAAGGATCCAAGCATTAGAGTTGAAAGCATTCAAGAAACAATTGATACACTAAATAATACTTACAAAAAATCTATTGCACTAGCAACAATATTAGAACTATTAAACCAAAACGGAATTGTGGAAAAAGAAGGAAAAGTTTTCACACAAAAAGTTTTGGAAGAAATTGAAGAAGAAGCGCAAATTGAAAAAGAAAAAGAAGCAGAACTTTTAGCAGATCAAAACCCAGAACTTGCTAAAAAAGATGCAAATATACACGGACAAAAAAAATTACCAAAAGATGTACTTGAATTTGAAAATGAGTTAAGTGAAATTGAAGAAAGAGTAGAACTTACTGCGCTAAAACAAGCAATTGATGAACCTTTAGCAAGAAAATTACTTGCAAATATGACTGAAAAGAAATTTCTTTTCATGAACAGCGAAATTTTGGATAGACTTACATTAAAGCACGCACAAATATACAAAGTAAGGTACAAATATTTCAGCCACAAAGATTCTTTCCATGAAGGAGAGGCTTTTATCAATTCCTTAACTGGAGAATTTATTCATGATGATAGAGGAAATCTAAGAGAAAGTAAAGGATTGCCAATTTTCCTTGATCTTGGCGAAACCGAAACAAATGTACTAAAATTAGTTGCAGAGAAAAAAAGAACCGCAAAAGAAACTGCTACACTAATGAGAATGGAAGAAGGAAATGCAAAGAGAATACTTGAAACATTATTAAAGAAAGGATTAATTGGAAGAATAGTTGATGAAAAGAAAAATGAAATTTTTACTCACGGAAAAATAGAAATGGAATTGCCCCCTACTCCTTTGCACGAAATTTTGCCAACCATAGGAAAAAGAGCAATTACAGAAATTGATTCTGCAATATTATTACAGCCAATAATGAGTGAAAAAGAAATCCCGGAGTTATTGAAAAAATTGTGGGGAAATTTAGTGGTTAAAGAAATTACTCATATATTTTTGCCTGTATGGGAAGGAGTATTAAAAAAGAAAACTGGAGAAGAAAGAATAGTAATAATTGATGGAATTAACGGAAAACTAATTAATCCACTCAGCGAATAATTTTTTTAAGACAACTTGCGACTTGACCAAACCTAATTATTGAAAACAAAAACTATTTTTGAAGCAAACTATCATTTACTTCTTTCTTTATTTCACTAACAACAGGAAGGGATTCTATTTTTATTAAACTAAATGCTTCAATTGTTTTATAGGAACCGAAAAGAGTAGCTTTTCCAGCCATTAAATTAAGTTTTATTCCTTGCAAATATAAAACCGCTTTTGCCCAAGGACTGCTTAAAATTAATTGAACCAAAAGCGAAACATTCTCCCCTTCAACAGAAATAATTCCCTGTTTAACCCAATGAGCTGGAATTTTTGATAAAATTGAATCATCCTTTGTTTCAACCAAAATTTTTTGTCCTTTTGAATAAATAACAATTCGTTCAGCTAATTGTTGATCCAAAGAAATTGAAATGGAATCATTAAAATCAAGTTCTTTTAACTTCTCTATTTGTTGTTCAATTAATTCACCCATTTTTTTTAAATAAGTTCTCTTAACTTTAATATCTTTCCTAAGATTAACAACATCATTAATAGTAAAAGAAGCATTCTCTTTTGCATTATTCAATAAATCTTTATCCTGCACTCCTCTTTGGGACAAAATAAGTAAAAATTTTATAATATTATCTAAATTATCAATCGGGTTTTTCATTTCTTGATTTAATTTTAGAACCAATTTGTCCTTCATTTCAATACTCATTGAATAAAGGCCTTTATCAGTAATGAAAATTTTTGTACCCTCTCTTTTAATCTGGCCAAAAGAACTCATATCTTTTAATCCACGCATTAAAGCGGATTTTGCTGAAGCGGAGTTTTTGTAACGCGAAGCAATTTTAGCATACAAATCATTGTAATCAATTCCGGGATATTGCTTTATCAGCAAAAGAAGAGAATTATTAAGAGTCATAAAAGAACTAAAACAAAGAAGTATAATAAACTTCATTCTTTGAAAAACAAAGAAAAAAAGTTTCAATTAGAAGAAAATTAATTAAAAAAAAAAAAAAAAAATATAAAAAAAAAAAAATAAAAAATGTAAATAAAATAAAAAAAAATAAATAAATTAAAAAAATATAAAAAAATATAAAAAAAAGAAAAAATTAGAAAAAATAACTCAATCATTGTTGAGTTACTTTCTTCATTCTCTTTCCTAAAGAATAAGGTATTTTTTGCTTACATTCAGTACATTCAGCAACAAATACAGGTTTTTTGTTCTGTTTCTTAACAAAAACAACAAATTTGTACTTACCCATATATCCGTGGCCTGTATTTCGTTCGTGTCTTCTGTTTCCAGCAGCCATTGTTCTTTTAGCAGCAGCTTTGAATTCTTTCAATTTGTGTTTAGTGTGCTTTTTACATTTTTTGCAAAAAAGTTTTTTGTCTTTTGGAACTTTCATAACTTCACCAGTAATAAAGAAAAAGTAAAGGAGAAGGTTTTAAAAGGTTGGTAAGGGGGTAAAATTTAGAAATTATAACAAGCAAAACCACCAAAAAATTAATTTTTGATTCAAAACTAATAAGCATTTAAACAAAATTAATTTATTTTAAATTATAAATTTCATCATTAATCAATTTTTTAGTTCAACACAAAGTAATTTAAATATCATTTACTTAATATTTCAAGTTTTGGGGGATTAAACAAATGATAGTTTCGAATTTAGTTACAAGTTTTTTACAATTAATTTTTAAGCCAAAAATTTGGATTCCTCTTTTAGCAATGCTAATAATTTCTTTAGCAGTAACTCAAGCAATGAGCATAGTTTTGGAACAACCAATGTTAGATATTATTATTTACCCTGATATGTTTCCAAGCGAAAATATGTTGAGTATTTTTTTGACTCAATATCCAATTCAAATTTTAGTATCAATAGTAATGGCTTTTTTTATGACTGTTCTTGGAATAGTTGCTTTTAGTATTACGGCAAAAATAAGTCAAGGAGCCAAATTAATTCCAGCTATTAATAATTCAATGAAAGAAATACGAAAAGCAATTGGGATAGCAATTGTATTTTGGGGAGCTTTATTATTTACATTATTCATTTTAACAATAATTGGAGTAATAATGGGAATTAGCGAATTAGTAGGATTAATTTTGCTTTTAATTTTTGCAATTATAATTTTGTTAGTAATCATAAAAACAATTTTTGTTATTCCTGCATTAAATGAAAATGAAATAAAAGAGGCATTTAATAAATCATGGAAATTTACTCAAAAAAGATTTTGGAAAACAACATTATATCTAATATTAGTTGGTTTAATTTCACTTATAATAGGAGTAATAATTTATTCCGCAAGTTCACTTTTAACTGGCAATATTTTAGAATTAATAATTCTAACAATTGGCGAAACTTTCACTAGCGTTTATTTTATTACTGCAATTACAAATTATTTTTATTCTAAACAGTGAATACCAATGACTCGGCTAGTAAAGCTTTCTTTAAAAAACTTCAAATCGTTCAAGCGAGCGGAAATACCAATAAGCAATGGTTTTTCTGCAATTGTGGGATCAAATGGTTCAGGAAAAAGTAATACTCTTGATGCATTGCTATTTGTTTTAGGAATAACTTCTCTAAAAGCACTAAGAGCCGGAAAATTAACTGATTTAGTTAATAATAGTGCGAAAGAAAATTATGCTAAAGTTGATTTACTGCTTAAGGACAATGATAAACAATATGAAATAAGTAGAATGATTGACAAGCAAGGAAAAAGTGTTTATAGACTTGATGGAAAAAGAACTACTCTAAATGAAATAAGTTCGTTATTAATTGAATTAGGAATTGATGTTGATGGACACAATATTGTAACCCAAGGAGAAATAACTAAAATAATTGAAATGTCTGCTATAGAACGAAGAGAAATAATTGATTCCATTGCAGGGTTAAGCGAATTTGATCTAAAAAAAGAAGAAGCAATTAAGGAACTTGATAAAGTTGATTCTAAAATTAAAGAAGCTACAATTATTCTTAATGAAAGAAATGAATTTTTGGTGGATTTGGAAGAGGAAATGATTGCTGCTAAAGAATTTAAGGAGCTTGAAGAAGAAAGAAAAAGAACCAAGGTTACTATTCTTGAAAAAGAACTTTATTCGCTTGAAAAAAAAGTCCTTGATCTTGATAATGAACTTACTAAAATGAACACTGAAAAAAATTCTCTTGAAGAAAAAATTATCCAAAATAGAAAAGAATTACAAGAATCAAAAGCAAAATCAGAAGAACTTTCTAATCAAATGATTAAAGCATCTGAACACACTTACACAACAATAGGAAGAGAATATGAAGAAAATAAAGCCAAATTATCAATTGAACAGGAGAAAATTGATTTAAGCAAAAAACAGATTTACAAAAACAAAGAAAAAATTGATTCAAATAATAATACATTAAAACAAACAGTAAAAGAAAAGAAAGAATTGGAAGAAAAATTAAGTAAATTTGAGAGCGAGAAAAAAAGAATAGAACAAGAACTAAGTGAAATTGTTAAAAAGAAAAATCAACTTGAAGCAGTTGTTAGGGATAAAAATTTTGAACTGCAAAAAAAAGAGAATAAAGTTGAAGAGATTGAAAAAGAATTAGAAAAACAAAAAAAGGAATCATTTGAATTAGAAGTTTTTGCTAGAAATTGGGAAAAACAAAAAAGTTTTAATGAAAAAAAGTTTTCAGAATTAATTGGAGAAGAACAAAATCTATTAAATGAAATGCAAAAAATCGAGGAAAAAAAGAAAGATTTGGCTTTACATTTAGAAAAAAATCCTGAGAAAGAATTAAATGAACTTGAAAAGAAACTTTCTTTATTATTTGAAGAAAGAAGTTCTTTTTTAAACAAAAAATTATATGAAGAAAAGGGAGTTAATGAATTAAAAAAAGCCTTATCTTTATGCCCAATTTGTGATTCTCAATTAAAAGAAGACAAAAAATTAATGTTAATTACTCAAAAAGAAGCTTTAATGAAAGAATTTGCTAAAAAAGAGAGCGAACATGCAAGTTTAATTGAACAAATAAAGAAGAAAATTTTTGAAGAAAAAGAAAGAATTGTATTAATCTCAAAAATCAGTGCGCAAATAAGTCAAGAAAAAACAATTCTTACTAGAATTGAGGAATTAAACAAAAGAAAAAATGAATTGAAAGAGGATTTGGATACAAAAACCATTCAAGGAGAACTTAAACAAAGAGAAATTGCACTCGCAAAAGTAAATGTTTTAGCCAAAGAACTCAATGAAGCAAAAAATAATATTTATGAGTTAAGAAAACAAAATATATTTGAAGAATATTCAAGTACAAATAAAACAAGCGATACACTGCTACATAATAAGAATACTATTGAATCAACTTTAAATGAAATAAAATCAAGATTAGAAAGCATTTCTGCAAGAGAGGATGATGCCACTTTCGAAAATAATGCTTTGCAGGGAGAAATTGAAGAATTCAACAAGGAAATTACTCAAAAAGAAAAAAATATTGAAGAAATGAAGGATAGTGTTGTTGCTAAAGAGAAGGAATTAATTGAGGCAAAAAAGAAAAATGCAATTCTTGCTGATGAAAAAGAGTATAATGATAAAAAAATTGATAAGTTAGAAAAAGAGGTTTGGAATGATTCTGGAAAAGTTAAGAAAATTGAATTTAGAATAAATGAATTTAATTTGGAAAATGGTAAAATTAGTGTTCGACAAAATGATTTAAATGAAGAAAAAAAAGAATTTATAGGAATTGCTCCATATACTTCAAAGAGCCTTGAAGAATGTAAAGAAAAAATAATTTTTATTGAGAAAAGATTAACTCAAATTGGAGCAGTTAATCTTAAAGCGGTGGATAATTTTAATGAATTAAAAAAAGAAGTTGATGATGTGCAAAGCAAAGCAAATAAATTAACCGAAGAAAGACTTGCGGTTTTGGATATGATTGATAAAATTGAAGTTAAAAGAACTTTTGTCTTTATGGAGTGCTTTAATGAAGTAAATAAAAACTTTAAAGAAATTTTCTTTAAATTTTTCCACGGAGAAGGAAATTTAAATTTCTCAAACCCAGAAAAACCACTTGAATCAGGATTATTAGTTGATGCAAGACACAAAGGAGGAAAATTACTTAATATTGATTCAATGAGCGGAGGAGAAAAAACTCTTACCGCTTTGGCATTTATGTTTGCTATTCAATTATATCACCCTGCTCCATTTTATGCTTTTGATGAAGCAGATGCAGCACTTGACAAAGAAAACTCACTAAAAATGAGTAATTTAATTGAAAAAATTGCAGAAAAAAGCCAATTTATTGCAATTACACACAATGATGTAATCACAAAAAAAGCTGATCAAATAATTGGTGTTGCAAGAGGAAAAGATGATAGTTCTGTTATTGGTTTAAAATTAAGAAATACAAAAGATGAAGAACTTAAAGAAAGTGAAAGTTATAAATCAAAATCCAACGAAGATGAAAATCAAATTAACTAAAAAAATAATTAAAAAGTAATAAATAAAAAAAAATAGTTTAATTATCTTGTAAGTCTATAGATAACCTATTTTTAATAGGTTTTTTTAGTTCTTGTTTTATTTGAAAAGTTAAATCTAAATGTTTTCCTTTAGAATTTACTATTTTTACAAAACGTTGTTTTGAATTAGGAATAAACTCAAAAGTAAAACCATTTTCTCTTAAGGGTTTAATTAAAGGCTTTATTTTTTCTGGAAGAACATGAATAATTGCTTCTCCACCAAAGCTTAATGAATTACAAATTTTTTCAATTGCAATAGGTAAATTAGCAGTATAAACAGTTCCACCTGAAACAGATACAATCAAATCATATTTTGTTTTAAAACGATAATTTTCTATTGAGCCAATTAACTCTTTATCCATTGTTTTTCTAACAAGCGCTCTTTCTTCTCTTCCACTTAGGGTTAATTTTAAACCATGAACAACACTACCCTTCCCAGCATAAAATCGCAAATCATTTCCAAGAAAACCAACTCCTGCACCAACATCAAGAATCCTAAGAGGTTTTTTATTTTTGATTCTTAATCTATTCAAACTTTTTATAAAAACAGGTTTGAATCTCCCCATTGTAGATAAATCCCTAACAACATTCCAACCTTCTTCAGGAATGTTTGCTCTCAAATCAAGAGATTTTATATCCCTTTCTCTTCCAGACATTAATCTTTTTCCAAGAGCTTGCCTTTGCGATCTGCCAAACTTAGTTTTTTTTGATAAAAAACTAGATAACTTTCTTCCAAATCTCATAACAATAATTAAAATAGAACAATATAAATAATATTGGAAAGACAAATAAAAGCTTAATAAAAAGAAAAAGATTTAAAAATTACCAATTTAATCATAGCCTAATTTTTCTTTTTTCTCTTCTTTTTTATCCTCTTTCTTTTTAGATTTGCTCAAATAAACAAATCTTCTAAGAATCTTTTTCCTCTTTGCTCTTTCTTTCTCTTCATCCTTTGCTTCTTTTTCAACAAGTTCTCCTGTTCCTTTAATTGAATCTTCCTTTTTTTGAAACCTTGACATAAATGAAGAAAAGGTTGATTTTGCCCTTCTTTGTTCCCGCAAAACACTTTGGGCCTGTTTTATATCTAATTTTATTTCTCCAAGTTCATTAATCAATTGTCTGCTATTGTGCTCATAATCTTCAGGAATTATCAATCCTTCTTTAAAATGCCTTTTAATATCAACTAAAGCGGATTCCAAAGCTTTTTCTTTTGCACGCAAATCATCAAGAGATAATTTTACTTTGCTTGAATTTTTGGTTTCATTTAAGTCTGCACTTTTTGATAATTCATCTTCATATCTTTTTTTCATGAAAAAATATTCTGCATCATTAACTTTCTTACTAGAAAGGGCTTTGTCAAGATTTCCTAAAACTAATTTTAATTTATCTTTTCTTGAAGAGAAAGTTAAATTATTTTTAGTTGCGCGCGAAGCAATTCCTATTATTAAAATTATTACTAAAAATAAAATTGCAAGCAAAAGTATTCCAATTAACAATACTTGTGAAGAATCAACTACCCGAGTGTACTTTACTTCTACAACTGGTTCAGATTCTTTGTAAGCATCAAAATCAGTAAATTCAATATATTCAGAAACTAATTCCTTTGCGCTAGAAAGATTTTTGCTTAAAAATAATAAATCATAACTTGTCTCTAAACTCTGAGAATATTCAACAGTTTTAGTTAATTTTTTATTAAATAAAGCATTTTCATAATAAAACTTTGCGTGATCAAAGAATAAATTTGCCCAAACCGAATCAGAATTTGATCCATTATTAACATCAGTTTGAATTAATTTAAACAATTTGTCTTCAGAAATAAATTCCCTATTTGTTTCAGCAATTATAAATGATTCTGCAAAATACGCATCGTATAAAGCGGCTAATAAAAAATTATTATCCATTGAAATTAGTGCTGAATGATACCTTCGTGTAGAGTCCTCGTATATTGAGTCGGAAGCATTTGAATCCTTCAACAAACTATCAATTTGAGAAAGCTTCTTTTCAACCATTTCTCTAAAATCTTTAGTGTAAAAAGTTATTGCTTTTTCTGGGTCTTTAATTGCTTGTTCTAAAAAATCACTTGAAACACTAATCCATGCACTTGCAGAAACATAATCATAAACTTTGCCGTACTGCAAGTTTTGCAAAACTATTTCTTTTTGCGCATCTGTTAAGGGAGTATCGTTTGGAAGTATTGCTGTGGAAGTTATTTTGTCCAAAGCATTTTGAGCATAGGATAATCTTTGCTGCGCACCAATAACCCATTCAAATTCATTAAGTGGAATGTAATTGGCTCTAGCTTTTACACTACCCAATTCTTTTTTTAGAGCAGATACTTTTGATAATATTACTTCATCGCTTGAAAGCATTGAAGGATTTAATGCAATTTCTTTTATTGTTCCTGCAAGAACACGTGCATTGAAAGCATAATTTGCTGAGGAATAAAGATAGTTTTGATCTAAGAACCTTTTAGCCATCTCAACATTTCTTTTTGATTCACCATATTTTTGATAAAAATCAGCTAATATTTTATCAGTTAATTGACTATTATCCAAAGCAGTTTTTGCTTCATTAATAATTATTTCAGCATCATCAATATAACTTTTTGAAATACTTTTCATTGGAATTAAAACTGATTCATATTGAATTGAACCAGGAATAAATATTTGAGAAGAATAATTTGAATCAACTATTATTAAATCAATATTTGAGTAAGCATATTCAATTGCTTGTTTTATGTTTCCCACTTCAACTACTTTCATTCCTAATTTTTGTGGACCATATTCAAGCAAATTAACTGTTTCAAACTCTTTTCCATTTACAATATCTGCAACTGCTTCGCCATAAGGAATCATGAATAATTTTATTCCTGCTTTACTTGCTGCAATTGATTTTGGTCCCACTCCGCCAACCATTCCAATTGAACCATCTGAATTAATTGTTCCTGTTAAACCTATTTTATTTTGAAAAGGTTTTTCAGCAAACATAGAATAAGCTAGTAAAGTCATTGCTGCACCAGCTGATGGGCCATCAACTTCAGAAGCATTTGCACGTATATCAAAAATAATATCTTTATCAGTTAATTTTGCCCCTGTTTCTTTTTGTGCAATCTCTAAAGCAATATTTCCTGTTGTTTGAGTATCTTTCCCCACCAGAGAATTTGAAGTAATAAAAGCTGATTTTCCTGTTCCTGGAATTGTGTACATATAAAGTTCTGCAGCCATTCCTTTATTGTCTTCGGTAACAGCAAAAATATTTATTGAACCACTGGAAAGTATTGCAAATGCGGGGCAAATTAAAAGTAATAACGCAATAAAGAAAAAAATAGAACGTGAAATGTTTGAAATGTTATTAGAAAAAAATTGTTTTCCCATGCCAAAATAAAAGAAGTTTTAGTATTAAAACCCACCTGCTATTCAAAAATTATATAAAAAATAAACAAATCTAATCCAAACTAATTAGAAAAAAGAAAAGAATTTTTTAAAAATAAACTAAACTAAATAAACTAAAACAAATAAACTAACAGGTAAAATGAGGGAGAAGCTTTAACCATTGCATTTGGTACACCACATGTTGGTGAGAACATTCTCCCTATTTTACCCCACTCGATCTTTTTAATCGAGTAATAATTTTATTGAAAGTAATTTTCAATCCACAGAAATTTACTTTCAATTACACCTGTTGCTGAACTTATATAAATACTTAGACAGAATTGATTAACTGCAATAAATTTTCTATTAGAAAAAATAGACAATTGTATTAATTTTAACTAAAAAATAGTTAATTAACTTGAACAAAAAGTAGAAATTAAATTTTTATAAATCAAAAAATTAAAATC
>CAZSDT010000015.1:0-14161 GCA_964605745.1 uncultured archaeon | reverse complement strand
GAAATAACTTTACCTTCCTCACAAATAGCACTCGTATCAACCCTAAAAAACTTAGAACCACCTTGAGACAAATCCTCACTAAAAGCAACATTAGTATCACCCACACTAACATTACTAACAGTAATAAACTCACCCGAATTATTCAACAATTGAACAACAAAATTACCATCATTAGGATCAACCATAGACTCAGTAACACCAATCACTTGAGTAGACAAACCCAACTGATTACCAGAAGAAGAAACTTGTTGACTATTATCAACCTGAGTTATAACCAAACCAACAACAATCAAAGACAAAACAACAACAACAGCAATAATCACAAGATACTCAATCGTCCCTTGAGCTCTAGAACAAGAATTATTTAAACAAAAATATTTACTACTCTCTCTCTCTCTCTGCGAATTCATATTTTTCACTCCTCAAAGTTTGGCTAAACATACCAACAAACAAACACTAAACAACTATATAAACCTAATTTACCCCCCCCAGAAAAAAAGAGAAAATTAAGAAATTAATTTTAATAATTTGTATTCTTGGGCTAATTGGACTTTTTTCAATGCATGCTTTCACCACCATATTTTTTGAGCTTTGCTTTTTGAGCGATCTCAATTTCTTTACATAGATTGACTTTTTTGTTTTGCGCATAACGAAGTTGAAAAAAATTGTTGAACAAGAGAACAACTTTTGGAGAAGTTCTAATAAATATTCTATAATTTGCTGTGAATGCTCCATCCTTACGATGTCTACCGGCAGAATAATTTTTGTTTATGTTGCCTGTAGTCAATATTCCTACAGAATCCAAAAGTCGTTCTAACTCTTTTAAAAAGATGCGATGCTCTTGCTCAAGAAATTCAATTTTTGAAACCCCTAAACTGAAATTATTGAAATATGTACTAGTTGCCCCAAAAACATAAACTGGGATTGAAACCTCTGAAGCTAAATACCCGTCAAGAAAAGCTATTCTTGATTCTTTGGAAGAATCAAAAATCCATTTTGGCAAGCTATACTTAATTGTCACTTTGTCACCGACTGGAGAACCAAGAGCAACAAAAAATCTTATTACCGCTCGGTCAAAACACCTAATGCAATAAGACTGACCATATTCCCCCCCTTCAATAATATCCAATTTATCTTTAGCAAAAGAAAATATTTGCTTAAAATCATTTTCCCACAAATCAATGTCACGCTTATCTGCGGAAATAAATGAAAACGTGTTGAGATTTATATCAACACATCCGTCACCAAAAATTACGCCAAGCATGTTAAAAATTAGTTTTGAATCTTTGTGATTTTCTGTGAATGGAAGAAACCCTGCTTCTTTTAGTTTTTGAACAACTTTCAAAGGATTGGGAATTGCCTTTTTTTCTCCTTTAGTATGCCACCATCGAGTTTGACCAATTTTTAACCCAAGAATTTTAGCACACTTTTTATGACCAAAAGAAGGATTTTCCTGAATGATTTTTTTGTATTCAAAATATTTCTGACAAGAAAATTTATCTTTTTCAGAATACGTATTGATTATGTCTTGTTCAGAAACAAGAATTTTACTTTCCATTATAGAGCTCCTTTCGGGGGCTTTATAATCCATTGGAGAGTGTTTTGCCAGCGTAGCAAAATCGCAATTTTGCGTCGCCAACAAAAATCCTTGATTTTTGTCTGGTGATTGATTCATTCAATCACCTCTTCATTAAAATCATCTGAAGAATCAGTTTGATTCTCAAGAACCCAAAGTTCTTTTGAATCCAAATCATCAGGATTAAATCTTGCAATTCTTTTTACTGACAATATTTCCTCTTTTGAGGGTTTATTGAAATTATTTGAAAAATGCATTCAAGCCACCTCCGCAAAAAATGAATTTTTTCGTAGACGGCTCTGCTGCTTTTGGAGACATTAAACCTTTAGCAGTGGCGACCCACAAGGGGAAAGGTTTAAGTCGAGAAAAGCAGAGTCTAAAGAAAAAATTCGAGGCGGAGGTGGCAATGTTTTGAAAAATATACTAATAGTAAAAAAAGATTAAGCTGTTGTTGGAGAAAGTTTGAATAAAGAATCTTTTTCAGAAACTTTTTCTGCATTCTTATCCCCAGTCTTTGTAATTATTTTGTGTTCGGGAGTAAAAGTAGCTTTTTTTCCGCCAATAGAAAGTTCAACAACTTCCCCTTCGTATGGATGTCTATTTAAAGAATAAATTCTTGAAGGAATTATTTTTTCGTCTTTCATTCCAAGCACATAAACAATTTCTTGTTTAGGTAAAACCATTGCCTCATATCCTTTTTCGTATTTCTCAACTAGATCAGGATATTTTTTTGACATTGTTGCCCAAAGTTTTCCATAAGAAATTTCTTTCCAAACACCCTTTAGACAAACAACGAACGAATCTTCGTCAATTGACGATTGCAAGGGATCGTGACGAACATCCCCTAAAAGTGCACCAGCCCTACTTCCTGTTGCTTCAAAAAACGGAGCAACTTTTTTTCCAAAATTATTTACTAACAATTTTGGTGTAGAGTTAGAATCTTTAGCGCGCATTTGTCCACCTAATGCAACTCCAATTAATAAAAATCCGCCAACAACAATCAAAGCAGCATACACAACATCAGGATACCATTTTAATTGCCATAATATTGTAGATAACACCATCCAACCTATTGGAAGAAGCATAGAAACTAATCTACTTGAATCATCCTGCTTTGCCATTTCAAAACGTGATGCTTCAATAATTTTTTTCCCTTCACCAGCTTTAACTACTCTAACACGTGGATTGTTTGAGTCATCTGAATTTGGGTAAATCAAAATATCTTGCAATTGTTGAACAGGCAAAATCTCACTCATTGCTTGAGCAAGCAAAGATTTCCCAGTACCAGGAACACCAACTAACAAAACATTTCTTTTTTGAGCAGCAGCTTTTCTAATAATTTCAACACTCTTATCCTGACCAATTACTTGTTCAATCAAAGAAAGAGGAACAGCAATTTCGGAAGTGTTTGAAAAACTATTCAAATCAAAATCTTTTAAATTTGCAATAACTCCTTGCACAGGAGCATTAAGCACACGAGCAGAATGAGCTTTTTTCTTTTTTGCACTCATGCACATAGTTTGGTGGAGAAGGTTAAAAAAGGTATTTGGATGAAAAAAAACTGCCACTTAAGAGATTAAGAAAAGTTTCTCAACCAAACTCATATTTAAATATTTGGAAAAACAACTTTCTAATATGGAACCAATCAAAGTAACTTTTTTAGGAACAAGCGGAAGTGTACCGCAAAAAGATAAAAATTTTGCTTCAATGGCACTATCTTTTCGAGGCGAAACTATTCTATTTGATTGCCCCGAAGGAACTCAAAGACAATTAATGAACTCCCAACACTCAATGATGAGTGTGAATAATATTTTTATTTCCCACATGCACGCAGATCATTTTTTAGGATTATTCGGCTGGATTAGCACAATGACACTAAATCAACGAAAAGAAAAATTAACAATTTTTGCTCCAAAAGGAGGAAAAGAAAAAATACAAAAAATAATGCGAGAAGTTATTTACCCTTCTTTTCCAATTGAATTTAAAGAAACAAAAAAAGCAAGTATGCTAAAAAACGAACTCTTTGAAATTAGAGCATACCCACTCAAACATGAAATACCTTGCTTTGGATTTGTATTCAAGGAAAATGATAAAAAAGGAGAATTTAATAGAGATAAAGCAATAAAATTAGGAATACCAATTGGACCCAGTTTTGCAAAACTTGCAAACGGAGAAAAAGTAAAAATAAATGGAAAAACCTTTTGCGAAAAAGATGTAATGGATTATTCAAAAGGAAGAGTTGGAAGAAAAATTGTTTTTGTATCTGATACTTTGCCAATAAAAGAAACTATTAGTGAAGCAAAAAATGCGACACTTTTAATCCACGAAGCAACTTTTTTGGATAAACAAAAAGATAAGGCAAAAGAAGCACTGCACTCTACAGCACTACAAGCAGCACAAATTGCTAAAAAAGCAAATGCAAAAAAACTGGCTCTATTCCATTTTAGTGCAAGAAACACAGAAGGAAAAGAAATACTAGAAGAAGCTCAAAAAGAATTTAAGGAAACTATTATACCAAATGAAATGGAAACTATAATTCTTTAGTTGCTTTAGAAACAACATCCATTAATTCTTTTTCTTTTTGAATTAAACTATATTCTTTTTCTCTAATTAATTTATCAAAAACACTTTGCTTCATTTCATGTTTGAAAAATTTTCCTTCAATTAATGCCAATTCTTCTCTAATTAATTCTGTTTCAAACAAAATCTTTTCAACAAGCTGACGCCTATGCTTTGTAGGCAAATCAAGCTTTGACATTATTTGATCGGTTTTGGATTTAACAGAAACTGAATCAATTTTTTTTGTCCTAAATAATAATAATTCAGTAGAATAAAGCTCACTTTCCAAATCATCTTGAATTAATTCAAAAACATTACTTTTAATTTTTCCTTGCATATATCTTCTTTTTGAAATTGCAATCTGCTGCTTTAATGAAGAAATTTTTTCATTTAACTCAATAACACTTTTTTTATCACGCCAAACAGAAGCGCCTATTAGAACAACAAAAACCAAAAGAACTAAAATCAAAAAAACAAATACTTCAAGCATAATACTAAAAAGAACGCCCCTAATTAAATTACTTTCTATTCACAAAGAATTAAGGAATTAAATTTTATGGAGTGAAAATAATATGGCTAGTGAACACAAATTAAACAACAGACCCTATACTGATGAAGAAGCAAAGAAAATATTACTAAATGTAATGAGCGCAGAAACAACTGATTGGCACTACAATACACACCACAAAGGATATGTTACAAAGAGAAATGAAATTGAGACAAAACTCCAAGAAAAAGGAGCAGAACTTAGAGCTAGCGCTAATGCAAATTACTCTGAATTTGGAGAACTAAAAAGAAGAGAAACTTTTAATGCAAACGGAGACATTTTGCATAACATATTTTGGGAAAATTTGGGAGGAGAAGGAAATATAGATAACGCCCCTAAATTAAAAGAAAAAATTATTCAAGATTTTGGTTCAATTGAAAATTGGAAAAGCGAATTAGTTGCAATTGCACTAAGCGCAAAAAACTCAGGGTGGGCTGTACTTGCAATTGACGAATTAAGCGATGGAAAATTAAGAAATTTGCTTGTTGATGAACACGGGATAGGAGCAATTTGGGGAGCAATGCCACTTATTGCACTTGATGTATATGAACATGCATACTACCACAAAGACGGACCAAAAAGAGCAATCTATATTGAAAATTTTATAAAAAATTTAAATTGGAAAAGAATTGAAGAAAAATTTGAGAAATATACTTTAAAAGATTAAATTATGAAAAAAATCCCACACGATCCAAACGAAGTGCTTTCCATAATAAACGAAAAAGACGAAGTAATAGGAAAAGCTACTAGAAAAGAAATACACACAAACAAAAATTTACACCGAGAAGTCAGTGTGTTTATACTCAACCCAAAAAAAGAATTACTACTCCAAAAAAGAAAAGATAATGGTTGCTGGGATGACTCTGCAAGCGGACATTTTCCATTTTATTCAAATTATGAATATGCCGCAATTAGAGAATTATTTGAAGAAATAGGGGTTAAAATAAAAAAAGAAGAATTAATTTTAGTAACCAAAGAAAAATTTTTATCAACAAGAAAAATTAACAACAGAATAGGAAAAGTTTTTCTTGTAAAGAAAAATGTTTTAATTAAGAATTTAAATATAGATTTTGATGAAGTCAACGAAGTGAAATATTTTAATAAAAATGAAATAAAAGAATTATTAAAAAATAAAAATTGTATAACTGAAATGACTGCAAAAGTGTTAGAAAAATATTTAGTAAATAATTTAGAATTATTGTAAAAATAGTTATTTATAAAAATTATAAAATATTAAATAAATAATAATTAGTTTAAAAAATAAAAAGAACTATTTTTTATTTTTAAAATATTTTTCATACTCTCTATTATCATGTTCAATTTGATTAAAACCAATTTTGAACAAAAGAACTAAAAGAATAATTACAATAAAAACAAATATTAATTCAAAAATCAAATCCATCACCATTCATCAAAATTTGAAAGTCTGCCCCATGTCAAGAAGAACTGGTTTTGTCTTTAAAACACTCTTCTCAATTCTTCGCTTAAAATCAACTGTATCAATTTTCTTTTCTTCAAAAACATCATGCTGCATAGGAATAATAAAATCAGGTTTCATTAATTTAGTTGCACGAACCGCATCGACAATATCCATTGTTTTTGAACTAATTGGCAAAATCGCAACATTAGTTTTTATTTGATTAAAATCATCCAAAAGCGCAGTTACTCCTGCGTGATAAATCTTTTTTCCACCAACTTCAAGCAAATATGCCAAAGGATAAAAACTCTTTGGAAAATGAGCTGTTTTTGACTTAATTTTAACTCCCCTTAAATTAACTTCAGAGTTTGAAAGAATATTTGCTTTCTGATTTCTTGGAATATTTAATCTCTGCAAAACAACTTCGTGACCTACAACAATAGCATTACTTTTTTTCGCAATCTCTTCAACAGCAGCACAATCAAAATGCTCAGGGGTTTCATTTGTAATCAAAATAAGTGAGACTTTTTTAAAATCACCTATTTTTGCTTTAAACTTATTTTTTTTCTTCAAATCAGTTTTAGTTGATTCAAATAAAGGGTCAATTAAAATGCTTGAGGAACCATCTAATATCTTAAAAAAAGAATGACCTAAATATTGGACTTCGACCATACATAGAATGAATACGAATAGGGTTTAAATAGGTAACCTAAAAAATCTTTAACCTTCATTTTTAAGCAAAAAACGAAGACTTAAAAAAAGAAAGAATACTATTAACAACTATGAACACAACAAAAATAATGATTTTTGCCTTTTTACTATTAATTATAGCAGGATTTGTTAATGCAAGTGATTATACTATAACAGAACATAATTTAAATATTCAAATAACAACTGAAGGGCAGGATACAATTGAAGAAAAATTTTACATTAGTTTCCCAAGTGAAACTGATAAGATAAATTTTAGAAACAAAAGTTTGCAGCTTGGAACAAGTCTTGATAATTGGAAAGAATTTGATAAAACTTTTACCCCAAGTATAATTGAAAATACACTAAACAAAAAAATTTCTTACAATGAAGGCGAACAAAATTATTTACTTCTAAGCTATGATTTAACAGAATCTTTCATGGCCAAAGGAAAAGAAACAAGTATGTTAATTGAATATGTAATAAAAGTTAATTATTTTAATTCATTTTATCAAGCAGGACTTTGGATAATTCCCGATAATACTAAAATAAATATTGAACTTCCACCAGGAGCAGAAGTGAGAGAAACTATTGAGCCAGAAGCAACTACAACAACACAAGGAACAAGAAAAATAATAAGCTGGCAAGGATACAAAAGCGCCAATAAATTAGCTTTAAGTTATGTTCTTTGGAAAAAAATAGATCCATTAGTTGATTTAAGTGCATTCAATTCATTTTTATTTAAAACACAAACAGGACAAATTATTATTATAGCAATTATACTACTAATAGCTTTAATTTTTTGGCAAAGAAAAAAAATAGTGGAAAGTATTGAAGACTTTGTTGAAAAAAACTCTTTAATAAAAGAAGAATAAAAAAATAATTCAAATTTTATTAATTTATAAAAAATTAATTTAACCAAACAAAGTTGCTTGCTTTCCATGAAGTTTTTCCAATACAACTACTTTCTCATAAGCTTTAGCTTCTTTTGCAATATCGGTCACAATCTTGTCTTTCTCTTTTGCATTCAATAAAAATGCAATTTCTTTTTCATCAAAACCAAATGAATAAGAAAATGGAACAGAATATTTTTCAGTATTGAAAAGAAGAGAAAAATAATAAAAATCCTGCAAAACCTGGTTTCTTGAACAATGTATTTTTTCACCAATTTTTGAAGCAATAGCTTTTCTTGTTTCTCTTACAGAGGAAGACTTTGATAAAGAAGATAATAAAGAAGGAAAAGCCATTGGTTGGAAAAAATTATATTCTTTTCTTCTTGATAAACCTACTCCGCATGTAGAAAGAAAAATTGCATATTTTAGAAAACCCCAGTGCTGACGATTCATTATTCTTCCATTAAAAATATCCGCTCTTGAAAATACTTCAAAAGCATTAGCTGCATCAATTCCATCAAACTGGCGAGGAATATTTTCTTCAACCCATAAAAACAATAAATCCAAAGAAACATCCACAGTGTCAACAGCATCTCTAATTTCTTTTATATTTTTTCCTTTAAATATTTTAGACATTACAGGAAATATTTTTTCTTTTCGTTCTCTAAAAGAAAGAGATTTTACATTATCAAGAGTAATTTTTGGAGAAAGGGATTGAATATCTAATAATGCACTTCTAAAATCCCCTGAAGAATTACGCGCAAGTTCTTTTATTGCTTCTTCATCAAATTCTATATTTTCTGCAACACAAATTTCTCTAAGTCTTTTTGCAATACTTAAATAATTTATTTTTTTAAATTCCAAAATTTCACAATTAGCTTTAATGCTCACTAATTTTTTATCATAAGCATCATTTGCAGTTAGGATAATTGGATTATTTGCTTCTTTTAAAATTGAAAGAATTGCACTACTTCCTCCACGATCCTGTGATTGAAGAGCATCAATTTCATCAAGCAAAATCAAACGCTTTGAACCAAACAAAGTAGAGTTAGCCGTAGCTGCGCCAGCAATTTTTTCTATTGATTCTTTATCACGCAAATCCGAAGCATTCATTTCAAATAATTGCCAAGTCATTTGTTTTGCAACTAAAAATGCAAGAGTAGTTTTTCCATTTCCAGGATTACCAAAAAGCAAAATCGGCTTTTGATTTTTTCCTTCTTTCCAAGCTTGGGCCCACGCAATTATTCTATCAACAATTTCAACATTCCCTATAAACTCCTCAAAGTTCTTTGGAGAATACTTATCAGTAAATAAATCTGCAGGCATAACAAACAAGAATTAGTGCGAAAGAATTAAAATCCCAAAACAACACTAATTAAGAAACATTAAACAAAAAACTTAGAAAAAAACTTCTTTTTTAAAAAAAAACCAACAACAATGTATTTGCATAACAATTATAAGCCATGACTAAAATAAATTAATTGTGATAGAATGCAAGTAGGAATAGTTGGAAAACCCTCAAGTGGAAAAAGCACTTTTTTTAGTTCAGCCACGCTCGTTGACGTTGCAATTGCTTCATATCCATTTACTACAATAGAACCAAACAAAGGAATAGGATTTGTAAGAGTAGAAGATGCAGGAAAGTACTTTGGGGTAGTAAGCACTCCAAGACATGGATTTTTAGTTAATGCAGACCCAACAAACCCAATTAGATATGTGCCTGTTGAATTAATTGATGTTGCAGGATTGGTTCCTGGGGCTAATGAAGGAAAGGGATTGGGAAACAAATTTTTAAATGATTTAAGCCAAGCAGATGCTTTAATTCACGTTGTGGACGCAAGTGGTTCAACTGATTCAGAAGGAAAGGAAGTAAATGAAGGAAGTCACGATCCAATAGAAGATGTAAAATTTTTGGAAGAAGAAATAGAACTATGGTTTTTGAAAATAATTGAAAACAATTGGGTGAAAATACAAAAAAGTCCTGAAAAAGATTATAAGAAAAAAATGGGTTTAATATCGCAAGCACTTGCGGGAGTAAAAATACTTTCATACCACGTTGAAAAAGCGGTTCGAACACTTAAACTTGAAGAAAAAATGCTTTCTGAATGGACTAGCGAAGAAAAAAGAGAATTTGCCAAAAAATGCAGAGAGTATTCAAAACCAATTATTATTGCAGCAAATAAATGTGACTTGCCAAGCGGAGAAAAAAATGTAAAAAGAATGAAAGAAGCTTTTCCTAACACGCATATTATTGCATGCTCTGCAGCAAGTGAACTATCATTAAGAAAAGCCGCAAAACAAAATATCCTAAAATATTATCCTGGATGGAATCACTTTGAAATACTTGCAGATTTAAATGAAAAGCAAAAAGCAGGACTTGCAACAATTCAAAAAAATGTTTTAGAAAAATTTAATGGAACAGGAGTTCAAGATTGCTTGGACACAGTAATATTCAAAATATTAGGTTACTTCCCAGTATTCCCTGCAGGAGTAAAAAGCTTAGTCGATAAAGAAGGAAGAACACTTGCTGACTGCTTTTTGATGCCACCTGAATCAAAAGCAATTGATTTTGCTTACACCCTCCACACAGATATGGGAGATGGGTTCATTAGAGCAATTGATGTAAAAACAAAACAAATCATAGGACGCGACCACTTACTCAAATATGGGGATGCGATTGAACTAATTTTCAAAAAACCTTAAAAAAACTTTTAAAAAAATATTAAAAAAAACTAATTTAAAAAACAATTATTTAATAAAAAATAAAAAGCAAAACAAACAATTTTAAAAAAGCAAAAAAAAAACAGAAATTAAAAAATAATTAAAGAGAAAAATTAATTCTCTTCAACTATTTGAGTAATTGTTTTTTCTTGAGGAATGGTTGTAGTAGTAACTTCTTTTGTTGTTACAACTGAACTAGTAGAAGAATTTGATACAGAAGGAACTTCTTTTTTTGTAATTTCTTTTTCTTCTTTAATTAATTTTTCAGTTGCTTTTTTTAATGCAACATCTTTACCTTTCAATTGCTTAAGAGTGTAAAAATATGAATTAATCATTTGATCCAAATCTAAAGTTCTTTTAAAACCCAATCGAGCAATTTCTTCAAAATACAATCGAACTATTCTAAAAGCTACTTCTTCATCATTCATTTCATCACCCAAAAATTCATTTTTTTAAATATATTTACAATATTTTATTATTTAGTCATCCCTGATTCTTTAACTGCTTTACTTACTTCATCCATTTCAACGCTTTTTCTTTTTACTCTAGCTAATGCATAAAAGTACGCATTAATTATTTCATCAAGAGTTAATTGTCTTTTGAATCCTTGTCTTGCTATTTCAATAAAATATGTTTGAATCATTTTGAAAGCAATTTCTTCTGAATCAGGAGAAAAAGCTTCTTTTAAATCACTTTTACTTATTGAGTGACTTGATACACTTGATTCAAATGCTCTAGTTAATTCTGAAACATTTAATTGAGGTGCAGAACGAACAATTCGAGTAACTGTTCTCTTTACTGGTTTAGATCTAATATTTTTTACAATTGTTCTTGTTCTATATTTTATAGTTGGTTTTGAAGCAACTTTTTTAACAATTGTTCTTGTTTTTGTTCTATATTTTATAGTTGGTTTTGATTTAATTGTTCTTGTGTGAAAAACATTTTTTGTAATTATTCTTGTTGAGCCTTTTTTTCCAAGCTTTCCTGCTTTTGCTAATTTCCATAGTGCAACAGATTGCATCCATGTTTTTCCTAATCGCATTTGCGAACCAATAAATTGATTATAAGCTGAAGGTCTTCGCTTATCTTTTTCAATCAAAGATTTATACTTACTCCACTGCTTAGCAGCTTTAGTGAAAGTCATTCCGGCTTTAATCTGCTTTCTTATAAAAATATTATACTCTGAAACATGGCCTCTTGCAACTTTTTTCTTTTTTAATTTTTCAATTTCGGCTTTAAGTAATTCAATATCAGAATCATGTTTAGCATTCTTTTTGCTTTGAACTTTTTTATTATTCTTCATTTCTTTTTTATTCTTAATTATTTCTTTTTTAACAACCTTAATTTTTTTATCAACAGTTTTTGCTTCAACCAAAATTAATCACCGCATGCTCTACTATATAACTAACTAATACACTATAAAAAGTTTTTCTTTGGGGTAGAAAGGAGAGTTAAAGTAAAATAATGCTATTTAATTAATTTTCTTCAATAAACGAGTAGAAACATTTCCCCTTTTTATTTCTTCAAAAGAAATTAATTTTTTTTGTTCAAGAGAAGAAAAAGCCAATCGTAGAGTTCTTTGGGAATATTTTCCATCAAGCTTTTTATAAATATCTCCTGATTCAGATTGCTTTTTTGGCAAAGAATCTAAAAAATTTAGAATATCTTTTTCTTGATTATTAAGAGTGGAACTAATTTCAACTTTAACCGGTTTTTCTTGCATAAAACACATACGCACGTGTTCAGGAAGAACCATTTTTGAATTCTTTCGCTCGGCAAGCCTACCTGCTTTAAGCAAAATACTTAATGCAACTCTAGAATCCCCTCCTAATTTGAAAGCGTGTGCTGCACACAAACCAATCACTTCTTTATCTAAAGCATAATCAAAAAAAGCAAATTTTGATCTTGATAACAAAATCTCTTTTAATTCAGGAACTGAGTAAAGCTCAAAAGGAATAGTTGAACATTGCAAAGAACTCCTTACCCTATCATCAATATTTGAAAGAAAATAAGAATCATTTGAAATGAAAACTAAACCAAGCAAAGTCTTTTGTTGCTCAGGAAGTCTAGATAAATCATACAACAAATTTTTTGTGGAATCATCCTTAAGCAATTCTTCAGCCTCATCAAAAATAATAATTGGAATTACTTTTGTTGTTTTTAATATAGAAATTATTCTTGAAAAAACTTCTTCAGAACTAACGCCTCTTTGTGGAACTGCTGCACCCAAAGAATTTGCCAATTTAAATAAAATTGATTGACGAGAAGAATATTCAAAGCAATTAATGTAAATGCCTTTTGCACGATCGGAAAATTCATCTAATTCATTTAAAACATATTTTAGAGTAACGGTTTTACCAGTACCAGGTTTCCCAAAAACAAAAACATTAGTAGGCTTTCTTCCAATTGATGCCGGCTTAAGACAAAAAACTAATTCAGAAATTTGCTCATCCCTAAAAGGCAACTTCTCAGGAACAAAATCAGGGTAGAGCACACGTTCATCCTTAAATAGAACAATTTCTTTGCTTGATTCAAAAACATTAGCCATAAACAAACAACTACTAGATAGAAGAGAGTTAAACAAATTAATAAGGCTTACTTTGAATGATATAGATTATTTTATTTAAACACCAAAAAAAGAAAAAGCCCCGGCAAAAACAATTGTAACTATTACACCAGCAATTATTACGCCAATTAAGTTTGCAATAAAGAACTTTTTATAACCAAAATTAAGTAAATTCCCAACTAAAGCCCCAGTCCAAGTTCCTGAACCTGGAAGAGGAACTGCAATAAAAATACTCATTCCAATCAAACCATATTTTTCTATTAATGGAGTTGCTTTTTTGCGAGATTTAATTACTACACGATCATAAAAATCTTTTAATTGAGGAACTTTTAAAAAAATAAAAATTACTTTATCAAAAAATAAATAAGCTAAAAAACCCAAAATTGCATTTGCTCCAACACAAACAACAAAAACCAACCACAAAGGCAAACCGAAACCCTGCATAGAACCAATAATTGGAATACCACTAATAGTTTTTGAAAACAAACCAATAGGAATACTCCACCTTAACTCAAAAAGAGGAACAAAGGTAAGAAGAATCAAAATAATAAGTTTTTCAATCATAAAGAAAAAAAGAATAATGAAGAATAAAAATGTATTTAATTCAAAATTTATTACGAAAGAAAAAATAATTACTTCAAAACCAACTAAATTTAGAAAAAAAAAAAAAAAACAAATTTAATTCTTTTAAAGTTCAAATTCAAAAAGACAAACGGGTTTTCTTAATCCAAAAGAATTGACTACTTCTTTTTTTAATTCCCCAACAAATCCTTTTTTACCATTTATTGTAATTTCTGCACTATTCTCTCCAAGGAAAGGGAAAGATTTTTTCTTTACAATACACTCTGCACCCAAGTATTTGCACAATGAAACTAAAATTGATTTAATTTCATTAAAAGATACATTAGAATGAGTCGAAGCTGCACAAATATGATAAGTCTGAGCAATACCATTTTCAGCATTTTCATCAATTGAAAGACAAGTCCCTATTTCAAAAACTCTTTGAGGAAATTCTTTATCCTTGTTCTTTGCAAAAAAATCCAAAACCTGTGGAGAAAGTTTTTTTCTCAAAATTGCATAATTTAATGAAACTGGGTTTGCTATTTCAACTAATTCTTCTTCAACTTGTTGCATTTTGTCAGATTGAATCTCTCTTGAAGTTAAATTATAAGTCATTACTTCCTGTAAACCTAAA
>CAZSDT010000014.1:9602-14379 GCA_964605745.1 uncultured archaeon | reverse complement strand
GGAGATTACCTTCAAATGTAGAGTTAATTACTCTTGTAGATTATAATTATCCTTCTTCGAGTTATTTGAATAGTGTTTTTACTAAAAATGGTTTGGGTACGACTTGTGCTGGTTATTGGTCAAGTACCACTGTGCCCAGCGTTAATAATTACGCTTATGTCTTCTATTCACTCTATGGTTACATCGTCGGCGTCAATAAGGCTACTGACGTCAGCCGTGGTGTTCGGTGTGTTCGTTCTGGAAGTTGATGATTCAATCATTTGAGTTTTAAAATTTAATAATTTAAAGTAAGTTAGTTTATTAGTTGAGGTAAAGTGAAAGAAGTTCCCTCATTTAGATGGCACATAAATAAGTAAAACCAGTGGGTTTTGCGAGGCACCCAAAACAAATGGGTTTGGTGTGAAAAATTGTGTGTATGGCGCTTTTGTTGAGTGAAAAAGAAAAAAAGTTAAATCAAAGGAATTCATCCTTTGATTAACAAATAAATTGCTACTATGAATATTGCAAGTCTTCCTAAATCTGCAATAGCATTCACTATTGGGATATAGGGTAGAATTACAGCTATTAATAGTATTGCTCCTAATAATTGGTTAGTTTTTAGTTTAGTCATTTTCTAAATAGGGTTTAAGTTATTAATAAAACAATCTTAATTCTTTATTTATTGGATTTTGTTTAATAGTACTTATTTTTATATCTAAAAGAGTTCTATAATATTATGATAAAAAGAAATCCTATTGTAAAAATGGGGAGGGCGGTTAAGCTTTTTCGTCTTAATCGTTTAAAGAAAAGCCCAAAAAGACTTAAACTTCTTGCTGAGATTCATTCTTTGGGTAATAAAGTAAAAATAAGAAAACACGCAGAACAAGTTCATAATTTACTTGCTACAAAACCTCAATTTGCAAAAACCCCTTTAAGTTTAGATTCTGCTGAGAGGAGAGAAAAAATACGTAAAGAAATATCTCAATATCAAAAACAAATAGAAGAGAAAAAATTAATTCTAAAAAAACAAAGAAAATCTTTTTTTTAATTAATATTTATTAAAGTTTTTTTTGATTAAATAAGTTCGTTATACTTGTTTTTCAAAAAATAAAAAAATTAGTGAAAATTAAGCTTAATTCTTTAATTTTGTTTTGAATTTAGCCCCCTACCGAAAAATTAATAACCCTATTTGCACTTCTTCTTTCACATTTTGTATTCTTTAAAAGAGTACAATTTTTGAGGTGGAAAAAATGGGTGAAAATGTTATTAGTAAAGTTGCTATGGCACTGGTTGTAATCGGTGGATTAAACTGGGGACTTGTAGCACTAGGATATAACTTAGTTAATCTATTGCTCGGAACGATTCCTCTATTAGAAAAAGCAATTTATTTGCTTGTGGGATTATCTGCTCTATACGTAGCATATACATTGATAAAAAAATAAAAGCCAATTTCTTTGGCTAAGTTTGACTTAGCCATTTTTTAATTAACTATAATTCTATTTTTTTCTAAAAAAATTAAGTGGTTTTTTGGTATAATTTTTATTTTTAGGTTTATTAATAAATGATTTTTAGTGTGTAATATAGTTCTAAATAAAGATTGTTTGATCTAATTTATTATGAAAAAACTTACTCCTGAGCAAATCCGAGTCATGAAAGAAAAAGGAACTGAAATTCCTTTTAGTGGAGAATTATTGCATAATTCAAGAAAGGGTATTTATGAGTGTGCCAATTGTGGGGCAATTCTTTTTGATTCTAAATCCAAATTTGACTCGGGCACGGGTTGGCCCAGTTTTGATAATGCAAAAAATGTGGAACTTGTAGAGGACAATAATAATTTTATGAAAAGAATTGAAGTAAGATGCAAAAAGTGTGGTTCTCACTTAGGGCATTTATTTAATGATGGGATAACTAAAACCAGAAAGAGGTATTGTATTAATTCATGCGCTTTGGAGTTTAAAGACAAAGTTTAATTCTTTAAATTTTTTCTAAAAAAACGAACCCTCTTAATTCCTTGCGAATAAGAAAATAGTTTATATGATTACTAAAGCTACTTTTGGGGCAGGGTGCTTTTGGGGTGTGGAAGAAAGGTTTCGCACGTTTAAGCGAATAAACCAAACTCGTGTTGGGTACATGGGTGGGAAAATAAAGGACCCTACTTACGAAGAAGTTTGCACTGATACCACGGGACACGTTGAAGTAGTGGAAATAACTTTTGATACACAACGTGTAAAGTATGAAGATTTACTTGAATTTTTTTGGAGAATTCATAATCCTACTTTGGTAGATGAACAAGGTGTGGACAAGGGAAGCCAATACAAATCAATTATTTTTTACTATTCAGAGGACCAAAAGAAGAAAGCTTTTCTTTCAAAGGAAAGAATGGAGAAAAGCAAAAAATATTCTTCTCCAATTGTAACCGAAATACGAAAAGCAACTGAATTTTACCCTGCTGAAGAACTCCACCAAAAGTACTTACTAAAAAAGCAAAAAAGCACTTGCTGAATTATTTTCTTAGAAAAACCCTCTTTTTTTAGGATTTATACTTTTTTTGTTCTTTCTTAGGGCTTTTTATACTCCTTGTATACAATAATTAGTATTAGACAATCTCACAAGGGTTGTTTAGTATTAAAAATGGTGAAATAAAAATGGTTGACGAAAAAGATAGTTTTGGTAGAGAAATGCACAAAGCAACATGCGCAGACTGCGGAAAAGAAACAGAAGTTCCTTTCAAGCCTGATGCATCAAGACCAGTATATTGTAGAGACTGCTACCAAAAACACAAAAAACCAAGAAGTAACTACTAAAGCTAGTAGTTTCTTTATTGATTTAAAAATTTTAATTTAACTCTGATTCTTTTTTTTTTATTTTTTTAGTTTTTTTTAAACCAACAAATTAAACTCTAATTGTAGGACATATTTGGGGTAAGAAATGTTTAAGTATTTGATAATGTTTAACTTCTCCTAATGGTTCAAAATATTCCCGGGATTCTAGTTGTTCCAAATAAAATTAATTCCAAAGATAAATTGAATTTTGAACTTTGGATAAGTCAAGGTACTCCTTCCAACCCCTTCTTTTTTAGTAACCCTACTATTAGAAAAGCAATTGAAGAATTTCCTCGCCACACCTCTTTAAGAAGCACGCAGTTGGGGGAACTTAATTATTCATTTTTCTCAGAGAAACGTGTGGAATCTTTATTTGGAAAAGATTCAGTTGAAAGAATTAAGGAATGGAGGGCAAAAAATAAGTTAGGAGAAAAACCAGTTTATGAATATGAGTACTTTCCTTATCATTCAAAGAGTGTAAAAAACATTAATATAATTCAAGAGGATAGAGCTTATTTTTCAAACAAAGGAATTGCTCTTTTTGCGGAGAGAATTGCTTTGCGTGAATTGCTTAAACTCGCTCCAAATGCAGTACTTCTTCCTTCAAATTATATGACTGATTTGAGAATAAATCAACTCAAAAGAAGAGGAATGAAAATAACTCAATCTAGACAACTCCTTTCTGCAAGGGAAGTTTTTCAAGTGATAAATAAACATATTGGGGAATATAGAATAAAGAACAGACCAAAATTACCTGTTCAAAGATTAGCAGTTGCACTAAAGAATGGTAGAAAATTAAGAAAAAGAAAGTGAATTTTTTTGAAAAGTTAAGAGTTTTAAATTAAATGTATCTTTCTTTGTTAGGTGATTTGTTTGAGATTGTTTATTCCAGGTCCAGTAAGTGTATCAAGTGAAATTGTTAAGGCAATGGAAAAAGAGATGATTGGACATAGGGGTAAGGAATTTGCTGAAATCTTTGGCGAATGCACAAGTGGATTAAAAAAAGTTTTTTGCACTTCTAATAGAGTACTAATTTCTACTAGTTCTGGAACTGGTCTAATGGAAGGGGCTATTCGAAACTGCGTTGATAAAAATGTATTAATGATTGAATGCGGAGCATTTGGAAAAAAATGGGTTCAAGTAGCACAAGCGTGTGGAAAAGAAGTTGATGTTTTACACGTTGAGCCTGGAAAAGCTGTTACTAAAGAAGCACTAGAGACTAAATTAAGTGAAAAGAAATACGAAGCGATTTGCGTTACACACAACGAAACTTCAACAGGAGTAGAAAACCCTCTTTTTGAAATTGCTCCGCTAATTAAAGAACACGGAGCGCTATTCTTAGTTGATTCAGTTTCATCAATGGGCGGAGCGCAAATTAAGGTTGATGAATTAGGAATTGATGTTTGTTTGACAAGCTCTCAAAAATGCTTCTCACTTCCTCCTGGATTAAGTTTTGCTAGTGTAAGCGAACGCGCACTTGAAAAATCAAAAACAGTTAAAGACAAAGGATATTATTTTGATTTTGTAGAATTGGCAAAAGAGTATGATGCAAACCAAACTCCCTATACTCCTGCAGTAAGTTTAATTTTTGGATTACGAGCACAACTCGCAAAAATGAATGCAGAAGGAATGGATAGTGTTTGGGACAAACACAATAAATTTGCAGAGATAACTTCCACTTGGGCAAAAGAAAATGGAATGACTATTTTTGCAGAAGAAGGGCATAGATCAAAAACTGTTAGTTGTATTTCAAATACTAATAAAATAAATTTAGAAGAAGTTAAAAAAAGAGTAAAAGCAAAAGGGTATGTAATGGATGCAGGTTATAGAAAATTAAATGATGAATTAATTGCGATTAAAAAAATTTTAAAAAGGTTGTCTCAATGGCAATATTTTTTAAAAAACAATCACAAACAAATTGATAAGAATCAATTAAAAGGCTTAATTGGTGAATTGCATCTATTAAAAAAACTATT
>CAZSDT010000014.1:0-9592 GCA_964605745.1 uncultured archaeon | reverse complement strand
ATGCTGGTTATAGAAAATTAACTGATGAACCCCTTGCTACCGGGTTGCCTGATACATTAAGAATTCCTCACATGGGAAACTTAACTATTGAAGAACTCAAAGCATACCTAAACTGCTTGGCTGAGGAAATGAAGTAAAATGAAAAAATGGATAAATTAGAATTTTGGAGATGGTGAATGATGGCAAAAGTATTAGTAACGGATGAAATAAGTGCAAGTGCTTTAGAAATAATGAAAAGTTCTGGGCTTGAACTTGATGTAAAATTGGGACTTAAAGAAGATGAATTAATTTCGCTTGCTCCAAATTACGATGCTTTTGTTATTCGAAGCGGAGTAAAAATTACTGCCAAAGTTCTTGAGAGTGGAAGTAAAGGAAAATTAAAAATAATTGGAAGAGCAGGAGTTGGGGTAGATAATGTTGATAAGGAAAGTGCTAAAACCTTGGGAATAGTTGTTGAAAATACTCCATTTGGAAATACTAATGCTGCTGCTGAACAAACTCTTGCATTAATGATGCTTGCTGCACGACCAAATTACTTGGCATGCAAATCAATGAAAGAAGGAAAGTGGGATAGAAAAAGTTTTGAAGGAACGGAACTCAAAGCAAAAACATTAGGATTAATTGGATTTGGGAATGTAGGAAAAAAAGTTGCAAAAGTTGCACTTGCTTTAGAAATGAAAGTAATTGTGTATGATCCATTTTTACCAGCAGAAAAATTTATTGAATTGGGAGTAATTAAAGCAGAGCTTGAAGAAATATATTCTAGTGCTGACTACATAACAGTGCATGTTCCTCTTACTGACAAAACAAAGAACATGATTTCTGATGAACAATTTTTGAAAATGAAAAATAATGTTAGAATACTAAATGTTGCACGAGGTGGAGTAATTAACGAAACTGCTTTACTTAATGCCCTAAATAATGGAAAAGTTGCTAGCGCTGCACTTGATGTGTACTCAGAAGAACCTCCATTAAATAAGGACTTAATAATGCATGAAAAAGTTATTTGCACACCACACTTAGGAGCATCAACTTTTGAGGCCCAGGAAAATGTAGGACTTGAAGTTGCAGAGCAAATGGTTCTAGCACTAAATAAAGGCGAAGTAAAAAATTGTGTAAATGGACTTAGTAAATTAAGAGAATAGGTTTAGAGTTAAATTAAGGAAATAAATTTAAAGTTAAATTAAGAGAATAAATTTAAAGTTAAATTAAGAGAATAAATTTAATTCTCTGATTTATCTTTTTAGGTAAGGACAGTACTTTTGCACATTCAACAAAAACTATTGTTTTTGTATTGGATCGCAAACATTGTTTGCAATGCCTTAATAAGGTACTTTGGGAATTTAATTGTTTTTTAATAAAAAGGATAACTATATATTTGAAATAGTGTTAATTAATTGGTTGTTAAAAATGGATATTAAAAAAATTTTAAAGTTAATAGCTTTTGTAATTGTTTGCGAAATAATTGGTGCAAGTGGATCTATTTTTACATTTCCAAATATTTCTGGTTGGTATGCTAATTTAACAAAGCCTTTTTTCTCTCCACCAAATTGGTTATTTGCTCCTGTTTGGACTATATTATTTTTACTAATGGGAATCGCATTATACATAATTTGGGAGAGTGTGGAAAAGAAGTTTGAAAAAATAAGAGTTCTAGCAATAAGTTGGTTTAGTGTTCAATTTGCTTTTAACGTACTTTGGTCATATTTGTTTTTCGGATTAAGAAATCCTTTCTATGGATTTATTGGAATGATTTTCTTGTGGTTCTCAATAATATTTACAATTATTTACTTTTACAGAATTAATAAAAAAGCGGCATACTTGCTTGTGCCCTATTTACTCTGGGTAAGTTTTGCTTCAATTTTGAATTTTTCAATAATGATGCTAAATTGATTTATTAATTAAATTTTATTCTTTTGAGAAGTTTTTGCTAAATTTTATTGGGTTTAGTTGTCTTAGTAAAGTTTTTTATTTCTAAAGTAGGTTGATTTGTTTATGACCCTTGATTATACTAAAAAAAAATTGGTTTTTGACAGATTGCTTGTTGCGCATTCAAACAAAGCAACTATTAGGGTAAAGTTCTTTGAGAAAGAATTTGCTTTTTTTAGAAAAAATATTAAAGACAAAAATGTGTTTGTTGCAGGTTCAGGTTTGGGGCACGATGCTACTTCACTTGCACAATACAATCATAGTGTGGTTGGAGTGGAATTATCTGATTTGGCAGTAAATTATGCTAATAAAAAGAAACCATTGAATGTTAAATTTGTTTGCGGAGATTTTTTGAAAGATGAATATGGGCATTTTGATGTGGCTGTACTCAATATGGGTACTATAGGTAATTTTGATGATAAGGTTGAAGTAATAACTTCGCTATTAAAAAAAGCTGATAAAGTTTATTTGGACTTTTATACTCCTAATTGTTTTGAAGAAAGAAAACAAATGCATGAAGAAGAAGGGTGGAGTAATGTTAGTGAGAAGAATGGGGTTTTATCTAATCCCCAAGGGCTTGAGTCAAAATCAATAACTCGAAAAGAAATGGAGAAAACTCTTCTTAATATTGGGGCGTGTGGAAGATTTTATAGAATAAATGAATTTACTCTAATGGCTGAAATTGAGAAGAAAAAGAACTAACTTATATATTTAAATTTGAAAAGAGTTATATTATTTAGTATGCGTAAACCAGTTCAATTGGAGATGTTTGTTTCTAGAAAGGGAGCAAAAGTTAATGGGGTTAAAAATACTATTCTTGCCCCTAATACAAAAATTGCTGAAATTCGTGAAATTTTGATTAAAGAAAAAAAAGCCAGGCTTGTAGAAAAATTAGCTCGTGCTGAAGAAAAGAAAATGCGCAAATTAACTAAATTTATGGATAAAAATAAAAGAAAATTAGAATTGGTGGAAAAGAAGTTACAAATTCGTGCTGATAAAATAAATGCTTATGAATTGGCTTGGAGAGTAATTGATGGAAAAGTAATTTCAAATGATGAACTAATTAGGGAAGCGTGGGGAATTGTTAGAATTTTGTCTCCTCCAAAAAAAGATAGAAAAGATCGTCACGCTGGGTTTTTTAGGATATTTGGTGCAACTGCAAAAAATCCAAAAGAACTTGAATTAGCTCGTCTTAAAACAAGTCACGCAATTAGATTCATTAATGGGGTTGAATATGAAAGAAGAAGAATCAAATTAGGGTTGCCTTATAATTTATAAAAAACCTATTTTTGAATACAAAAGTTTATTCTTCTAGAAGTTAGTCATAAATTTTAATTTTTCTTAATTAGTTTTCTTTTCTTTTTTCTTTTTAATTAATTCTCTTAATTCTTTTACAGTTTTAAGTGCATTTTGTGCTCTTCTTAAGTTTCCTATTATTCTTGGTATAGTTTTAAGATTTTTGACTTCTTCCTCTAAGCGGGCTTCAACTATTGCAAGTTCAGTTGGAGTGAGTCTGTAAAGTCCTTTTTTATTCAAAAATGTAATTGCTTCTTCTCCAGCTTTAATAACTCTCTTAACCTCTCTCTCTTGGCGTTTTTTTGCAATAGTTCTTCTTTTCTTCTGTGATTTTATTGAGCTAATTGAGGCAGAAATCTTAATTGGTTTAATAATATGGAATAGTTTATTGAAAAAAGAGGGTCTCATACAAAATAATATTATTGCATAAATTATACTTAAATCTTCCTAAATGGGAATAACTTAATTTTTATGCTTATAAATATTTTATTTTTTTTATAATTCTAATGGTAGAACTCATTTTGAAAAAAAGGATTATGGGTTTGTATTTGGCAGTGAATAAGAAAGTTGAAGGGTTGGAAAATGTTACTTTGCGCCTAAAGATTTGGTTTTAAGGTTTATGAAGAAAATTACTCTAATACAGGCAAATAATGCAGTGATTTTGAAAAATACTTAAAAGAGAAAAAGATTTTAATGAAAAAAATTTTTGTGTGGTACACTACCTACCCTAAACGTACAGATAAATACAAAAAGAATTATACTGTAATAATTGCTGAGGTTAAATAATTTATTTAATTAAAATTAAAAATTGACAAATTTAAACTTATTTTATCAAAAAATAATAAATTTTATTTAAAAATTAGTAAAGTAATAAAAAGAGGTTTGAACAATATATTCATTATGAATATTTTTCCAAAATTAAAAAAAGGCAAGTGGGTTAAGTTAAATCTTGACAAAGAATCAAAGAAATATCCTATGATAGATTTTAATAATTCTGTTAAATGCAAAAAGTGGATTGAATTAATTCACAAAAAGCACAAAACTGATTACAGCTATGGTGGATTGTTTGAAGATAGGTCAAATTTGTGGAAAGGAAGTTACCTTGATTTGATTAATTCATTCATTCACCTTGGGATTGATTTTAATGTTCCTATAGGTACACTAGTTTCTCTTCCTTTAAATGCGAAAGTAGAGAATACTATTATTGATCCTAACCAAAATGGGGGTTGGGGGGCAGCAGTAAAATTCAAATTAGAAGGGACAAACCACTACATGATTTATGCTCACTTGAATCATAAATTAAAGTTAAAAGTTGGGGATAATTTTAGGGCGGGAGAGATTGTTGCTAAGGTGGGTAAAATGAATCAAAATGGCGGATGGTACCCTCACTTGCATGTACAAATCTTCAATAAAAAATTTGATGATTACTACATGTGCGATTTAGATCGAATGGATGGGTACTTGCCAAAAAATCATCCTCATTTAAAGTACATTGTTGACCCAATGAAATATATAAAACTTTAAAATGAAATATATAAAAATTTGGGTTTAAAAATTTTATTTTAATTAATTAGTTGTAGAATTACGAAGAACCATTAGTTGTTCACCATTAACCATTCTTAATGGTTGGAAACCAAAGGATCGGTAAAGATTAACTGCTTTTTCATTTGTTAATTGGACTCGCAAATATATGTTTCCTCCAGTTGATTTTTTTGTGTAATGAATTAATTCAGTAAGTAATTGACTTGCAAGTTTTCCTCCTCTGTGGGTTGGTGATATCACTAAAGCATCATAAACATTCCCTATATCCACATAAACATCTTTTGGACGAATTTCTTTTGGTCTTGATCGAATGTCCTTTCCAAAACGAAACATTAACGTGCCTACTACTCTTTCTCCTTGAAAAATTTCTATTCTTCCTACATTTGCTTTCGGGGAAGTAACTACTTGGTGTAAGTGAGTGTTTTTTCCAGAGGGGCGTGCATAAATCAGTTCTCTGACATATCCTCTTTTTTCAAAAGGGTGTTTAATTTTTTTTATAACTGATCCAATTAATCTGCTGTGCATGATAGATATAATGAAAAACTAGTTAATAATATTATGTGTTTTTTAAAAAATATTTAATTAAATTTAAAATTGAAAATAATTTGATTGTTTATTCAATAAAAAGCTTTAAAAGTTGGGGGGAAGTATTAGATTTGACTTATCAAGTGTTTATGATAAAGTAAAATTTTTTACAAGTGGTTATTGGGTTTGATATTTATGGCTTTAATTGTTTTTGAAGGGGTGGATGGGAGTGGAAAAACCTTTCTTGCAAAAAAATTTGCTAAGGAAAATAATTGGGTTTATATTAAAACTCCTCCAAAATTTCTTTCAGTTAAACTTAAGTGCAAAACTGAATTAGATGAATTAAATCGCTACAAAAAAGGGTTATTGATTAATGCGAAAATAATTCAAAAAAAATTATCTAAAGGAAAAACAATAGTTTGTGATAGATATTATGGTAGTTATTTAACGGATTGTATTCGTTTGGGAATTAAGCCGGAAGAAAGGATAGAGAAAATATTGCCTAAGCCCATTCAAACAATACTTTTAATTGCTTCATGGGAGACTATTTTAAAGCGATTAAAAAAAAGAAGAGTGAGGAGTATATTTGAAAATAAGTTAATTGCTGATAAAAAGGTTTATGATTTGGCTGTTAGGGAATTTAAAAAATTGGGTTATGAGGAATGGGAAAATAATTAATTAAAACATCATTATTAGGACATTATTCATTATTATTAGGACATTATTTTTTTTATAATTGATTATTATTAATTTTGGTTGTAAGTTATTTGCATGACAATTGAATCTCTCTTTATTAGTTTGTCAAATGCCGGCCCGATTGGCATTTTTTTATTATCAGTTATAACAAATGCTTCTATTCTTTTTCCTATTCCTATTCTTGAAATTGTTTTATTTACTTGTGGTCAAATTAATTTTTTTGGTTTGGGTATATTTTCTCCAATTGTTTTTGGATGTGCTGCTGGGCTTGGTGCGGGGATTGGGGAACTATCAGGCTATTTTTTGGGTAGAGGGGGAAGGAAAATACTTAAAAAGTTTAATGCGAAGCAAGCTGAGGAGATTTTTATGTTTGGAAAGAAACTTGAATCGAAAGGTTTTTTTGCACTAATTTTCTTTGCGTTTTTTCCATTTCCTTTTGATTTAGTTGGAATTGCTGCGGGGTTAATAAAATTTAAAATCCACTTATTCATGATTGGGTGTGCAATTGGAAAAAGTGTTCGTTATTCAATTATTGCTTATGCTGGGTATTTTGGGATGAGTTGGTTAATGGGGTTATTGTAAATCTTTTTTAGATTTTGGTTTTTGATACAAAAGGGTTTATATTTTAGAAAAGAGCTGGATTATTAAATGGTTGAAGAGAAAAGAAAAGGGGTTCTTAATTTAATTCTAAGTGGATTATTATTTTTAACTAAAGCGATTTTGTTAATCATATTTGGATTAATTGTTCTTATTTTGGGATTAATTGTTCTTGTAGTAAGTATTTTTCTATTATTTGGTGTACTTAATTCTTTTTTTGGAAATAGTGGGGTGCCCTTGGTTGTAAATGAAGCTAAGATACTTATAATGGAAGAAATTAATCCTAATGTAGAAATATTTCTTTTAACTGCGAATAAAGAACCTCCTTTTGATTTAAACAAAACTTTGTTTACTTCGGGTGAAGTGATTTATCCTAATGAGGAAGGACTAAAAAAAGGGGATAGATTTGCTTTTAGGGTGGTTGATGGAAATGTTGTAATCATTCCTTTGGATAATTATCCTTATTATGATGTGCTTTATGATGGTGGGGCTGGTAGTGGGACAATTAATAATGAGGGGAAGAATATTTTGCCAAAGGGAAGTTACACTATTCAATTAGTAAAAATTGATTCTAATAATACAAAAGCAACTATTGTTGCTAAAAAAGATTTTAATATTATTGCTAGATATTCTGAAGAATTTTTATCAAAATTAGAGTTTTGGCTCTCAAAGGATGGTAATCCTAATTCTTCGCGATTTCAAGAACTTGATTTAATTGGAATAGATCAAATAGATTTTGCCGTGTTTGGGAAGGTTCCTAAGGGTGAAAAAGAGGTTTATGGTAGAACGATTATGACACGAGAAAATGATGAAGGGGAAATATTTAGTGAGGGTGGATTTTGGGAATATTCTTTTACTCTCTACCCTGGTGAACCACAAAAGCTAAGTGGAGTAAGCGGACATCCTCTTCCAGGGGTGTATCATGTAAAAATTTTTATTGATGGGGAAGTAATCAAAGAATATTGGGTAAAAGTTTGATTACAAAAAGTATAATTATAAAAACATTTTTTGTTGGACACTTTTTCAAATTGTAAGATTTTATTTTTTCTTTGCTTGGGCAATTTACTCTCAAAATATTTTTATTAAATTAAATTTAACTCCTTTAAAAGATTATTTTAAATATACATGCATTTACAAGTGTATAGGTGAGTATATGTATAGCACTGTTAGAGTATCTGAAGTTACAAAGGGAAAAATTGAAAGTTTAAAGGTTTACAAGCGAGAAAGTATTGATGATGTTTTGAATAAACTTTTGGCTCTTGTGCCTGAAGGGGATGATGAAGGAAAGTATACTATTGAATTTCGCGCGGGTTTACTGCAGTCATTAGTTGAATCAAAAATGGGTAAAACAATTTCTCACGAACAACTCAAAAAAGAACTTGGCTTTTAAGGGTGCTTTCAAATGTGGACACTCAAGTACACCCAAGAAGCTAGACAAGACTTTCACTCACTTGACAAAGATGCTGTGCAACAATTACTAAAAAAACTTGAACAAATTGCACAACAAGAAACACTGCACTTGGAGAAAATCAAGGGTGTTGATTACCATAAAGTAAGAGCGGGAGATTATCGCGCCCTTGTAATATTGGATTACAAATTGAAAATAATTGAAGTGAGAAGAGCTGGGCACAGAAAGAAAATATACACGGAATTATGATTTCTTCTTTATTATGTTTATTTTCTCTTAAAAAATCTTTTATTTTAGAAAGGATTAAAATATTTGTACGCCTACACAAAACATATATTTAAATATGTGTAGTCCCACAATATAGTTATGGGTTTTGTTGAGTTAAAAGAAAGGAATGGACATAAATTGTATTATTATGCTAAAACAATGCGTGTGGGTAAAAAGGTCAAAAAGAAACGTATTTTTTTGGGCACTGATTTGAGCGAGGAATTAATCAAACGTAATTCAAAAAACGCCTTAATTGAACTTGGGGAACTTGATTTTGATAATATTTTGAATCAAAAAGAATTAAAAGAATTTGAATTAATAAAAACAACTTTGACTCTATTGATTTCTCAAATGGAGAAAAAGAGTTTCTATGAACATTTTGTTACCGAATTCACTTACTCTTCAAACGCAATAGAAGGATCAACTCTAACTTTAAAAGAAACCTCAAAATTATTGTTTGAGGGACAATCTCCTAAAAAACCGATGAAAAACATTGTTGAAGCCCAAAACCATAAAATAGCATATGATCATTTGGATGGAATCAAATGTGAAAAAATTAGTCAAGATTTGGTTTGCCAAATCCAAGAATTGGTTGTTAAAGGAACTCTTTTAGAAGAAGTACAAGAGTATGAAGGGAAATTAAGGGGCGTGAATGTAAGGGTTGGAACACATATTGCGCCTCAATTTATTGAGGTTCCGAAAAGATTAACTGCTCTGATTAGATGGTTTAATTCTAACAGAGAGAAGATTCATCCAATTGTATTTACAGCGTATTTTCACTCAGAATTTGAAAATATTCATCCTTTTGTTGATGGAAATGGGCGGACTGGAAGACTCTTTTTGAATTATATGCTCACAAAAGCGGGTTACCCTCCAATCGTAATATTTTTCAAACATAGGCCAAAGTACTACGAAGCACTTGAAAAAGCTCGTGAAAAAAAGGATTTAAAACCATTAATCAATATTATAAAAAAGTGCTATGAAGAAATGATAAAAATTTATGGCGTTGAAAATAAATAAATTTGAATAACTCTTTTTATTGGACACTTTTTCAAATTGTAAGATTTTATTTTTTGTCTACTCCGGCAATTTACCTCCGAAGCGTTTTTATTTTAAGAATTAAGAAATATTTGGTGTTTGGGAAGATTTTGTTTTTAAGAAAAGCTTTATATAATTGGTTATATATTGATTATATATTAATTATGGGTGGTTTTGTGAGTGAGGTTACTACGATTCAACTTGAAAAGAAAATTGTTAATGGGTTAAAAGAAGTAAAACAATACCCTAGGCAAACTTATTCTGAGTTGCTTCTTGAAATGACTGCTGTTTTTA
>CAZSDT010000013.1:11308-15070 GCA_964605745.1 uncultured archaeon | reverse complement strand
CTTGTTCCCACATTGCTTTTCTTGCTATTTCACTCCACTTTATTTCCGAGTGCTTCTTTACTACTTGATGCAACTCATTTGGAATAGCCATTGTCATATTCGGCATAAAACCACCCTCTAAGTAACTTATGTGTAGTTACTTATTTAAACAAATCGTTTGAGTTTTTGAACAAATCCCTTATAGCACAGAATTTTAACAATAAGAAAAAAAAATAAAAATCCCCCCTCCAGAGACTTACGACCGAGAGCAGTTAGAGTTGGTAGTTAGTTGGTTGTTTAAAGTAATTAGTTTATTTTTCATTTAATCCGCCCAAATATTCTTTTGCCGTTATTATTTTTATTCCTTTAAATTCTTTTATTTCAAGTAAGTGTTTGTCTCCGCTAATAATAAATGCTACTTTTGAAGTCACTGCAACATCAATAAATTTATTGTCCGATTCATGCACCACAATTTTGTGCTTTTCAATAGGGTTAATTATTTTTGAATGTATTAAGTATTGTTCTAAAATAAATGTTCGTGCTTCTTTGGTTGTTCTTTTTGTTATTTCTCTTCTGTTCAATACATCAACTATTTCTTGGATAATTTCTTTGCTTGAATAGTTATCAATTTCTTCCAAAATTAGTTTTTCAAATAATTTTGCTGGTTCGCCGTGTTTTCCTATTAACGCAGAAATTATTATGTTTGTATCAAGCACTAATTTATTGGATTTTGTGTATAATGTCATTAATCTCATCCTCTGAAAGTTTATCCTTCATTTCAGTCCTTATTTTTTGAAATTCTTTTACCATTTCTTGACGATTTAGTTTTTTGAGGATTATTGTTTCGGTATTTACAGGAGTCACTGTAAAAAGAGTATTTTCCTTACTTTGAGTAAATTCTCTCACTTCCTTAGGAATTATTATCTGCCCCTTAGTGGACATCTTTGTTGTTTCAACTATTGGTTGCATCAAATCACCACTAACATTATAGTCAAACCAATATTTAATACTATCTTACAAGTAAGATTGAACAGAGTTTGTAGTCCAAAAAAGATTAACAAAAGAATTAGCTTTGGGTCGAAAGTCTTCCACTGTTGATGTAATCTCCCCTCCCCGCATTAGTATTCTGGTGTGAGGCACTTTGGTGTTTCTGTTCTCTTGTGCTTTTACATTACCTATTTAATTTAAAACCGCAAATGCTTTTAATAGGCATTCCTAAAGAGATATGCCAAAAAACTAGTTTAATTGCAGATCCACTATGAGATAATTGTAATCTGCATCATATTTATAGGAATAGCTGTTATTTTCATTTGATTCACAAACATCATTCCCACAAAAAGGTGGCGTAACGCACCCAAACAAAACAAAAAGAACACAAAGCGCACTAAAACAAAATAGCAAATTCTTCATTTCAACCAACTAAATTATTATTTCTTTCTAACTATTTAAATCCACAGTATATGCGGACTCGCACGCGGAAAAATGGCAAGTCGAAACAAAATTAACTTATAGTTCTCCAATTGCTTGGAGTAGTTTTCTGTGTCCGTCAATGAGTTTATTGAACTCAGATATTTCCTCTTCCACTATTTTGTACTTATCTTTTGAATTCTTTGATTTTTCCATTTTTTGTCCACTCCTTTATTTCTTCATGTGAATAATAGCCTTCTCTTATTCCAAGCATTATTCTTGAGTTTATGGGATCGTCACTTATTCTTGTTTTTGCATTGTTAATTAAGAGAAAATATTTCATTGCTATGAATGCAGTTCTCCTGTTTCCGCTTGCAAAAGCGTGTGCTTTTACTATTCCTTCAAGCAATATTGCCCCTTTATCAAAAACATCGCCGTCTTTTTCTTTGCATGCCCTTAAGACTGCTTCAAGCTTTGATTTACTTAGCACCTTTGGTTGATCCGCCTTTTTTGCTCTAATTGCGGTCAAAGCGAGCAAATTAAACTCAATAACTTTTTCAGCTTCCAAATACTCCATACAAACCAAGTAATTATATGCTAATTTTCTTTAATAAACATTTGGCTAGCCAAAGAATTGCACCAAAAGGTAAATCCCCCCTCCCAGACTTGCACACGGGGTATCTCGGTTACTGCACCAGAAGATTTTTTCTTCGTGGAGTTATAGAAACTACAGCCGAGCGTTTTAGCTGCTAAACTAAGGGGGGATTTCATACTTTTTCCTGTTTGCTTTGCAAACTAAGTTTAGTAATTAAGTTGTGTTAAGTGTGTTTTTTAAACGTTGGTTTTTAGGATTTTTTAAGCGAGTTTTTGCTTAAAATTTTAGTGGATTTATTTTCTCGATTTTTTAAGTAAAGGTTTCTTCAGTTTTGATTTTTTTGAATCTTTTTTTATTTTTTGCTCTTCTCTTTTCTCAACTAGTAGAGATATTATTATCGGCCAAATTAGTGTGATGTATATTCCCGATAAGAAGAACAAAATTTGGCTAATTAATCCTGTAGTCAAATAGTATGCGCTTACCCCAAGCACCCCTAAAAACCCTGTTCCCCCAACAAATGCAATTAGTAGTTGTGTTTTTGTTTTTGTTAGAGTTAAAGTTTCTTTTAGTTTTGTGTGTCTATAAATTGCATATCCAATAAAATATCCTAATATTGCATATGCTCCATAGTATTCAGCGGGAATAATTAAATCAGAAAATATTACTAAAATAAAGAATCCAACTAAAAGAGCTTCTTCTTTTATTTTAGAAATGTGAAAGTTTGCTTTGTTTATTTTTTCTTCAAGTTTAAAAATTATCCAACCAATTATTGTACCTAATACTAACCCAACTAAAACATCACTAAGAAAGTGAACACCTAAATACAATCTTGAAATTGAAGTAAGTATTGCAAGAATTATTACAATCCATTTTGCATTTTTAATTAATGAATTTGAAAAGTAAGTGTATCCTGCTAAAGTTCCAGCAATGGTTGCGTGTCCTGAAGGCATTGAGTATCCTTCTAAATCATCAAGAACAATTAATCCAGTCGGTCGCTCCCGAGCAATTATTTGCTTAAATGCCCCTGATACAAGCGAACTGAAAAGTAGTATTGTCATTAAAGTAAAACTCTTTTTTTCATAGCCCGCCCAAAAAAACCATGCACTTAAAACAAACCAAGGTAAGGGGTGACCAAAGTAAGTGACTAATTGAAAGAATATATCCAAAATTGGAGTTGAGAAGGATTGAAGAAATTGATTTATTATTATTTCTTCAAAAACCAAAAATTCTCACCCAATACAATTTTCAAAATATGTCCAAGCAAAACTCCTTGAGTTTTGCGAAACTCATAAAAAATAACTATTTTTTACCTGTCCAAGTAATAGAGTTTTATTATTCCTTAGCATCTTTAGGAACTTTTTTCTTTAGTCTTCCCATTCCAGGTATCTCTATTTGTGTATAATCAATCATTAGTCCGCAGCTTTTTAGTGCTTTTCTTGTAGCATACACTCTACAAAAATCTGCAACTTCTTTTTGTTGATTTTTCTGTAATTCTGGTATTTGAGAAATTTCATTTATCACTTTTGAAACAGCCCTAGTATTAATTTCTTCCATTGCGCGTACAGCATCGCCTTTTACTAAATTAAGTTCAGTGAGTGCTTTATCTAATTTATCAAGTGCAACTTTTTTTCTTAAATTGAATTCAACTTTTCCATCAACACTATTAGTTAAACTAGCTAAAAATTCTGCCACAGTTAATGGATCAGTTTTTTCAGTTATTGTTTGTTTTTTTACTACTTTCCAATCAAAATAATTTGCTACTAATTGTATGCTTCCTTCCA
>CAZSDT010000013.1:0-11208 GCA_964605745.1 uncultured archaeon | reverse complement strand
TTTTTTACTACTTTCCAATCAAAATAATTTGCTACTAATTGTATGCTTCCTTCCAAATTTACTCACCTTACATTAATTTTGATTGATTTTATTTATAAGCATTCCTCACCCCTCTATTTTTGATGCAAACACCTAAATTGAATAAAAAAGATTTACTTAGTGATTTCTCGCATAAAAAATATGGATTTTTCAAGGATGCAAGTATTCAAGTCTGCGAGTGGAATAAAAAAGCATTAAGAGGAGAAGGAGTCTGCTACAAGCAAGATTTTTATGGAGCGGATACAATTTCTTGTCACCAAATCGCACCGACAACTTTTTGGTGCAATAATTCGTGCGTATTTTGCTGGCGTCCAAAGGAATACATGGGTTCAATTCCTGATATGATTGCGCAAGGCACAAATCCAAAAGAATTAGTGAACGGTTTAATTAGTGAACGAAAAAAATTAATTACAGGGTTTAAAGGGAATGGAAAAGTAACTGAAAGTAAATTTAGTGATGCAACTAAAGCAAAGCATTGGGCAATTTCTCTTTCAGGAGAACCAACTTTGTATAAAAACTTGCCAAAATTAATTAAAGAATTAAAAAATAGAGAAACCACTGAAACAGTTTTTTTAGTATCAAACGGACAAAATCCAAAAATGCTTCAAAAACTGCAAAAAGAAGATTCTTTACCAACCCAATTATACATTTCCATGGTTGGACCGAATGAAAATTTATACAAAAGCATTACTTGCAATAATGAAAAAAATGGATGGAAGAAGTATTTAACTTCGCTTGCTCTTCTAAAACTTTTGAATACAAGAACGGTAATTCGATTAACTTTAATTAAAGGAATTAATGATAGTGAGAGTACTCTAAAAGAGTTTAGTGAAATTTTAGAAGCAGTTCAATCAGATTTTATTGAAATCAAATCATACATGTGGCTAGGTTTTTCTCGTGAAAGATTAAAGAAAGAAAACATGCCCACATTTTTAGAAACAAAAGAATTTAGCAACAAATTGTTAGAACTTCTCCCTTCTTTTAAATTTGAAAGTGAAAAAGATAATTCAAGAATTGTTTTACTAAAAAATAAATCCTCAAAATACAAAACAAAAATAATAGATAGAAACTAATTTTTAACCCCCCTTTAAAAGAAAAACTAATTAAACATAGTATTTTATTTTAACAAATTCACTAAATAGGTATGGAACAGAAAGTTAAATTACCGGCCTTAAACGTTACAGTAAGTGTTGCAAAAAAAAGAGATATTGAAGAATTAACTAAAGAAATGGATCAATTCTATTCACCAATGAAGCGCACCAACACTCCAGAAAATGAAATTATTTTAATTGCTAGAGAAAATGTTTCTGGTAAAAGAAGAATTGTAGGATATTCTCAAAATAGAATTATTGAAGATGGCGGAGAAAAAATAGGAGAAGGAATTATTCTTTCAGTAAGAAAAGGTTTCAAAAACAGACACATTGGTTCAAAACTTTTAGGAAAAATAAATTCTTTTTATATTGCCAAAGGAATAAAACGAATGGAAATAATTTCGTTTGAAAAGGGATTTTATGCAAAAAGCAATTTTAGGCAAAAAATATCAGAAGACGATTTTGGGAGTTCAATGGAAACTCTCGAAGCCCGATTAAGACGTAAAGCTGCAAGAGAGAGAGTTTTGAAAAAAAGAACTGCACAAAAAGCACTTGCTCCGCAAAACTTAATGAATAAAGACAGATTATTAAAAGCAAGAAGAAAATTAAAATAAATTATAACATGAACTTTATCCCAACTAATTTAATTTAAAATAATTAAATTCAAACAAAACTAATTTATCCCTTTTATGCAATTATTCATTGCATTAGCGTATTTGTTAGCGAATTCTTCACCAACATATTTTTCATTAAACATTTCTTCTTCTGGCCAAAAGAAAACTTCCCTTGTACCCAAATTTGCACTGCAAATAGTTCCTGCTTGTACTCCTCGCAATATTTTTTCTAAGGAATCAGGAGTTTCTCCATTGAGTGCATAATTTGATTTCATTAGAGGAACTCCGCTCAAAAGAATATCATTAGTTGTTTCACTTATCAAGGTTGGAGTATAAATTGCCCCAGTTAGTGTTTTTTTCAAATAATAATTAATTTGTGTTGGAGAGTATGCAATTGTTTTAACAAAATTTGAACCAGTTTTATTTGCAATTGGTAAATATAATCCAAATACTTTGTCTGCTCCATAATCAGGCCCATTATTAATAAAAGAGGATTCAACTTCGCTAGAATAATCATAACACCCATTTAATTTTGATAATATAAATAATGAATTTAATTTTGAAGATAATTCAATACTTTCTTTTGCTACTGAATAATTTAAAATAGTTCTATCCCCTTCTTTTTCCCTTATTTCAAACAAAATAGGAGTAGCAGTCGTTGGAGTAAAAGTTATTGAAGAATTATTATCCAAACTAGAAGATAAAGTATAATCAAGTATTTTGCTTCTTAAGGAAGGTAGAGAATTAAGCAAAAAGAAATCATTTAATTTAACTATTTTTATTTTATTTAAAGATTTTTTTTGCTCGGTTGAAAGAACTACTCCTTGTGAATTAATTATATCCAAATTATACCCCCCAATGAGTGAAGAACCATATCCAATTCTATTATTATTTGCAGTAAGGCCAGTGAACCCATCAATTGGAGTATAATATAAAGGACTATAATCGCTATTCACTGGTTGGAGCAATTCAATAGAAATAATTATTTTTGCAGATGGAGAAGAAGAAACAAATAATTTAGCAGTCTCATCAAAATCAATTATAGCTCTAATTCTATATTTTCCAGCATCAGGCAACACCCACTCTTTTTTTGATACTAATGAATTTGCACGTGAACTAAAAAAGAATCGATCTGAATTGTAAAAATAATTTTTTATTCCTGTTTGGCTGTTCAAAAAAGAATGTGCTGCATTGAATGCTTTGGAAGAAAAGCTTGCAACAAAATCACTTTGAAAATCAACCCCATATCCGTCCCTGATTAAAAATGCATTAAAATCAATTAGTGTCAAAAATTCATCTCTGTTTTTAATTTTTACAATATCATTTGTTGAATCAACCCACTCTAAAGAGGGAGTATTAGTTTGGATAGGTAAATAGTAATACAAAGCAGGCAAGCCATCATATTCTCGCGTAGTTAGGGGCAAGTAACATTTTTGAACTATTTCTTCTTCAAAGAAACCTTGTCCGTTTAAATTTTGCAGTGGAATAATTGGAGCTATTTTTTTAATAATTTCTTCTACCGGATTAATTGGGCAATTAATTTGAGCAGTTTCTAAAAAATATTCTAAAGAACCAAGTTTTTTGCTTATCAAAATACTTAATTGTGATGCATCAATAAATGGTTCTTGGTCTGAATTAGTGCCAATAATTGCAGAAGTAAGTTGTTTAGAATAATTTGAATTATTTTGCATTAAAGAATTGGTTGCAACATTAACGCTATTCCAATCCCATGATAAAATAATTCTTGGAAGACTCTTCTCACTACCTGTTTCTCCTCTTAGTATTCCAACACTGCAACTATTTTCTCCATTTAATTTAGTATAATTATTACTTTTTTTTGGAGTTGCATTAAATTTCATGTGATATTTGTAAGTTATATTTTGATTTTCTCCAGGAATATTAAACGGTCCAAATTCGCTTGTCGCTAAAGTTGGATTTGCATGAGTGTGTTTTACTAAAGGCAATTCAAGAACTCCGTAAGTATTTTTCTTTAGTCCATTATTTGCAAACCCCATATCAACTATTTGTTCTTCAAATACATCAAATACTTTAGGATCCGTAAATTCCCAAAATGCAAGCACTCCTTGTGCAGATAGAATTGGTTTTTCTGCATCAGTAAGCAAATTTATTTTGTAATCAGGTAAAGTAAGTTCAACATTATTTGCACAATCTTCTTTCCAATTTAATTCATCAGAAAAATTTAATTTTATTTTATTATTATTATCAATTTTTTTAACCAAAGTTACTCCCGCACTAGTTGCAAAATTATTTTCTTTAGTATATACTCCTCCTTGGTATGCTCCATTAACAAAAGCATTTGCTAAAATAGTTCCAACTATCCCATTTAGTCTTTTAACATTATATTCTTCTCCGTCAAGTGCATATGCTTCGCTTGTGTATTCTGCAACTTCACTTATTTTCTTTGACTCAGTTCCGAGCCAATCTGCTGCAAGAATTGAAGTTGGAAGAAATTCAACTAAACCAGTAACTGCTAATACAGCAGCATTTAATTTTGGAAGCAAAGCATTAATTTGGGTAACTGAAGTTTGGTAATCTTGAGTATAATCATTTGATAATTGTTGGTAAGTATTTAATAATCCATAAATAGAATTTACTAAAGATACAACGTCTGCAATAGAAGCAGCTGTTGAAAGACTAGCAAGATTAGTTGAAGCTATTGCGGTTTCTGCTGCTGGACCAGTAGTAGTTGATAAAGCACAGCAACCAGCACTTAACCCTTCTGATGAAGAGCACTCTGTTGCAGCTAAAGATATTGCTGTAGTAGTGCTAGTAAGCGCTGTATCCATTAAACTAATTATTCCACTTACATCACTTTCCATAAAAGGAAGAGTGGTAATCAAAGATGCAATCATTGCAGCGATTTGCAAAATATTTTCAGTGTTTGACGCTACATCAGGCAACCCAATTGTTAAGTCATCCATTGCATTAAGTTGAAATGTTTGGGCTTCTGTTAATAGTGCCAAAACATTAGTCATGTGTGTTAACACATCATTTAAATTATTTTTTGCACTAACATCCTCATCTGAAATTAAATAGAATGAATCAATTGAGGAATTAATTAAAGATAATTCCGCAAATTCTAATGCAACTAATGCTTCTTCTTTCGCTTCATTTAATTTACTAAGTGCTTTTGTTGTATTAGTAAGTGCAGAGCCAGCATTAATTCTTTCTGCATCTTGTGTAAAAGATTTTATAGTTGAATAAGTTGTATAAATTGAAGAATAAAGTGATAAAACTAAATTTAGGTTTGCAACTAAACTATTAGAAAGTTTAACAGCTGAAGTAGTTGCAGCAAGTGCAGCTTGTGAAGAAACAGTTGCAGAAGGACAAACTGAGCCGTTCATTGTAGTCACTGCAGTTAAACCAGTATCAACATCTGCAGCCAAAAAAGTCACCGAAGTTGTTAAACTAACTCCGCTTGCACTAAGTCCAGCTATTTGACTAGCAAGTTGTAAATCAGATAATTCATTTGCACCAGCAATTTTTTCTTTTAATTTAGTGAGTGAATCAATCATTCCATCAGTTCCAACACTCGCATCATTAATTTTATCAACAGCATCTTGAGTCATTAAGTAAGATTGTTTAATCAAACTGTTTTTTGCACTAGATTCATTTTGAATTTGTATTCTATTTTTTTCTAACTCACCAATTAAACTAAATATTGCTGCTTGATATTTTCCACTACCAGAATATTTTTCTTGATCGGTTGCAAATTTACCTAACCAGCTTTCCCCAAAAACATTTGTTAATGCAGTTATTCCACTTCCCACGCCTGGTTTAATTCCAGTTGAACTAGTATATAAATTACAAATATTTGAATTAACTTTTACTTCTTCAGCCAAATCAATATTTCTTATTTTAATAGAATCTTTTCCTGTACCAATCATAGATACAATAAATTTTTCCGGATATACTGTTTCTCCCAAAAAAGGTTCTACAACAACAATTTTTTCATCAACCAAAACTTTTGAAGCTCCACTTACTTTTGCATAAATTGGTATTCCATAAACCCCAGCAATTTCTTCTTTAGAAATATTAACTAATGCGCTTGAATTCCCACGTGGACTAAGTGAAAAACTATATTGTGATAAATTTATTCCGCCTTCTGTCCCACCCGAACAACCTAAATCATTATCACATAAAGAAATATTTATTTTTTCAGAGTAACAAGAAGAAACATCAATTTTGAATGAAACAAATTCACTATTTTTTGCAAGTATTAAATCGCCAGGAGTAATTTCTACACATTGTTCTAAGTTATCAATTGGAACTTCAAAATCAATTTTTGAACTAACTCCATTAATAGAAAAATTTACTGAGAAATAAGCTTTTTTCCCAGCAGCTTCTTTAAACGGAGTAAAAATTATTTTCAAAGGATATTCTCCGACAATAGGAAGTGAAAGAAGAGTTTTATTATAATCTGTCAAAACTGCAGCAAAATTATAATTACCTAAAATTATTTCAACATTCCCCATTCTTTCGCTTTGCCAATTAACAGATGAAATTAAATTTGAATAAGATTCGCAAACTACATTAAGTGTAGCAGAGGTTTGCAAAGAGCCGTAATGAGTTGATTCATTAATAAATGATCTATTCAAAATTATGCATGAATTAGAATTTTGGTTGTTAAAAATAAAAACAACTGGCGCTAAAATTATAATTTCTTCTCCGCTTTCTTCATCTTCAATAAAAAATTGGAAGGTTGTTGAATAATTAAAATCAGCAGGAAAATTATATTCCCCAGTATTTTCATCATAATAAATATCCAAATCAATTAAATCAGCTGGGTTTACATCAAAAAAAATTGTTCCATTTTCATCAATAAAAAAATCTTCACCATGATTTAGAATAGTTATTCTTCCGCCACCACCAGTAATAGTTATTGTTCCTCTCCTTGTTCCACCACTAAGTATAGGAGAAGAAATACTTCCATTAATTGAATCAAGAGGATTTCCCTTCAATTCCAAACTATTTCCGTCACTAAAAAATGAATCTATTAATTCGCCGTTTTTTGATACCGAAACATTTTGCTTGAATGTTTTTCCATCACTAGAAAAAAACAAAAGATTATTGGTTTGAGATAACAAATTCACTGCTAAAATTAAAATAATTATTACTGCAAAAATAATTAACAAAATAACAGCAATTTTTTTAATAGGAAGTTCATTAACAGACTCAACAGGCGTTTCTTCTTCAGCATAATCAGAATAATAATTATTTTCTAGAGGTTTATTTTTAAGACTAGGCATTATTCAGCACCATTAATTTACTAGTATAAGGATTTTTTAATTTAAATACTTTCAGTTTTATAAAAAAGTATTCAAACATAATATATTAACTAATCAAGGCAGGAATTTGATTTATTATAATTCACTAATTCTGTTAAACCATTTAGATAGTCTTGGTTCCACCACACTTGCATTTGGTTTAGGGAATTTTGTGAAACGCACAACTTGCCTTCCGCAATCATTTCAAATATTCCTTTCAAAGAAGTGTATTTTGCATAACTTAGATTATCAAAGTAATTTAATTGAACGCTTGTTCCACTGGCAAGTGAACTATCAGCAACTGTAAGTAACTTTACTTTGCCTGCATAAACACTTGAAACATCAAGCATTGTAGTTCCGGTTGAAGAATCAAGTGAACTTGTTTGGAATGCTGGAGGAGTAAAGAATATTGTAGCAAGTTCAATCGCACCAGCTTTTGTAGAACTCCACTGGAAATATTTTTCATTTGCATTTGTTTGTTCAATAAAGGAATATGTTTGGTTATTTGAAAAGTCAACACATTTGCCATCGTCACTAATAGTTGATGAAATTAATTTCCAATCCCTGTCAGTCTTAACAACAGAATCATGTCCACTCATTGTGTAAGGCGCTCTAACTGTTCTCACTTGCGCACCATTTGAATCATCTTTAATATTCATTACAATTGGAGTTGGTTGCATTGGATTGAACTTTAAAGAATTTTCACCTAAACCATCACGAGTATAAGTCAAAACTTTTTGGTTCATTAATTCAATTAAATCATTTGAAGATGTATAATTTAATGAAACTAAAGGAGTTCCAGAATAATTTCTGATTCGAAGAGAATCGGCTCCAGTCGAAGCAATAGATATTTCTCCTTGATCCAAAGATGAACCATAGCCCACTCTACTAAATGTTCCGTTTTGTTGTTTTCCTACTTCTCCATCAAAAGGAGTTTCATAAAATAAATTGTAATTAGTAGCTTGATTTATCAAAGTGAAGATAACATGTACTTGAGCATTAGTATTTCCTTGATTAAATAAATTAGTTATTGCTTCATTTTCAAAATCAACTCCAATTTCTACTCGGTACAATCCGCCAGTCGGCAACCCGCTTGCAGGAAGAGGACCAATTGTTGATCCATTTCTTAAACTAAAATCAATTTTATTTTCACTAATGAATTTATCATACCCATTTACTGTTCCAGTTGAATTAAAATTAGTGCTTGCGAAAGGAGTTGTTGAATAATAATAATCAAAGTCTTTTAAGAAATCAGCTGAATAACCATCTTTTATTAAGTAAGCATAAAAAGTAGCATATTGAGGTATAAGTCTAGTGTTGTTTGAATTTAGTAAATCATTTATTTTTTCAAGTCTTTTGAAAGTACTTATAGTAAATTGTGTTGAATCACAATAAGTGTAACTAGGATTAGTTGATTCACATTGGTTGTAGTTTATTCCACTCCAATTCCAATCAAATGATAATCTTGGAGCAAATTCTCTTCCAGTCAAACCCGGCTCCCCTTCTAATGAGTAACAATTATTTGGATTTGCAACTAATTTTACTTGGAAAGATTGAGTTACTTTTTTCATATTAGCCACTGGCGCAAAACTTTCGGGAACAACATCTACTGCTCCTTCTCCATCTACGAGTGCACAAGCTTCAATTCTACTTGCTGGTGAATCTACTTCGCATCTATATTCTCCCGCTTGGAAATAACTTCCAGCAGGATAACTTGAACCTTGTTGACTGAATCTTGTTCCATCCGAATATCCATTTGCAGTTCCTGCAACGGAATTATAAGTTCCTGTTTCAATTAATTCTCCATCCGGTCCATAAATTGATCCAACTCCTGCAGCTGGACTATACAAAACAACAAGTGTTCCACCAGCATCTGAAACTGGTTCCCACAAAAATCTAGAGAAAGTTGGTGACTCAACTTCTGGTTCAGCCTCTTCTACAACTTCTTCTACTGGTGCAGCAGCTGGTTCGCCAGCGTTCACCCAATCAGTGACTTCAATAATTGCATATTCAGAACCAATTAAATTAATTTTTGTTACTGTAAAATTAATATCTTTAGAATCTATTTGTGGTAATCCAAAATATTCAACGTAATATTTTCCATCCTTTAAGAATGCTCTTGTTCCTTCTGGAATTGAATCAGCAGGAATTTCATATTTAATATATCCGCTAGGATCATATTCAATTAAAGGACTCCCATAATCTCCAATATCATAATTTCCTTCCTCACTTGAACCAGTTTCAGGAGGAACAAACCCCATTCCTTGAACACACATTAATACGAATGCTTTATCTCCTTCAGTCCAAGTGTCTCCTGGTTCGTGCCCCATGGCAGTACTATAATTACCCCATCTAGGTGTAGGAGTTGCTGCTGTATAACTTCCAACAGATTGTACTACACTTTCACTTGTTAAAAGATTAAAATCTTTTTCCCAAACTTTTTTTACTTCACTTTGCCAATGAAGTGTTCTAAAAAATTCTGTCTGCACTTTTAATTTGCAATCTTCAGAACCATAACGAATTACCCAAAGAAAATGCTTTGTTACTCCCTCAGTATAAAATTTTCCAATAATTGCTTCCCCACCAAGACCTAATCCAACTATGTTTACTTTTTCACAATCTTTATTCTCAATTAATGCTGCTTCTCCGTGCGGTCTTTCGCTTACTCCAACCCAACATTCACCATAATCACAAGAACCATATTCAGGTGGTCTTGGTGCTGAAGACCAATCCATTTCATTAGTATAAACACAATGTGCAGTAGATTCAATATCCCCCAAAGGCCCAGGATAATATATTAATCCACCTTCTGCCCCATCAGTAGTCACAGATGTTTTTACGCCACCCACATTAACATTTGCTGTAGCAAAACTCGCATTTTTTACCTTTTCTTCTATTGAATAATTACTCAAATTAACATCCTCAGGAATAGTTGAAATATTTCCACTAGTAGGATAAATTTGTGAAATTATTTGTTGTTGAACAGCAGCAGGTAGTGCATAAAATGGAATAGTTGGATCAGTCAATGGACTATCAGGTTCTTCTTTTGGTGAAGGTTCTTGTGAAGCTATCGCTTCAGCCATTTGGGCACAATCAGTAGAATACTTCTCAGTAAAAAATAATTCAGCAGGAGCAGTTGGATCTTTTACTGTTGAAGAACAACTATCTCCATGACTCTTTTGAAATAAAATTGAGCCCCAACCAAATCCATTTAGGGCTGATTCAATTGCAGAACCAACAACTTTAGCAGTAAAAGAAATTATTTCAGGGTTTCCTGGTTTATTATAAGTCAACCCAACACTATTTGTGCTAATATTCATTTTTGGATAAAAATTATCCATTCTTCCAGATAATTTATTATTAGTAATTTTCGAAGAAGCTGAACTACTGCTCCTCAAATCAAGAATAGCATTTTCTAAAGTAAATATACTATTAGAGTCAGTAACAACTATATCAATAAAACCGATTTGATTAAACTTTGTTGTATCAACTATTTGCATTATTTGCATTGGGTATGCTCCAAGAATTCCGCCCCGAGAAGTTATAACTGAAGAAGGATCATTTAGTGTAACTGTTTTTGATTCATTAGGAGCTATGCTAAATCTATTTCCAGTACTAACCCCTAAATCACTTCTAATAATTATGTCTCTTGAATCAATACAATTAGAATCTAATGTAAAACTTCCGCCAGTAGAACCTACTTGAGAATTAATAACGGGAATACTAATTGAATTTATATTTACTCCATTAATTTTCACATCAATACAATCAGGAACAGTTTGTATAGTTGGAGACAAGAAAGCATCTGTTAAAGTTATTTCTAAATATGCTGGGTTGGAATAATTTTCATCAACTGCAGTAAATACAATTACTGTTCCTGCAGGGTACAAAGAGAAATCCATTGATCCAAGCCATTCACCATTAGTATCAGTAGTGGCAGTCATTAGAGAAAAATTTTCTTCTTTTACTTTCGCTTCCCAAATTGTTTTAGCTGCAAGTCTATTTGATTTGTAAAAAGTTTTTAAGTAAAATAAAGAATATGCAGTATTTGCATGAATTACATTGATTGAACTAGTTGCAATTACTTGTATATTAATATCTTCTTTTCTTCTAATATCAAACTTTAATTCAGGATTATTCCCATTATAATTTGCTAATTCAGTTCCTTTTTCTAAA